>JAISJU010000001.1 GCA_031261165.1 Prevotellaceae bacterium
CATTGGCAGATGCGATTTACGCCGCATTTGTAGATTTCAAAACCGAGTTTGACAAGAAATCCGCGCCGCCGCCCCCCGCCAATAACACAGCCAAAAACAACGCCGCACCCGCCGCCCCCGCAACAAAAGTAGAAGAAGACACAACCGAAGAAACCGCTGCCGAAACCAAAACCTACGCCAAAGGGCAAAAAGTATATAAGGTACAGATTTTGACGGAAAAAAAGTTGCTCAAATCCAACAATTCGCGTTTCAAAGGCTTGCAAAACATCGATTATTATCAGGAAAACGGCGTGTATAAATACACTTACGGCGAAACCGCCGACAAAAACGAGGCAGCAAAACTGATGAAAGAGGCTCGCAAAAATTTTAACGGCGCGTTTATCATTACCTTTGTAGATGGCAAACGGCAAAAATAAAATCATATAAATGATGATTAAAAAACAATTTTATATTTCTCTTCGTGTCTTTGTGTCTTCGCGCCTTTGCGTTTAGTATTTTTCCGCCGCTTGCGGCTCTTTTATACTAAACGCAAAGACGCAAAGGCGCGAAGACGCAAAGTTTGTAAGTGTTACAACAATTATTTTAATATACTTAAAAATGAAAATATCAAAAGAAATCAAAGTAGGAGTAATGGTAGTGGTCGGTTTTTTCGCCCTGTTTTTCGGGGTAAATTACCTGAAAGGGTTTAATATTTTTATTCCGACCAACAGTTATTACGCAGAATACGCGGCGTTAGACGGCTTGGAAAAATCCGCCCCTGTGTTGATAGAAGGCTACAAAGTAGGGCAAATCAACGACATTGAATACGACTTCTCAAAGGCAAAGCCCTTTACGGTGCGCGTGTCGCTCGACAACGACCTGAAAATCCCGCACGGCTCACGCCTCGAACTCTTCGACAACGGGCTGCTCGACGGAAAAACCATTCGCATCGTCTTGGACAAAACCCAAACAGAGTTGTACCACACGGGCGACACCATCGCATCTTCCGTTGCGCGGGGATTGATGGACGATGTTACCGAAAACATCGTGCCGGGCGTCAAAGGCATTATTCCGCAAGCAGATTCCCTGCTGATAGCCTATCGTTTGCTGGCACAAAACCAGTCCATTTACAACACCCTGCAATCGCTCGAAACCAGCGGTAAGAATTTGGAACAAATAACGGCAGAACTCAAAAAAGTGTTGCAAAGCGACCTGCCGGTCATCTTAAAAGACGTGAAAGCCATCACCGGAAATTTGAATTCTACCACCACAGATTTGGACAATGCCAATATCGCCGGCACATTAAATAAACTTGACAGTACGCTCCAAAATATCAGCAACATAACCACCAAAATCGACAAGGGCTACGGCACGCTCGGCTTGTTGATAAACGATAAGGCTTTGTACGACAAACTGAACACTACGGTGAATGATGCTGATTTACTGATGATTGACTTCAAACAAAATCCGAAACGCTATGTGCATTTTTCGGTGTTTGGGAAGTCGGAAAAAAAGTAACGCAAGCCCCCATTGTTTAGAATTTCTCTAAATAAAATGTTTTAACTTCGATTAACTTAGTCGGAAGATGCTAAAAATGGGACAGTTATTTTTTTTATAAAATGGGAATACCCTTTTTAGGGTAGGGTGGATAAAAACCTTTAAAACAAGCAGTGTTATTTCCAAAAAAACAATAACGCGGTAGTTTTCAGACAAATAAATTTTCGTGTTTCGATACAAAATATTTTTCATTCCACAAAATAAAAAACCAATTTTTTTTTCAGTTTTTTTGTTTGAATTTTGTACGAACAAAAAAGCATAAGGGGAAAATATTTTGAAATTATGATACAGTCTGATAATCATACGGTTTTATGGAATAAATGTCTTGACATTATTAAAGATAATGTGAGCGAGGCGGAGTATAAAACGTGGTTTTTGTCCATCGTTCCATTGAAATTCGAGAACGGCAATTTTACCATTCAGGTGCCAAGTCAATTTTATTTTGAGTATCTCGAAGAACATTATGTGAGTTTGCTGCGCAATACGATTTTTCGCGTGGCGGGTAAAGGTACAAAATTAATGTATAGTATTTTGGTAGATAAAACAACAAATAGCGGCGTTACTTATCCGGGTAAAGAATTACCCGAGAAAAAGAACAATAAGAAAGACGACACGCCTTTCCGCGTTAAACCTGTGTCTGCCGATTTCGAGTCCTACCTGAACACGAATTATACGTTTGAGAATTATATCGAAGGTGCAACCAACCGTTTGGCACGCGCTGCGGGAACTGCCGTAGCCGAAAAACCGGGCAAAACGGCGTTTAACCCGCTGTTTATTCACGGTAATTGCGGGGTGGGGAAGACGCACCTCTGCCACGCTATTGGATTGAGAACAAAAGCCTTTAATCCGCAAATAAAAGTGCTGTATGTGTCCGCTCATTTGTTTCAACAACAATTTACAACGGCGTCTCTCAGCAATGAAGTAAATAGTTTCCTGAATTTTTATCAGCAAATAGACTTGTTGATTATAGACGATATTCAAGAATTTGCTACTAAAAAAGGTACGCAAAATGCGCTGTTCCACATATTTAATTTTTTGCAAATGTCGGGCAAACAGTTGGTTTTCACGTCAGACCGTTCGCCTGTTGAATTGCGTGATTTTGAGGAAAGACTGATTTCGCGTTTCAAAGCCGGTTTGAATGCCGAAATAAACGCACCCGACCTGGAACTGCGCAAAGCCATTTTGAACAAAAAAGTGAGCGATGAGGGCGTTGAAATCACTGCGGAAGTGATAGATTTTATTGCCGAACACGTTACCGAAAACCGCTGTTTGGAAGGCATCATCATCTCGTTGCAGGCAAACTCCATTATCGAAGGCAAAAACATTGATATAGAATTGGCGGAAAAGGTGGTGGGCAAAATCGTCAGCCTCACGCCCGAAGTGCTGACCGTAGAAAAAATACGCGAAACGGTGTGCCGCCATTTGGAAATTGATGTGGAAAAACTGATGAGCAAAGCCCGCAAGCAAGAACTTGTTTTTGCGCGTCAGTTGGCAATGTACCTCTGCAAAGAGCATACCAACCATTCGCTTAAACTCATCGGCTCGAAAATCGGCAACCGCGACCACGCCACCGTGCTGTATTCCTGCAATTACATCAAAGAACAGATGAGCAGGGACAAAAAAATAAAAGGTGTTGTTGAAGAAATTGAGAAGAAACTGAAATAAATAGATATGCGATTTGCGATATGCGACTGTCGCAAATCTCAAATCGCATATCTCAAATCAAAAAAAATCTATGGAAGTAAAAATAGAAGAAAGTTGGAAATCGCGTTTGCAAAATGAGTTTGACCAGCCGTATTTTGCGGATTTGGTCAATTTTGTAAAGCAGGAGTATGCAACGACTACTGTTTTTCCGCCTGCCAAACTGATTTTCAATGCTTTTGACCAGTGTCCTTTTGACAAGGTAAAAGTGGTCATTCTCGGGCAAGACCCCTATCACGGCATCGGGCAGGCGCACGGACTTTGTTTTTCGGTGAATAACGGTGTACGTTTTCCGCCATCGCTGGTTAATATTTTCAAAGAAATTTCCGATGATTTGGCTGCGCCCACGCCGACAAGCGGAAACTTGGAACGCTGGGCACAACAGGGCGTGCTGCTGCTCAACGCCACGCTGACCGTTCGCGCCCATTTGGCAGGCTCGCATCAGGGCAAAGGTTGGGAAACTTTTACCGATGCTGCGATTAGAATTCTTGCCGAAGAGAGGGAAAATATCGTGTTTCTGCTTTGGGGCTCGTATGCACAGCGCAAAGGAATGGTGATAGACCCCGCGAAACATAAAATACTGAAAGCCGTACACCCCTCGCCGCTCTCGGCTTATGCCGGATTTTTCGGCTGCAAACATTTTAGTTTGGCAAATCAGTATTTGGTGGAGAAAGGCTTGCAACCGATTGAGTGGTAAAAATTACAGCCCATATTCTTTAATTTTTCGATACAAAGTCCGTTCCGAGATTTGCAAATCCTGCGCGGCATCTTTGCGCCGTCCGCTGTGCTTGTCAAGGGCTTTGCGGATAACGTCTTTCTCGATTTCTTCCAGCGAAAGCGTGTCCTCCACATCGTAACTTTCCGTGTCCTCAATGTTCGATATTTTTTCTTCCGATGCAGAAAAAGACGCGGGGTGGATTTTTATTTCGTTGAAACTTGTGTCGTTGTTTTGGGCAAGCAAGTGATGAACGATTTTCTTCAATTCGTTCATATCTTTTTTCATATCAAAAAGCACCTGATAGAGAATTTCGCGCTCATCGGCAAAGGTTTTTTGTTCGCGGTTGCCCACAAAAAGCGCGGGCAGTTTGTCGTGCTTGCTTTCGGGCAGATATTTTTTCAGGCAGGTCGCATCAATCTCGCGGCTTTCCTCGATGACGGACACCTGCTCGGCAATATTTTTCAGTTGGCGGATATTGCCGGGGAAATAGTAATTTTGCAAAAGATGCTGCGCCTCTTCCGTCAAACGCACGGGGGGCATACGGTATTGCTCGGCAAAATCGGCGGCGAATTTGCGGAACAAAATCACAATGTCCTCGCGCCGCTCGCGCAGGGGCGACACGTAGATAGATACCTGATTGAGCCGATAATACAAATCCTCGCGGAAACGCCCGTTGTGGATTGCCTGCTGCATATCGAGGTTGGTAGCGGCGATGACGCGCACGTTGGTTTTTAGCGTTTTAGACGAGCCGACTTTGATAAACTCGCCGGTTTCGAGTACGCGCAGGAGGCGTACCTGCGTGGCGAGAGGCAGTTCGCCCACTTCGTCGAGGAAAATCGTACCGCCGTCTGCTACTTCAAAATAGCCTTTGCGGTCGGCAAGCGCACCGGTGAATGAGCCTTTTTCGTGTCCGAACAGTTCCGAGTCAATAGTGCCTTCGGGTATCGCACCGCAATTCACGGCGATGTAACTGCCGTGTTTGCGCTGGCTGTACTGGTGGATAATTTGCGAGAAATTCTCTTTGCCCACGCCGCTTTCACCTGTTATCAGCACGCTCATATTCGTTGGCGCAACTTGCATTGCCACGTCAATCGCCCTGAGCAATGACGGCGAGTTTCCGATAATGCCGAAACGTTGTTTAATTGCTTGAATGTCTTTCATATCAGGCTGTTAATTTAGATATTAGACCGTTATTTGAAATTTGAGTGCAAATGTACGGAAAATATTGTAATGATACTGACAAAATGACAGGAAAATGCAAAAACGAGACTGAATTTTAGAAATTGTTTTGATTTTATATCATCACTCCAAAAGTAAAAATCTTGAATATTTACTTCTTCGTGTCTTTGTGCCTTTGTGTCTTCGTGTTTAGTATAAAAAAGCCGCAAGCGGCAAAATACTAAACACGAAGACACGAAGACACGAAGACACAAAGGCACGAAGAAAATAAAACTTAAAACAGCTTCCTGTATTTTTCGGAAAAATCATTACCTTTGCGCTCTCAAAATAAATTATCAATCATAATGAACATATCCTATAATTGGTTGAAACAATACATCAACATTGACTTGCCCGCCGCAGAAACGGCAAAAATATTAACCTCCATCGGCTTGGAAGTGGGCGCGGTGGAAGAAGTGGAAACCGTCAAAGGCGGGCTTGAAGGGCTTGTTGTGGGCGAGGTGCTGACTTGCGAAAATCACCCGAACTCCGACCATTTGCACCTGACAACGGTAAATATCGGCGAGGGTGAGCCGCTCAAAATCGTCTGTGGTGCGCCCAACTGCCGCGCGGGTTTAAAAGTCGTAGTGGCAACCATCGGCACGAAACTGTATCAGGGCGAGGAAAATTTTACCATCAAACGCTCGAAAATTCGCGGAGAAGAATCCTTTGGAATGCTTTGCGCCGAAGACGAAATCGGGGTGGGGGAGAGCCACGCGGGGATTATTGAACTGCCGCTTGATACGCCTGTGGGAACGCTCGCAAAGGATTATTATAATGTACAGAACGACACGCTTATTGAGGTGGATATTACGCCTAACCGCATTGATGCCGCCTCACATTTCGGTGTGGCACGCGACTTGGCGGCGTTCCTCTCGCAAAAAGATAAAACGGTGAAACTCGCCGCCCCGAGCGTGGAAAATTTTAAAATCGACAACCACGATTTGCCGGTAAAATTGACGGTGGAAAACACCGCCGCTTGTCCGCGCTACTCAGGCGTGGCGATTGCGGGCGTGTCGGTAAAAGAATCGCCGGCGTGGCTGCAAAATTTCTTGAAAACCATCGGTTTGCGACCGATTAATAATGTGGTTGATGTTACGAACTACGTTCTTCATTCATTGGGGCAGCCGTTGCACGCTTTCGACCTCGACAAAATCGCGGACAAGCACGTTATTGTGAAAAACCTGCCCGAAGGCACGAAATTCACCACGCTTGACGGCACGGAACGCACATTGAGCGCAGACGATTTGATGATTTGCAGTGCTGAGGGCGGAATGTGTATCGGCGGCGTGTTCGGCGGTTTGCACAGCGGCGTGAGCGAACAGACCAAAAATGTTTTCCTCGAAAGCGCGTACTTCAATCCTGTGAGCATCAGGAAAACCGCTCGCCGACACGGTTTGAACACAGACGCCTCGTTTCGCTACGAGCGCGGCTGCGACCCGAATAACACGCTTTATATCCTGAAATACACCGCGCTGCTTATCCAAGAAGTGGCGGGCGGCACGATTTCGAGCGAGATTTTGGACAGTTATCCGCAAAAGATTGAGCCGAAAAAGGTTGCTGTTACTTACAAAAAAATCAATACGCTGATTGGCAAAGAAATTTCCGCTGCCGAAATAAAATCAATATTAAAAGCATTGGAAATGGATATTATTTCTGAAAATGCCGATGAACTCCTGCTTTCCATTCCCACCTACCGCGTTGATGTGCAGCAAGATGTTGATGTGATTGAGGACATTTTGCGCATTTACGGATATAATAATGTATTGCCCGATGACGAAGTAAAATCTTCTTTATCATATTCCGTTAAGCCGGACAGCCACCGTTTGCAGCAAATCATTGCCGAGCAACTCACTGCCGCCGGTTTCAACGAGATAATGAACAACTCGCTGACCAAAAGCGCGTATTACGAGGGTTTGGCGACTTTCCCGATAGAAAAAGCGGTGAAAATCATCAATCCGTTGAGCGCGGATTTGAGCGTGATGCGTCAAACCCTGCTTTTCGGTGGTTTGGAAAGCATTGCCTACAACGTCAATCGCCGTAACGCCGATTTGAAGTTTTATGAATTTGGCAACACGAGCCGTTTTACCGCAGACAAACGCGATGAAAACCCGCTAAATGCTTATTCCGAAGAACTGCATTTGGCACTTTGGACAACCGGCAACAAAACCGCTGCCTCGTGGGTGCGCCGTGAGGAAAAAACGACCATATACGAACTCAAAGCGCAGGTGGAAAACGTTTTGCGCCGTTTGGGTTTCGGCAATTTGGTTTTTGGCGAATACACTGACGAATTGCTGAGCGAGGCGCAAACGATACACACGCGCGGCGGAAAACAACTCGGCGTCTTCGGCATTGTCAGCAAAAAACAACTGAAAGCGTTTGATATAGAAAATGAAGTTTTTTACGCCGATTTCACTTGGAATGCTCTTTTGAAAGAGGCGCGGAAACACAAAACCACCTTTGCGGATATTCCCAAATACCCCGAAGTGAAACGCGACCTTTCGCTGCTGCTCGACCAAAGCGTGGAGTTTGCCCAAATAGAAAAAATCGCTTACGAAACCGAGCGCAAACTGCTCAAAGAGGTTACTTTGTTTGATGTCTATCAGGGCAAAAACCTCGAAAGCGGCAAGAAGTCTTATGCCGTTAGTTTCATTCTGCAAGATGAAACAAAAACTTTGACGGATAGCCAAATAGACGGCATAATGAATAAGTTGATTGGGAATTTGGAAACGCGGGTGGGGGCTAAGATACGCTAAAAAAAGATTAATCTTTATTATACTTTGAACACAAAATACACAAATCACACAAAATGACACAAATCTTATAGAAAAGAATTTGTGTCATTTTGTGTGATTTGTGTATTTTGTGTTCAAAAGAAAAACTTAAAACAAAGAACACAAAATACACAAATTCTTTTCTATAAGATTTGTGTCATTTTGTGTGATTTGTGTATTTTGTGTTCAAAAGAAAAACTTAAAACAAACTCATCTGCGTGCCGCTATCCACATCAGGCAAAGCGTTTTCGTTTTCCTCTTCTTCGGGCAAAACCTCTTCCGTTTCCTCTTCTTCCGGCACTTCGGGGAGGCGCAGCGGCTCCAATTCTTCGATGTCGCCCACCTGCCAGGTGCTGATGCGTTTGCCTTTTGCCTTATAACTTTTCACGCTGATAAATTCCTCTACATCAATCTCTTGCGCCTCGTGTCCGTCTGTAAAAGACACGCGGAAAAGCGGATAGGCGGTGTCCGACAGCAGTTTGAGTTCCGATTTCGGATTTTCGCCCAAGAAACTCGTGCGTTTGGCGGAAACCTCGAGCGGAAAACGCTTGATGTAATGGAATCCCTGCTCGGCATCAAAAAGGGCTGCCGACCACGTTTTTGTTTCATCAAATTTCTCGATGCGCAGAATATCGCCTTCAAAATGGTTGGTCAAATCGAAACCGGTGGTATAAAACTCGCCGTTTTTCGTAATCACCAAAAGCAAATCTTCGCTTTGGAACTCGCCCAGATAAGTGCCGCGTTTGTCGTAGTTCAGGCGCAGCACATCGGGGTCGAAATACACCTGCCGCCCGCCGAGCGTAGAGCCGCCTTTTTGTTTCAGCGTGATTTTGTGAATGTCGTTTTTGGTCAAAATATTGCCCTGCGACTGCCGCCCTTTGATAACAATTTCGCTAAAATCCTTATCCACATTCAGGTTTTTCAGCCTCAGTTTCGGCTTTAGCACAATGCGTATCACTTCCGCCTCGCCGTTGGGGTTGGCACTGAAATAGAGGACTTTTGAGGCAGGTTTGCCCTGCGTAATGTCATATTCCTTGTCGCGCGTAACGCCGCTCACGGCAAAACGTTTGATGTACGCCGCCCCATCGCGCCCATCGCGATACACCACATTATATATGGTGCGCGTGTCGTTCCGTTTGAACACGCTGAGGTACAGAATGTTTTTGCCCACAAAAATTTTGTCGGCAACCTTTATGATTTTGTATTTTCCGTCTTTGAAAAACACAATCACATCGTCAATATCCGAGCAGTTGCCCACAAATTCGTCTTTTTTCAGCCCCGTGCCGATAAAGCCTTCTTCGCGATTGACAAACAGTTTTTCGTTTGCCTCCACCACTTTCGTTACTTCGATGCTTTCAAAATTGCGGATTTCTGTGCGCCGTTCTTTGCCTTTGCCGTATTTCCGTTTCAGTTCTTCAAACCACGAAATGGTAAAATCAACGATATGCACGAGGTTATAATCAATTTCTTCTATCTTTTTGTTGATGCTGATAATCGTATCATTTGCCTTATCCGAGTCAAATTTCGTGATACGCATCATTTTTATTTCCAAGAGTTTCAAAATGTCTTCGCGGGTAATTTCGCGGAGTAAGGGCGAAATGTTTTTCGCCCCTACAAGTTCGTTCAATCGCTTGTCGATATGTAAAATCACTTCGTCTTGCGAGGTGCTGTTTTCAAATTCCTTATCTTTATAAATGCGGTTTTCGATAAATATTTTTTCGAGCGAAACATAAAAAAGTTGCTCAAAAAACTCTTTCCGTTGTATTTCGAGTTCCATTCTCAACAAATCCAAAGTGCGGTCGGTGGATTGTCGCAACAGTTCTTTTATGTTCATAAAGCGCGGTTTCTTGTCATATATCACGCAGCAGTTGGGCGAAATGCTGATTTCGCAATCCGTAAAGGCATACAGCGCGTCAATGGTTTTGTCGCTCGAAGTGCCGGGCTGCAGATGTATCTGAATTTCCACATTGGCAGCCGTCAAATCATCTACTTTTCTGATTTTGATTTTGCCTTTGTCGTTGGCTCTTACAATGGAATCAATCAATGTTTCGGCAGTTCTTCCGAATGGTATTTCGCTGACAACGAGTGTTTTGTTGTCTAATTTATTGATTTTCGCGCGTACTTTCACACTGCCGCCGCGCTCGCCGTCATTATATTTGGCTACGTCTATCGAGCCGCCGGTTTGAAAATCGGGATACAGCGCAAAATCTTCGCCGCGCAGATAGGCAACGGAGGCATCAATCAGTTCATTAAAATTATGCGGTAACACTTTTGTAGCCAAACCTACGGCGATACCTTCCACGCCCTGCGCCAGCAGCAGCGGAAATTTCACCGGCAGCGTAACCGGCTCTTTGTTTCTGCCGTCATACGATTGTTGCCACTCCGTTATTTTGGGGTTGTACATCACATCGAGCGCAAATTTCGACAGCCGCGCCTCAATGTATCGCGGCGCAGCAGCAGGCGCACCGGTGAGAATATTCCCCCAGTTCCCTTGGCAGTCAATCAGCAAATCGCACTGCCCAAGTTGCACCAACGCCCCGCCGATGGACGCATCGCCGTGCGGGTGAAACTGCATCGTATGCCCCACGATGTTCGCCACTTTACCGTAACGCCCATCGTCCATACGTTTCATAGAGTGCAAAATGCGGCGTTGCACCGGTTTCAGCCCATCGTGCAGATGCGGCACGGCGCGTTCCAAAATCACATACGAGGCATAGTCCAGAAACCAAGTTTGGTACATTCCCGTCAGTTGATGCTTGATATTTTCGTCTTTTGCATCGGGAACTTTGTAGCCCGAATGTTGGCTTTCGGAAGGCACAGTTTCTTCGCTGTTCTCTGTCGTTTCGAGTTCGTTTTCTTCTTCGTTCATATCCATCTAAAAATTCAGGTGCAAAAGTACGAAAAAAAACGAAAAGTTTTTTTGTTTGTGTTTTTTGTGTCATAATATTTTTTTTGTATATTTGCAGCGTTAAAAATAAAGTTACAATGGAAGCACTGACAAAAAAACGCACAGTAGCCGGTAACGTTTCGCGCCGGCAAGATATGACAACAATAACATTGTCTTACAATGCACAGAATGTGCTGCTCAACAGCATTATTCAGACGGCATTGTTAGCAGGCGCAAAGCAGGTGCAGGAAAGGCAACTTACACCTTTTGAACAATCATTGGAAGATATTAAATACGGCAGAATAACGAGAATAAAAAATATATCCAACTTGTTAGAAGAGTGTATGCAATGAAAAAGTCAGATGTAAAAAGCATTATTACAAAAAATAGTCTGCAATTCAAGTATACTGTTGATGTTACTAACAGTTTTAAAAAAGATTTTGTTGATTGTTTTTTTAGAGGTTTAGACACCAAATTATTGGTAAAAGCAGTAGAAATTTTAGCAACCGAAGGAAAATTGCCCGATGAATACAAACCACACCCTTTGCGCCAAAACTATCAGGGATTTATGGAATGTCATATACAGCCCGATTGGTTGTTAGTGTGGAAACAAGATGATGGTAACCTGACACTTTTATTAACTAATACAGGCAGTCATTCTTATATTTTTGGTTGGTAATTTATTATCATAACTATCAAAGAAATCACAAAAGTCCCCGAATGCGGTGCATTGAGCGAAGCCGAAATGCGGTGCAAAGAGCAAAGTCAAAACGGGGCAAACAATAATAACCCTGTGTGTAGCGCAGGGCAGACAATAAGAATAACCCTTAAATCTAACTTATATTATGAAACATTTATCTTATTCTAAATGTAGTATTGTTCTATGTGCATTGTTGTTTTTCACTTTCGGCAATGCCTACGCCACAGGAGAAGTGCTACCCGGCTCGGGAACGGCTTACCATTTTATAGACGATGGTGCTTTGGGAAATATCAACAGCATCAGTTGGCAAGGCAGAGGTGCCACGCAGTCCGGCGGCTATTACGATTTAAACAATTCCACATCAACTGCGACAGAAACAGGTGGTAATCAGGACAATTTTGCCTATCTGAACTCCAACCCCTCGCAAAATCCTCCCAATATGGTTGCCGGACAGTGGTATTTGGTATTTAATATAAAATTAAAGACCGGAAAGACCGCGACCAATGCTTATGTTTATCCCGCGCCCGATGGCTGGCCCTCTCAGCCGGGAAATAATACAGGCAAATTGCTTTCGCTTAACGGAAAAGGATTGAACACCACTACCGACACTTGGGTAGTATTCCCACTTACGGCTGCTTCTGCGAACTGGTTTCGCACGGCTTTTATAGACCCTGACGATGCCCTTTTAATCAAAGATTTCTATATTTGTCTCAGTGCTCCCACAAGCACGCAGCCCCCTGTTGCCATCACCGCAGGCACAAAAACCTGCAATAGCATTGTACTTAACTGGGCAACATACACGGGTGCCACAAATTACAATATCTATCAGTGCGATGCCGCAGGCGGAAATCAAACTTTGCTGCAAAGCAATGTAACCGGAACGACATATACCGTTGCCGATTTGTCGGGCGGCACAAACTACAATTTCATCGTAAAAGCCAATGGCGTTGCTGCTATTTATGCAACAGATATGAAAATCCTCGCGACTTCGACCAGCGCAATGGCATCTACGCCGACCATAGCAGTCGGTGCGCCCGATTTCACTTCGGCAAGTTTGTCATTTACGCTTGCCACAGGTGCGCAGAGCCACACGCTTTTCAGAGGCACATCGCCTACAAACATCACTACGGCGGTTGCAGGCTGGAACGGTACAAGTTTAACCTACAAAGACACGGGTCTGGCACAA
This sequence comes from Prevotellaceae bacterium, assembly GCA_031261165.1. Taxonomy (GTDB): domain Bacteria; phylum Bacteroidota; class Bacteroidia; order Bacteroidales; family Paludibacteraceae; genus JAISJU01. The sequence goes on from JAISJU010000001.1 coordinate 12,721, forward strand.
GGCACTACCTATTATTATAAATTAGTGGCAAACTTTGCGGGTGGCTGTAAGGCACAAGCCATTACGACAGCCCAAACGATAGAGCCATTCGGTACGGCTACCGGTGCTACTTGCGGCAGTGCGTGTAACATCTTGGTCGGATATGTTAACTTTGCATACGCAGGCAGTGGCACAACGCCCGCCAGATGGAACTTGAACGATGTTACAAAATATGGTGCTGTGGGTGCAGCCAATCAAAATTTCGGAGAAGCAGTCGGAGGGATAGCAGCCAACGGCGACATAGCAGGCAATATAGGCATTCCTTACACGGCAACAGGCGATTTGGCTGCCGACCGCTACGCCATCGTCAGTAATCCGAGTACGATAAACTCTGCCCGACTGCCCAACGAAACGAAATCTAACGGCGGATATTTTGTACTCAGAAGTGATAAAAATCCGGCATTTATTTACAGAATAAAGGGTTTAAGCCCCTATAATACAACTATTGCAAACGAAAAAAAATATTGCATAAGGGTTAAAATGCGCCTTTTGGGCAATACGGACAATGCGCCGAACTGTAATCAGAAAGGAAATAATGTAAATGTAGATATACAAGATTTAGACGGCAGTTGGAGGCAATTAGACAATGGAAGACATAAAGTAACGAATGCTACTTGTACTGATAACCAAAGCAGCACGGACTGGAACGGCAACAATCAACAAAGAAACGGACTTATACGCCCGGGCAGTTATGCTGTTTTTGAAGGCACAGTTACCATCGGCGAAGAAAATGGTTTTCAAATTCGTATAAAACCAAGCAGCGGCGATAACTACACAATGATAGAGTCCATCGAAGTTTTTGGTTGCCTGCCAAAAGTGCTTGATGTACTGAATCCTAACGGCAACATTATTGCAGCCAATCAAACCAATTTTAATCTTTGCGAAGGCGAAACGCTCTTTTTGCGTGCCACATCGGGCTTTGCCCCGGCAGGCAGCGGTTTGACTTGGAAAAAAGGCAGCACAACATTGCCTTCCACATCTAATATCATACAAATTACCGTACCGGCGGAAGGCGTAAGCGAAACCTACCGCGTTACCGGCGAATGGGGCTACAAAGATGTTACCGTTACCGGCACTTTCTGCTGTACGGCATCAGATGCTATGACGGTGTTTGAAGAACATTTTCCGCTATATACGCCGACTGCCAATTGCAACGGCGCAACCATCTCGCCGCTCAATCCCGCCAACGGCTCCACTACCTATAATTATACCTCAAATGATGGTGATAATTGTCAGTTGATAGAAGACGAATATGCTATTGTAACACATTCTCATTGGAGTTATTGGGGAGGTAGAACACAAGTAAATGAACATTCAAATCTTGCTAATAGTGGTGCAATGTTTATTAATGCGGGAGCAGATGTAAACAAATATTTTTATACGCTTAATTTGACCGGACTTTGTAATTCAACGCGATATGAACTCTCGGCTTGGTATGTATCGGTAGCAACTGCGGGCGCGGAAGACCCCTCAAATATCAATTTTGAAATATTCAACAGTGCTAATATGTCAACTCCGATAGCACAAGGGGAAACACAGAACTTCGGCGGCAGGTCGAATGATGAGTACAACAACAGTTATGTTTGGCGAAAATATTCCATTCAGTTTCAAACGCCTGCTGCCGCAGCGGCACAATATACTTTGCGTTTGCGCAACAAAAACGGTGGCGCAAGCGGCAATGACTTGCTGATAGACGACATAGTGGTAACTAAATGTAATTCTCGTTTGAACACCATAGATATGAGTACCCGCCAAAGCAGCCAGACTGTCTGCACAGACGAGCCGGTGAAGTTGGAAATATCTGCGCCTTTCAGCATCAAAAATCGCGTAGCCAATGGTGCTGATGTGTGGGTACAGTGGCTATATTCTGCCAATCCTAATGGACCTTGGATAAAACTTACTCCTCAAGCCATACTAAACGACACCATACACCAATTGACGGCAGCCAATATGCCGGCTGTCGGCAATACGAGATATTTTGTTGCAAAACTGTCGGGTGTTAAATCGCAGGCAGAAACCATTAGTCCGTTGCTGGACCCGACTGATTGCGGCAACGATGCAATTTCGGAAGTATTTTCGCTGGAAAGACGTACAAATTTGAATATCAGTATTACACCTGCTACTACGCCGTTTAATGTTTGTGAGGGCAGTAGCCAAATATTGCAGGGCGCAACAACCGAAACCGGTGCCACGTGGGGCTGGAAACGCGGTTTAACCATTGCCGACCCCTTCATTACCAACGGCGGCGAAGCAAGCAACCAAAACGATGATAAAGCATACAGCATAGCAAGTATGGCAACCGCAGACGAAGGAACATATTATTTTGTGGTAGAAAAAGGTCTTTGTATTGCCAACAGAAGTGTAGAACTGAATATGACTCCGGGTGCTACACCCGGAACAGTAACTGGCGGCAAAGCAGTTTGCTCCGGTACCAACAGCACCCTCTTGACATTGAGCGGACACAGCGGAACAATAGCCCGCTGGCAATATTCTACCAATGGCGGCACAATTTGGAATAATATTGCCCACACCGCTGCTACCTACACTGCCGCCAATTTGACGCAGGAAACGATGTATCGCGCCGTAGTGAGCAGTGTCGGTTGTGGCGAAACGCCTTCGGCAGCGGCTACGATAACGATAAATACCCTGCCGACACCAACGGCGGGCAGCAATTCGCCGGTGTGCGTTGGTGCAGCCATCAACTTGACAAGCACGGCAGCCACAAGTTACGCTTGGACAGGTCCCGGCGGCTATACCGCAAGCACACAAAACCCAAGTAGAATAGGAGCAACCACAGCAATGGGCGGCACTTACACAGTAGAAGTAACCGATGCCAACGGCTGTAAAGGTACGGCAACAACCGATGTAACAATTCGTCCTGCATTTAATGCAGGGGCAATCGCCACCACAGGAGAAACCATTTGTCCGAATGGCACACCTACGGAAATCGGTAATACAATCGCCGCTTCCGGTGGTGATGGCACAATAACTTATTCTTGGTATAAAGATGGTGTATTAATTTCCGGTGCAACAGGCGCAACTTATACGCCTCCCGCCACCGATGCTGCCACCTCGGGAACATACGTTTACACACGTAGGGCAAAAGACAATATGTGCCAAACTACGCCTCAAAATTCAACAGGTAGTTGGAGTTTGATAGTTCGCCCCGCCACCGTAGGCGGCACCTTATCCCCCGCTACAGAAACCGCCTGTGTAGGTACAACAGTAAATTTCTCCCTAAGCGGACACACCGGAACGATTGTACAGAGTGAACAATCTTACGACAACGGTGCAACTTGGGCAAATATTGTTTTGGGTACTTTATCTCAAACAACAATAACAAGCACGGCAAGCGGAAAATTGCTTACCCGATTTTTAGTGCAAAACGGTGCCGGTTGCCCGACCGCCTATTCATCAACCTCAACCATAACCATCAATGCCCTTTCAGTAGGCGGCACAGTCGGCAACGCCTCTATCTGTTCCGGTGGCACGGCAAATTTGAGTTTAACCGGTCAGACAGGCAATGTAGTAAAATGGCAGTCTTCGACAGACAATGCTACTTGGACGACAGATATATCCAATACAACGACAAGCCTTACTACCGAAGTTCTGACATCAACCACCTATTATCGTGCCGTAGTGCAAAACGGCGTATGCCCCGAAGTTAATTCGGCAGCAGGCACGGTAACTGTCAGCAGCCAGCCTACGGCAAGCATATCTTATGACGCTTCGCCATATTGTAAAACTTTGACATCAGCCACCGTAAGTTTAAGCGGCAGTGGCGGTACATTCAGCAAAAAAACAGGCACAGGAACACTGACCTTTGTAAATACAACTACCGGTGAAATAAATCCGAGTGCAAGCACGGCAGGCGATTATACCGTAACCTATTCTATTCCGGCAGTTGGCGCATGTTCCTCTTTTAGCGTAGATGCAAACATCACCATCGCCTCCCTTCCGACCTTTGCCGCTGCCCCGCAGGTATGTCCGGGCAAAACGGTAAATGTGAGCGGTACAAACAACGGCACAATATGGACAAGCCGCAACACAGGCATAGCCACCGTAAACAATGCAGGCGTAGTAAGCGGCGTAGCAGCCGGCACGGTTTGCATTATAAATGAAAATACAAACGGTTGTGTTGATAGCGTACAGGTAACGGTAAACGCTTTGCCAACCTTTGCTGCCACACCAAGTGCCTGTGCAGGCAAAACGGTAGATGTGAAAGGTGCAAACAACGGCGCAATATGGACAAGCCGCAACCCCGCCGTAGCCACCGTAAATAATACAGGCATAGTAACCGGCGTAAGCGCAGGCACGGTTTACATTCTGAATACAAACACCAACGGTTGCGTTGACAGCGTACAGGTAACCATTAACGCTTTGCCGACCTTTGCTGCCACGCCAAGTGCTTGTGTCGGTAAAACGGTAGATGTGAAAAAAGCAGACAACGGCACAATATGGACAAGCCGCAACACCGGCATCGCTACCGTAGCAGGCGGCGTAGTAACCGGCGTAAGCGCAGGCACTGTTTACATTATAAATACAAACGCCAATGGCTGCGCTGACAGCGTGCAGGTAACCATTAATGCTTTGCCGACCTTTGCCGCCACGCCAAGCGTTTGCATAAATGGCACAGTTAATGTAAGCGGCACAAACAACGGCACGATTTGGACAAGCCGCAACACCGGCATCGCCACCGTAGCAGGCGGTGCAGTAAGCGGCGTAAGCGCAGGCACAGTTTATATTATAAATGAAAATGCCAACGGCTGTGTGGACAGCGTAGAAGTAGAGATATTGGCATTGCCCACCGCCACGTTACCTCCTCTCGATGCATTCTGCGAAGGCGGCGGCATCGAGCCGAGCAAAATCATTGCGGGCAATACCATCAGTTGGTACAGCGATGCGGCAGGCACAGCGGTAATCGCCGTTCCAACCATAGCAACCTTGCCCGCAGGCGATACCACATTCTATTATACGGTAGAAGACAACACAACGCATTGCGTAGGCGCGGTACAAACTTATTCGATAACGGTGGATTCTATTCCTGTCAT
>JAISJU010000016.1 GCA_031261165.1 Prevotellaceae bacterium
AAATCAAAAATCATATTGTCAATCTCAATTTCTTTATTTTTGGTTTCGATATTTTTTGATTTTAATTTTTGAACTTCTAATATTTTTGCTTCAAATATCTTATTTGTCTCATTATCAATACTCAACACAGGAATCTTATCAAAAAATATTTTACTCAATTCTCTTGTTCCACCTAATAATTCAGGAAAATTATCTTTAAAGCAATACTTAAACAGTGAAGAATTGAGAAATGCTGTAAGAAAAGCGATATTTTCTCCAACAATAATAAAACATTTTTGATTTGTCATAAAACATTGATTGTCAAATACAAATGGCAAAAATTTGGTCATATTTGGATATATAATTTTTTGTTTAGAAAAATCGTCCATATAATTTGCACCCCAACGCTGCAAAGCGTACCATTCATAGCGTATTCCTGTTTCTGCTTTGTTTCTTGCAGAAGGTTCTTTTTTGTATTTTAATAAATGGTCATATATTTCAGGATATTGTTTTTGAAATTCTTTTTCTGCTTCTTCGGAAGCACCTGTAATATCGGGGTTTTTATGTAATGGAAAATGCTACGGAATATATATTAACCACAAATCTGCAAACTCATATCCATACTTTTTTATATCCCTGCCACGAAGAATAGGGCGAATAATTTCTGCGTTTTTAGGGGATTTTTTGATAAGTTCGTCTTTTGTTTTTCCGTCTATAATAAAGGCTTCGTTCAATCCTGTCAAAATGCCTCTGTAAATATTTATATTCCAATCTTTCAAAGGCGTTCCGATTTTTTCAATTTTATTTTTGATTTGTTGTTCAATCGGCGACAAAATCACCCAACTTTCCGAAGTCAAAAATTGGCAAAGAATTTCATTATGATGGCAATAATCGCTCAATATAGCATAAAATAATAGTATAGTTTTATAATACTATTATTGTATGTAAAAGATGATTATATTATTTTTTATACTAATTTTGCAGATTATAATCACATAATAAAAACACATAAAATATGATTTACGGATACATTCGGGTTAGTTCCGACAAGCAAACAACGGAAAACCAACATTTTGAAATCGTCAATTACTCTAACGCAAAATTGCTGCCAATTGACGAATGGATAGAAGAAACTATCAGTGCCACCAAAAAACTTTCCGAACGCAAATTCGGCGAACTTTTGGAAAAAATGCAAAAAGGCGACATTTTGATTGTAACGGAATTGTCGCGGCTTGGGCGCAATTTAATGCAGATTATGAGCATTTTGCATACTTGTATGGAAAAAGACATAATGGTTTTTACCATAAAAGAGCATTACGAACTCGGAAACAACATTAACAGCAAAGTTCTCGCTTTTGCCTTCGGCTTGTCCGCCGAAATCGAGCGCAACCTCATTTCTCAACGCACCAAAGAGGCATTGGCACGCAAAAAAGCCGAAGGCGTTATTCTCGGTCGCCCAAAAGGCAGCAAGTCAAAAGTCAAAAAACTCACAGGCAAAGAGCAAGAAATCAAAAACCTGCTCGACAAAAAAGTGTCCAAAAGTGCCATTGCTCGCATTTTGGGTGTGCATAGATTGACGGTAGCGGAATTTGTGAAAGAATTTTGAAAAAAGAAATAATTTTGTACTTTTGCATTTTTATTATCAAAGCAATATGGAAAATACAAGATTGATTGAGTTGCTGCATAATTTGTTGCAATATCCGCACGAAAGCGAATGGGTTGAGTTTAAACTCAATTTTCATTCTGCCGAAGAAATTGGGGAACGCATTTCTGCGCTTTCAAATGGTGCGTGCATTCAAAATCAGCCCTTTGGATATTTAGTTTTTGGCATTGACGACAAAACACACGAAATACGGGGAACAACTTTTCGTGCCAAATTATATAAGAAAGGGAATGAAGAATTGGAGCATTGGTTAGCAACACGGCTTAATCCACGAATTGATTTTTCGATTTATGAGTTTGATTATGATACTAATTGCCATCTGTCTCTTTTCTGCATTCCTGCTGCAAAAGCACAACCTGTGGGATTTTTGCATAAACCGTACATCCGTGTTGGCAGTATTACTCGTTTGTTAAGCGAATTTCCCGAAAAAGAGGCAAAAATTTGGAAAAAAGACAATCCGCCGTTTGAAAAAGAAATAGCAAAAGATAATCTTTCGTCTTCCGATATAGTAAATCTGTTGAGTGCCGAAACTTATTTTGATTTGATGAAAATGCCATATCCTTCGACACAACAGGGAGTTGTTGAAAAGTTTTTAGAAGAGGGCTTGATAGCAAAAACCAAAACCGCGTATGGTATTACTAAATTGGGCGCATTGCTTCTTGCCAAAAATTTGAGAGATTTTGAGTCGGTAGAACGCAAATCGGTTCGTGTGATAGTTTACAAAGGTAAAAACAAAGTGGAAACCGAGCGGGAACAAATTGGTGCCAGAGGTTATGCCATTGGGTTTGTCGGGTTGATTGATTGGATAAACAGTCAGTTGCCTGCCAACGAAGAAATAGGAAAAGCACTGCGCACCGACAGGCGAATGTACCCCGAAATTGCCATCAGAGAGTTGGTTGCTAATGCGTTGATACACCAAGACCTGACAGAAAAAGGCTTCCCTATGGTAGAAATTTTTACCGACCGCATAGAAATTTCCAATTCCGGCACACCGCTTGTGTCGCCCGACCGTTTTATTGATGCCTATCTTTCGCGAAACGAAAAATTGGCAGACCTTATGCGGCGACTTGGTTTTTGTGAAGAAAAAGGAAGTGGTATGGACAAAGTTATTTTCAACAATGAACTGTATCAACTTCCGCCAATCAATGTAATTATCGCTGAAAACAGAACAAGAGTAACTATTTTTAAGTACAAAAAACTCAATGATTTAAGCAAAAAAGAAAAAATAATGGCTTGCTATCAACACGCTTGTTTGAAGTATGTGTCTAATGAGAAAATGACCAACCAAACTTTGCGCAACAGATTTGAAATAGAACCTCACAACTATCCAATTGCTTCTAAAATAATAAGGGATACTCTTGATGAGCATTTAATCAAAGAAGGAGACCCTGAAAGCAATTCAAGAAAATATGCAAGTTATATTCCTTATTGGGCATAAAAATCTTATGTAATGGTTATGTAATAGAATAGGGATTGTAAAAATATAAATCGCTGATAATCAACGTATTTTTATGTAATGGTTATGTGATAGAAAAGAGCATCTTTATTGTTAATGTGTTGATAATCAATACTGTCTTATGTGATGGTTATGTGATAATATCTTCCAAATCGGCAATAGTGCAGGTATTTGCTATTTTCAATCTTTCCCCAAAAACAAAAACAATATCCCAATCAAAATCCCCACAAGCGGAATCATCTTAAATTTCAGATTTTTCTCGCGGTAATACAACGCGCCGAAAAGGAAAGGAATAACCACGCCGCTGCGTCTGAGGGTGGAAATGACGGCAATCAGCGAGCCGTCCATTGAGAGGGCGTAGAAATAACAAAAATCCGCTGTTACCAAAAAGAACGAAATCAGCGCAATCGACCACCACCAACGAAAAGGCGTGCTGCTCTTGCGTTTCGGATACCACAGTGCAAGTGTGATAATGAGCATTAAAATGGCTTGATAATAAGTGTAATACACCTGCACCGTGAAACGCGGAAATTCCCGCATCAGGTATTTGTCGAACAAGCCGCTGGCAGAGCCGCTCAGCGTTGCCAAAACGATAAACCATATCCATTTGTTTTTGAGCGAAAAACCCTCGCGTGCGCCCGCCACCGAAAAGAGGTAGAATGAGAGCAGAATAACCGCCACGCCCGCCGCCTGAAAACCCGACAGCCGTTCGCCAAAAATGAGCAACGCTCCCACCACAGTCCACATCGGTTGTGTGGCTTTTACCGGCGAGGCAATGGTGATGGGCAGATGCTTGACCGCAAAATAGGCAAACAGCCACGAGGCAAGCACAATGACCGATTTCAGCAAAATAAGCAAATGGGTACGAAAATCCACTGCGGGAACATAAAAAACGCTTGTCGTGTCGGGCGCGAAAACGGACAGCAAGTGAATGGGCAACAGAATGATTGACGAAGTGAGAATGGACAGAAAAAGTACCGGAATAACAGCATTCTCGCGCAAGGATATTTTTTTGAAAATATCATACACACCCAGCAAAACAGCCGAAAGAAGAGCGAGGAAAATCCACATTTGAGTTAAGAACTATGAGTTAAGAGTTTGCAGTTCCTGATAAATTTTGAGGCACGCCCAGGCATCGAGCGCGGCATATTCCTGTTGGGCGCGGGTCAATTCTTCCGCCTCCCAATTGGTGAGGCGTTGCGTTTTCGATATTTTTTTGTTGAAAATAATGGCGTAAATTTTCTGCAAACTTAGTTCCTCAATACCATAGTTTTTTATAATATTCTGCAAATCAATAAAATGATTAGGCTGAAAACTGTGCCGGTAGCGCAATACGTGAAAATCGTCTTTGAGCGACAAACCTATTTTTTTGATGTCGGGGCTGGCGAGAAAATCCAAAAGCGCGGCGGGGAAACCCATTTTGCAGAGCCGCAGCAGGTAGCAACGGTTTTGCGTGGCAATCTGCATCAACGCTACTTGATTGCGGCTGCCTTTGGCAAAGGCGGGGCGCGTTTCGGTGTCGAAACCTACAACCGTTTCTTTTTCGAGTGCGGCGAGGACTTTTCCCAATGTTTTTTCATCGGAAACAATAGTGATTTTTCCCTCAAAATTTTCCTTTGGCAAAGCGGCAACCGCCTCTTTTGTTATCGTATTTTGATAAATATTCATTCTTAATTCATAATTATATTATGTATCGCCCTGAGGCAATTCACAAGTTTTTGTCCCCAAAATTCACGGAAATTGATGCGGCAAACGGCTAAGGCATCGTTCATCACTTCTTCATTGCCGATTTGATAGCGCAGGGCAAAATTCTTTAAATCCTGGTAAATATCGGCAATATCTTCGGAAATAAACACGGCAATCGGCGTGTCGCTCAGCGGCATATCGGGGTGAAAAGTTTCCAGATAAGTATCGTTTTCGCCCAACAGTTCGCCGATGCTTTGGTGTATAAACTCGTAATCCTGCTCGGTTACAAAATCTTCGAGTTCCTCGTCAGATTGCAGTTCAATATCCGGCAGCATACTCGTTTTCAGGTAGAGCAATGCAAGCAATTTTGCCGTGCGTTGCAGAAAATCCGTTTTCTCAAAAGACTTTGCTTTTTCAAAAAACACCGAAGTTTCGGTAGCAACAGCGGCAAATTCGATGGCGGCAGGGGTATATGCGGGACTAATATCTTTCATTTTGTTTCTTTAAAAAAAATGCAAGCGCAAAGGTAAGAATATTCGGTAATAAATTCCTATCTTTGCAGCCGAAAAAAAATCAAAATGAAAAAATAAATGAATAAACGAATAAATGAATGGCTAACGCAGGATTTTTATTTATTCATTTATTCATTTATTCAGTCATTATTCAATTACTCAATTATTCAATAATTATGGGATTATTAAATGGAAAAACAGCCCTTGTAACCGGTGCTGCACGCGGCATTGGCAAGGCTATTGCACTCAAATTGGCATCGGAAGGCGCGAACATCGCTTTTACCGACCTCGTGATTGACGAGAACGCCCAAAACACCGAAAAAGAAATCGCTGCACTCGGCGTAAAAGCAAAAGGCTACGCCTCGAACGCAGCCAATTTTGACGAAACGCACACGGTTGTTGCCGAAATCGCCAAAGAATTTGGCAGCATTGACGTGTTGGTGAATAACGCCGGCATTACCAAAGACGGCTTAATGATGCGTATGAGCGAGGCGCAATGGGACGCAGTCATCAACGTTAATCTGAAATCGGCGTTCAACTTTATCCACGCCGTTACGCCCATTATGATGAAACAAAAATCGGGCAGCATCATCAATATGAGTTCCGTTGTGGGTGTGTCGGGCAATGCCGGACAGGCAAATTACTCGGCATCGAAAGCCGGAATGATTGGTTTGGCAAAATCGGTAGCCAAAGAACTCGGCTCGCGCGGCATTCGTGCCAACGCCATTGCACCGGGGTTTATCGAAACGGATATGACACACGCCCTGTCCGAAGAAGTGCGCAAAGGCTGGTACGAAACAATACCCCTCAGACGCGGCGGTACGCCTGACGATGTGGCAAATGCTACGCTTTTTCTTGCCTCAGACTTGTCGAGTTATGTGAGCGGACAAGTGATTCACGTTTGTGGTGGAATGAATACTTAATATAGACACAAGAGTTAAGAGCCAAGAATCAAGACACAAGACACAAGACTTTTTAAATGTCTTGATTCTTGGCTCTTGTATCTAAAATCTAAAAAAAGATATGAAAAAATACATTATTTACATTGCTGCATTTGCTTTTTGCAGCAATTTGTCGGCGCAAACCAACGACCCCGTAGTGATGACCGTTGCGGGAAAGAAAATTACCAAATCGGAATTTGAGTACATTTACAACAAAAACAATTCCGCTGCCGCTGTTAATAAGCAGGATTTGCGGGAGTACGCCGATTTGTATGCCGACCTGAAACGCAAAGTAGCAGAAGCAAAGGCGCAGGGTTTGGACACACTGTCGAGTTTCCGAGAGGAACTGAAAAGTTACCGTTCGCAATCGGCAAGACCTTACCTGACCGACAGCAAGACGGAGGAAAAACTCGTGCGCGAGGCTTATGACCGCCTGAAAGAGGCGGTGAAGGTGAGCCATATTTTGATACGCACCAAAACCGGTACGCCCGAAGACACCCTCGCGGCTTACAAAAAAGCGGTGGAAATACGCAAACGCCTGAACAAAGAAGATTTTGCCAAAGTGGCAAAAGAAACTTCGGAAGACACCGGCACTGCTGCCAAAGGCGGCGATGTGGGCTATATTACCGGTTTTCAAACCGTTCTTCCCTTTGAAGAGGCGGCTTACAATACGCCGGTGGGCAAAATCAGCCAGCCCATACGCTCGCAGTTTGGTTACCATATTATTAAAGTGTCCGACCGCCGACCTTCGCAGGGAATGGTGCAGGTGGCGCATATTATGAAGATTTTCCCGCAAAATGTAACGCAAGCGCAAAAAGACTCGTTGAAAGCGGTGTTGCAAGTGGTGTATGACAGCCTGAAAAGCGGCGCGGATTTTGCCCTGTTGGCGAAACACAATTCCGAGCATATTTATACTGCCGACAAAGGCGGCGAACTCGGTTGGTTTGGCACGAGCGGCAGCGGCGCGGGCGAGAATTTTGAGAATGCTGCCTTTGCGCTAAAAGTGGGCGAATATTCAAAACTGACGGAGTCGTTATATGGTTATCACATTATTAAGGTTTTGGATAAAAAAGGATTAGAGCCTTTTGACGAGAAAAAAGCGGAAATAGAAAAACGCTTGAAATCTGATGCAAGAAGTGTGCGTGCGCAACAGGAATTTAAGAAATCATTACGCGAGGAATATGATTTGAAAATACGCAAATTCCGTTTGCGGAGTTTCAAAAAAACGGCTGCTGTTACGCTTGACAGCGTCTTTTTTGTCAAAACCGAAAAATTGAATAAACCTCTGTTTTCGTTCAAAAACAATGCTTTTACGCAAAAAGATTTTGTTGATTATTTGAAGAAATACAAAAATCAGCCTGCCAATCTCAATGACAGATTCTACGCTTTTGCCGATGATAAACTGTTTGAGTACGAAGAAAGCCGCTTGGAAGAGAAATACCCCGACTTCAAATTATTGATGCAGGAGTATTATGACGGCATTTTGATGTTCAACATCAGCAGCAAAGAAATTTGGGAACGCGCTGCCGAAGATACCGAAGGTTTGCGCAACTATTTTGAGGCAAACAAAGCCAAATATGCGTGGGAAACGCCTCACTTTAAAGGCATTCTCGTCTTTTGCAAAGATAAGAAAATCGCCCAAAAAGCGGAAAAAATCATCGCAGCCTCGCCGTCTGACTCCGTACCTAAATTTTTGGCGCGTGCGTTGAATACGGACAAAGATATTGCCGTGAAGGTTACAAGCGGTTTGTTTGCCAAAGGCGAAACGCCATCGGTGGATAAGTATGTTTTCGGTACGGGTAATTACACGCCGCCTGCGGACTATCCCATCGTGCTGAAAAACGGCAAAACGCTTACAGTGCCTGACGATTACCGCGAAGTGAAAGGCACGGTTATTTCCGATTATCAAAATGAGTTACAAGAAAAATGGATTGACGGATTGCGCAAGAAATATCCGGCAGAGATTGATGAAAAGGTGTTGGAAACGGTAGAAATTAAGTAATGCGAAATAAACAACTGTGTTCTTCGTGTAAAAACCTTTGTGTTCTTTGTGGTTTTAATTTTACCACTTTGTGGTTTTAATTTTACCACAAAGAACACAAAGAAATTTCACAAAGAACACAAAGAAATTTCACGAAGAATGCGAATCACGAGTTAAATAAGTCCGTCAGGACTTGCATATCAATAGAATAACAATATTTCTATTTATCTGAAATGTCCGTAGGACATTCACAATATCTATTTTTGTGTATCCCCTACGGGGAAAAAGACCAAACAAGC
>JAISJU010000148.1 GCA_031261165.1 Prevotellaceae bacterium
TTACACACCTGGGGCAAAACTGTCTGAAAAAACCATTCAGATAGAACAGCCGGGCATCGTGATAGAACCCACCACGATGATTAACGTGCCTTCGGGCAAGACGGCGAATTTCAAACTGCTGATGTACAACAACGCCACCTACCTCACCGATATGGAAACGGTGCTGCTGCTGGACGACGAAAGCACAACAAAGGGCTTGAAGTTTTACATCGACGGCGCGCCAATTGGCAACGGTCGCTACTTTGTGATACCCGCCGGAGGCACTGTCGAAAAAATATTGGAAGTAGGGCGCGGCACGGAAATGGAATACGACGATGTGAAACTGATACTGAAATCAAGTTGCGACGACATCGCCGACACTATCACCTTCTCGCTGCACTTTACGCCATCGTGTACGGACGTAGTCTTGAAGAAGCCGACCGCGCAATGGGTCTATAACACCAAACTCGACACACAGGACATCAACGGTGTGCCGGAACGCTATCTGGCAGTTACCATCGACGGTTTCGACCAGAATTACGACAATTTCCATCACATCGAATTGCAGCGCAAAACCGCCTCGCAAAGCGATGCCGAATGGAAACCGCTCGCAAGTTTCTATGCCAACGACAGTATCTTTGCGGTAGATTCTACCGCCGTAGGCGGTGCGGGCGTTGACAAAATCAAAGAAAGCGACCGTGGCTCGATATTCTACAAACTCTTTATGGACGGACAGTCCGACCAGCGTTACGACATACGCGCCGTGAGCGTTTGTATGGTCAATGGTCAGCCGCTTGCCGTAGATAAGGTACAGGCAGAATCCGAAATACACAGCGGTATTAAGGATATGTACAACCCGCGCCTCTTTGGAGCGGCACAGCCCGCAGACGGCATACTTGACGTGGAAGACGAAATTCGCCTGAACTTCAACGAGCCGATTGCCGCAGGACTTTTGACGAAAGACAACTTCCAAGTGCGCGGCATTCGCAACGGTACGGTCAACAACCACTCTACTTCGGTACGCTTTGACGGCATCAACGACTATGCGGACACCGAATTTAGCAAAAATTTGACCGGTAAAGACATCACGGTGGAAATGTGGATACAACCCGCCAATTTGCAAAACGCTACTTTGTTCAGTCAGGGCAACATCAATAATTCACTTGAACTGTCTTTGACTGCCGACAATAAACTGGCTTTGAAAATAGGCGAAACAACGGCAACAAGTAGCGTACTCGACTACTCGCCCGCTAATCCGAACTATGCAGACGGCTCGTGGGCGCACGTTGCTCTTGTGTATAACGCGGCAGACAACACTGTTTCGGCATACTACAACCTCAACGAAGTGATTTCGCAAATAACAGTGCCTGAGGCTTACAGCGGCATCGGCAACATCGTTATCGGTAAGAGCATTGCCACAGACGGCGGCAACTATGCCGGTAAGATACACAATGTCCGCGTATGGGAAAAGGCGGTTAATTCGCGCAACCTGCAACTGAACAGCAACCTGCAACTCGCGGGCATCGAAGAAGGCTTGATGGCTTACTACCCGATGACCGAAGGACGCGGCGAAACATTTGAAGACAAAGCGCGTGGCGCAACCCTCACTTCGCACGGTACGGAATGGGCATTGCCAGAAGGCTTTGCCGCCAAACTCAGCGGCGCGGACTATTTGAAAGTAGATGCCTCAACAGCAGGATTTACCAAAGAAATGGACTACACCGTAGAACTGTGGTTTAAGGCTGAGGCAGGACAAACGAACGCAACGATTATCGGCGCAGGCAGCGGCGAAACAGGCTCTGCCAAACCCGATTACGGTTTCAGCATCGGCTTTGACGCTGACGGCAAACTCGCCTACACCAACAACGAAGTGAAAACCATCGTTGAAGGCGAATACCGCGACAACAACTGGCACCACTTCGCATTCAGCGTGGACAGGGCAAAAGGAAAAGGACAAATCTACATTGACGGCAATTTGACCAACTACATTGACGCGGCTACCATCGGCGGCATTACCAACGACTACATCTATGTGGGCGCACGCGGCTGGTACGACAAAAACAATGTTGTCAACCTGATTGTGGATAATTATTTCAAAGGCGAAGTAGATGATATTCGTTTCTGGGAACTCTACAAAAACGAAAAAATGGTACGCGATAATAATAATGTGAAATTGACCGGCACGGAACTCGGTCTGGTGCATTATTATCCTTTCGATTACTATTTTGAATATCAGGGACTACAATATGTGGACTTTACCGATTTGGATAAACGCATTTCGCATACGGCTAATCCCGAAACAGACAAATTTGAGGTTGTCGGCGGCACGATAGACAACGTTAAATCAAGCGATATTGCGCCGCTCAAAGACTTCGGACCGATAGATGACCTCGACTTTGACTTTGTAGTGAATAATGACGCATTAATCATTACATTGAAAGAGCAGGAATACAAGATTGCCAAAACCATTATTACCTTTACGGTATATGATGTGCGCGACTTGAACGGCAACTCTATTCTCTCGCCCATCACTTGGAGTGCATATATTGACCGCAACCAACTGCGCTGGGAAACCGACCGCCTCGACATCAGCAAAGCGGAATACGAGCCTTACGAATTTACGGTGAAAGCCGTGAATAACGGCGGTGCGGTACGCAACTACACGATTACCAATGCGCCCTCGTGGCTGACCGTAACGCCCTCGCGCGGAACGCTGCAACCGAAGGCTTACGACATTATCACCTTTACGATTGACGAAGGACTGAACACAGGCACTTACAACGAAGTGGTGTATCTCGTGAATGACGAAGGCGTAGCAGAGCCGCTGCAACTGAACATTACCGTTCAGGGCGAAAAGCCGGAATGGGTAGTTGATGCAAGCAAGTACAAATATGATATGGTGGTATTCGGCAAAGTCCGTTTCGACAATATCTTCTCGGCAGACAAGAACGATATGCTTGCCGCATTCGACAAACGCACGAAAGAGTGCATCGGCGTAACGAACAGTTACTACGACAAGAAATTCGATATGTGGTACGCCCTGCTGACCATTTACAGCAACGCTCAGACCATCAACGCGGCAGATTTGGAATTCCGCACTTGGGACGCCAGCACCGGCAAGGTGTATAAAGCAACCGCCGACCGCATTATTGCCTTCAAAGCAGACGGCATTATCGGCGATGTTGATGACCCTGTTATCTTTGACGGAAAAGAAGTGTTCTATCAGAACATACCGCTCAGCAACGGCTGGAACTGGGTATCATTCAACCTGAAACCCGAAAACAGCGATTTGAAATCCGTTCTCGAACAGGGCAAATGGACAGGCGATGACCAAATCAAGAACAGAAACGAGTTCTACGCTTATTCGGCAACAAGCGGCAACTGGACAAGCAGTACCGGTCAAGCCATTGCGCTGAACAACACTTCGATGTACAAACTGCACTCAACCGGCGAACAACTGTTGCAAATCTCGGGCAGCGCGGTAGATACCAAAACCACGCCGATAGAAATCATCGGCGGCGGCTACTGGAACTACATCGGCTACCTGCCGCAGGTCAATACCACCGTCAAAGAGGCATTGGCAGGCTACGATGCACAAAAAGGCGACATTGTTAAATCGCAAACCACCTTTGCAATGTACTCGCGCAACGAATGGGTCGGCACGCTCGGCTATATGGAGGCAAACAAAGGCTATATGCTCTATCGCGGCGCGGAAGGCAACACAAGTTTCATCTATCCCAAAGGCAGCGCATCGCTCAGTCGCCGCGCCAAATCCGCCTTTGCCGAAGATGCAAACCTGGGTTATGCGGACAATATGACCCTCGTGGCGACTGCCGATATTTTGCAACCGAATGACATCATTACGGCATACATCAACGGCGAAGTGCGCGGCGAAGGCAAATACATTGCAGGCAATGACGACCAAACGCTGAACTTCATCACCGTGCAGGGCGCGGAACAGGGCGCAAACATTCGTTTCGACCTCCAACGCAATGCCCAAGTGATTGGCTCATCGTACAATCAACTGCAGTACGCCAACAACGCCGCCGCAGGAACGATTGACGAGCCGTTTGTTCTCGACTTCGGCATTAAGGAACAGAACGTAACGCTCTATCCGAATCCCTTTGTCAATGATTTGCTCGTAGAAGTGTTTGCAAGCGAGGGCGCGGTTATCACGCTCAGTGTGCAGGACATTCTCGGTCGCACCGTTTTGAACGGCATCAGCCAAACGGCGACAGGCGAATTTACGCAAATCACGCTGAACGGCGCAAGCCTCGCAACGGGTATCTATCTGCTCAAAGTGTCGGTAGATGGCGAAGTATCAACCTATAAAATCGAAAAAAACTAAATTATTAATCCGGCAGGGACACGATGAAAAAAATCGTGTCCCCGCCTTTAAAAAATTAAAACAATGAAAAAGATATTCAAAGTAACAGTCATCTGCACATTGGCAGCATTGGCAACATTGAGTTGCAAAAAAAAGGAAGAAACCTACACGCGTTTCGATAGCCCGATTTGGGTAGTAGATAGCGAAGTCAATTTCAACGGCTACGTCAATATGGCGGCAATAGTCGTTTTGCCCGACAACATTGTCGGCTCGGCGCAGGAAGACGACAAACTCGCGGCTTTTGCCGGCGAAGAGGTGCGCGGCGTGGCTACGCTGATTGACGGTAAATATTACATTACCATCGTGGGAACGCCCGAAGACAATTCGCCCATTCATTTCGAGTATTACAGCGCACGCAACCGCTATATGTACAAAACGGCGGAACTCTTTCCCTTTGAGGCGGATACGTGGTTTGGAACAGTGGATACACCGGAAAAATTACCGTTGAATGTGGTGAGATAAAAACCTTTAAACCCTTATTTTAGAAAGTACCCTTAATAGCCAAAGAAATACTGTCATTCTCCCCCTTATTCCCTTATTTAATAAGGGAATAAGGGAGTGGGGAAACAGAATGAAATGCTACTAAGGGAACTAAAAAGAATATAAGGGCAAAATAAAAAAACAAATAAGAAAATGAAAAGAAACATCATTTTACTGTTCTTTACCGTTTTATCTTTCAATACATTTGCGCAGGAGGCGGAAATCATTGAAAAGCAAACGGCAGAAGAAGTGCAAACCGTAAAACAGCGCGACTGGTACATAGAACTCGGCGCGGGTGCGCAAATGCTCTTTTCGAGCGATGCAAACAAACTGACATTTGCCGACCGCCTCACGCCCTCGCTCTCGCTAACGCTGGGCAAATGGCTGACCGATACTTACGGCTTACGCCTGCAAATCGGCGGTTACGCGCTGAACGGATACAGCACTTATCAGGGTTTGTATGTGGCTGACCCGCAAAACGGCGCGTTTGGCAACAACGACCCTGTGCGCGAGCATATCAGCGTGAAACCTGACGGCTCGTATCCGCACTATGTTCGCTACATCAATCCGCACGCAGATTTTCAGGTCAGCGTGCCGCATCTCTTTTGCGAAAAAGGCTGGGGCAAGTGGGATTTAATCCCTGCCGTTGGCTTGGGTTATTTCGGAACGTTTGACTACAAAGGCGTTCCGCAAGTGAATAGCCTTTCCGCCAACTTTGCGCTGATGGGCAAGTACAATGTCTACGACCGTTGGGACATCAATTTGGAAGTATCTACGGCAGTGCTGCCCGGCTCTTTCGATGGGCGCATTACGGGCAAACTCATTGAAAACACGCTTTCGGCAACACTCGGCGTATCTTATCATTTGAGTTATAAAGAGAAAAAAGTGATTGAGCCGCAGGAAACAGGAGTTGTGGCATTCACGCCGCAAGCCGTGCCTCAAATTATTCACGATACGGTGTTTGTTGATAAAATTGTGGAAAAAGAGATAAGAACACTGCCGGACACTTTACGGTTGTCTTCTATCCTGTTCAAAATTTCACAGACAAAACCGGTCAGCGGTCAGGAAATTCAGTTCCATAACATCGCCGATTTCGTTAAACAAATGCCGGACATAAAACTCTTGATAGAAGGTTACAGCGACAAAGAAACCGGCACAGATGAAATCAATCAAAAAATTTCGGAAAAGAGAGCCGAATCGGTGCGAACATTGTTGATAGAGAAATACGGCGTTGCCGCCGACAGAATTGAAACAAAAGGAAACGGGGCTGCTTTGCAACCTTATCCCGACAAGAAAATGAATCGGGTGGCAACCATCAGTGTGGTGAAATAAATACTTTATGTAAATCAGGGGGTAGATTAGTCCGTTAGGACTTGCATATCAATAGAATAACAATATTGCTATTTTATTAAAATGTCCGTAGGACATTCATCATCGCTATTTTTGTGTATCTCCTACGGAGAAAAAGCCACAACCTGTATTTGTTTCTATTGATATGAATGCCCTATCGGGCAAAAAATACATTTTCAAACCCTGATTGGCATACTTTACATCAAAAGCGACTAAATTCGTTAGTCGCTTTTTTTATTTTGCAAAAAAGAAAAAAGTTTTATACTTTTGCACTCTCAAAAAAGAAAAAATTATGTTTGAAAATTTAAGCGAGAAACTCGAACGTTCCTTAAAGGTACTCAAAGGACAGGGCAGGATTACCGAAATAAACGTTGCCGAAACGCTCAAAGAAGTGCGTAAGGCATTGCTCAACGCTGACGTGAATTACAAAATCGCCAAAACTTTTACCGAAACGGTGAAGGAAAAAGCACTCGGTCAGAACGTACTCACGGCAGTGCGTCCGGGCGATATGCTGGTAAAAATCGTGCGGGACGAACTTGCCGAACTGATGGGCGGCACAAGTGTGGATATTAACCTGAAAGGCTCGCCCTGCGTTATTCTGATGTCGGGCTTGCAGGGGTCGGGTAAAACCACTTTCTCGGGCAAACTTGCCAATATGCTAAAGCACAAACGCGGCAAAAACCCGCTCTTGGTGGCGGCTGACGTGTATCGCCCCGCTGCTGTTGAGCAGTTGCGGGTGTTGGGCGAGCAAATCGGCGTGAAAGTCTATTCCGAGCCGGAAAACAAAAATCCGGTGAGCATTGCCGAAAACGCCGTGAAGCACGCAAAAACCTACGGACACGACCTCGTGATTATTGACACCGCCGGTCGCCTTGCCGTTGATGAGGTGATGATGAACGAGATTGCCGCCATCAAAAAGGCGATAAATCCGCAGGAAATCCTCTTTGTGGTGGATTCGATGACCGGACAAGATGCGGTGAATACCGCCAAAGAGTTTAATGACCGCCTCGATTTCAACGGCGTGGTACTCACCAAGTTAGACGGCGACACGCGCGGCGGTGCGGCACTTTCCATTCGTTCAGTGGTTAATAAACCGATAAAATTTGTCGGCACGGGCGAAAAAATGGAGGCGATAGACGTGTTCCACCCCGAACGTTTGGCAGACCGCATACTCGGAATGGGCGACATCGTGTCCTTTGTAGAACGCGCCGAAGAGCAGTACAACGAAGAAGAGGCACGCAAGATACAAAAGAGAATCGCCAAAAACCAGTTTGATTTCAACGACTTCCTCAGCCAAATTCAGCAAATCAAAAAAATGGGCAACCTCAAAGATTTGGCGGGAATGATACCCGGCGTGGGTAAAATGCTGAAAAACATCGACATAGACGACAACGCATTCAAAGGCATTGAGGCGATAATCCGCTCGATGACACCCGCCGAAAGAGAAAATCCGGGCATACTCAACGGTCGCCGCCGCGAGCGCATCGCACGAGGCAGCGGAACAAACGTGCCGGAGGTCAATCGCCTGCTCAAACAGTTTGACCAAACGCGGAAAATGATGAAAATGGTAACGCAGAATAAAAATCCTTTTAATTTAGGGAAATAAAAAATCCAAACAATGAAAAAATCAATAATCACACTCTTATCTGTTTGCAGTTTCGGCATCACATCGCTGTTTGCGCAGGAACTGCCCCGCATTGTGGAAAACGAGAACGGCATAAAGCAACTGATTGTCGGAGGCAAGCCTTTTATTTTTATGGGCGGCGAGTTGAACAATTCATCTTCGTCCAACCTCAACTATTTGGCACCGCGTATGAAAAAACTCAAAGAATTGCATTTCAATTCGGTTATCGCCACCGTTTCGTGGGAACTTTTTGAGCCGGAAGAAGGCAAATTCGACTATACTTTGGTAAAAGGCATTATTGACCAAGCCCGCCAAAACGACCTGAAACTCATTCTAATATGGTTTGGCACGTGGAAAAATACCGGTGCCACTTACGCGCCCGCGTGGGTAAAAACCGACCTCGACCGTTTTCCGCGTATGCAGCCGCGTACAGGCGACAATTCGAGTGCGCTTTCCGTTTTTGGTAAAGAAACAATGAAAGCCGACATAAAAGCCTTTTCTGCACTGATGCGTTACATTAAAAAATACGACAGCCGCGAGCAAACCGTGCTGATGATGCAGGTGGAAAACGAAGCGGGCGTACTCGGTACCTCGCGCGACCGCTCTCCTGATGCCGAAAGCGCATTTCAACAGGCTGTTCCCGATGAATTGCTAAAACATCTTGAAAAAAACAAGGACGAATTAATACCGGAAATGAAACAAATACTGCAAGGGCGCAGTTTTCGCAGCGGCTCTGCGTGGCAGGAAGTTTTCGGAATGGGCGCGGACGAATGTTTTATGGCTTGGCACATTTCAAAATATATAAACGAAGTTACCAAGGCGGGGAAGGCGGAATACAACATTCCGATGTACGTCAATGCGTGGCTCGACACAAGTTTTGCCAAAGATTTGGTGCCGACCTATCCCAGCGGCGGTCCTGTTTACAAAGTTTTTGACATTTGGCAAGCCGGCGCACCCGACATTGATTTGTTTGGCGCAGATGTTTATTTGGACGATTTCAAGCAACTATGCAAAAAGTTTGCGCAACGCGGCAACCCGCTCTTTATTCCCGAACTTGCGCCCTCTGTGCGACAAGCCGCCAATGTGTATTACGCCATTGGTGAAAATTCGATGTGTTTCGCGCCCTTCGGTGTAGATGATTTCTTCTCGCCGGAAAAAGTCGCCGTTTTGGGTAAATCTTATGCCTCGCTGAAAGGTTTCTTGCCTTTCTTTTCGCAAAATGCGGGAAAAAATAAAAGTGTGGGCTTGCTCTACACCGGCGATAAAAGCGAAAACCTTCGTTTGGGCGATTACAACATTCGTGTAGAATACCGCTCGGAACGCAACGAAGATAAAAATATTCCCGAATCGGGCGGACTGATTTTGCAAGTTGCCGAAGACGAATTTTATGTTTGCGGACTAAAATTAGGTGCTTTCTTCAGCCCCGCCGCAGGCAAAGATTTCAAAATTGAATATCTGTACCACGAAGAGGGCAGTTTTGACAACGGCAAATGGCAGCCCGAACGCCGTATGAATGGCGATGAACTGCTGGTTGGCATTGACGCGCCATCTATCAGACACGTTAAATTTTATCGATTTAAGTAATTAATAATGCGAATCACGAGTTAAATTAGTCCGTCAGGACTTGCATATCAATAGAATAACAATATCTATATTTACCTAAATGTCCGTAGGACATTCACAACACTTATTTTTGTGTATCCCCTACGGGGAAAAAGACCAAAAACAAACATTCTTTCTATTGATATGAATGCCCTATCGGGCAAAAAATACAATTTCAACTCGTGATTGGCATAATTAGAAAAAATATAACTTATGCAACTAATTGACGGAAAACTAATAGCCGACCAAGTAAAATCGGAAATCGCCGAAGAGGTAAAACAAATCATCGCCAATGGTGGAAAGCAGCCGCACCTTGCAGTTATCATTGTGGGACACGATGGCGGCAGCGAAACGTATGTGGCGCACAAAGTAAAATCCTGCGAACAGGTCGGTTTCAAATCAACCAAAATAGAATTTGAAGACGATATTACGGAAAACGCTTTGTTGGCGGAAATCGAAAAACTGAACAATGATGCGGACATTGACGGTTTCATTGTGCAACTGCCGCTGCCCAAGCACATTTCCGAGCAAAAAGTAATTGAGGCAATCGACTACCGCAAAGATGTAGATGGTTTTCACCCCATTAACGTTGGTCGTATGTCTATTGGCTTGCCTTGCTATGTTTCGGCTACGCCTTCGGGAATTATCGAACTCATAAAACGTTATAAAATAGAAACTTCGGGCAAAAATTGCGTGGTTATAGGGCGCAGCAACATCGTTGGCAAACCGGTTTCCACGTTGATGATACAAAAGGGCATTGACGCCACTGTAACCGTGTGCCACAGCCGCACAAAGAACATCAAAGACGTGGTACGCGGGGCGGACATCATCATTGCCGCTATCGGCAGCCCCGAATTTGTAACCGCCGATATGGTGAAAGACGGTGCAACGGTGATTGACGTTGGCACCACGCGCGTGCCGAATGCCACAACCAAATCGGGCTTTAAACTGACCGGCGATGTGAAATTTGACGAAGTTGCGCCGAAATGTTCGTACATTACGCCCGTACCCGGCGGCGTGGGACCTATGACGATTGTTTCTTTGCTGAAAAATACGCTGTTGGCGGCTAAAAAAGAAGTGTATAAATAATAACAAAACCCTGAAGTTTGTTATTGCTAACAGGGACAACAAGGCATCACGGCACAAAGGTACAACTTTACAACGATATTTGCAAATATTTTCAACAAAAAAATGGCCGCTGGCGCGGATTTGCAATCCGCATCTCATATCACATTAATTATCAGATATTTGGCACGGATTGCAAATCCGCGCCAACAGGGGATTTATTCTTGATTTTATTGCACACAAAAAAACGGCAGAAATGATTAGATTTCTGCCGTTTTTTATCTTATGCTACTTATAGTTTGTTCTCTGCTCCAATTACGAGAGCCTGATACAGCCGCACCCACGCCTACTGCAACAACTGCGCCTGCAATAGCACCTGCCACTTTGTATTGTTTTTTTACAGTTAATTTCGCATCTTCTTTTATAATATCAACTATATCGTTATTTATAGAAGATATTTTTACTTGTGACAAAGTACCTTCGTTAACTATTCTGCCAAAAGCATCTAAAATTATATTTATAGTA
Source organism: Prevotellaceae bacterium (assembly GCA_031261165.1). Lineage (GTDB taxonomy): Bacteria > Bacteroidota > Bacteroidia > Bacteroidales > Paludibacteraceae > JAISJU01. Next base: position 11,013 of record JAISJU010000148.1, read on the forward strand.
TCAATTTTAAATGCTTCGTTTTTACAATAAGACGAAAGTTTTATCAACCTGTCCGTACATTCTATATCCACTTCCACATTTTTCCCGATTTGTTTCCCACTAACCTCTACAATATTTTCTATCGGAATGTCAAATAAATGTCTAAACCATATTTTATTGTTTTTTTCGGGAAACAATGTATCTACACTACCATCTATATAAAAATCAAAATTTCCTTTTAGTAATAATTTTTCCCAGTCAGGCTTATGGACAGTATCTTTAAATACTATTTTTTTATCGGTTGTATTTGTATGCAAAGTTGCTCGCAGTCCATCAATAGGCGGTCCCCCCCCACCAAAAAACGACACAACTCCATTTTTTACACTCAATACAATATTATGAACTTGTGCATCATCTCCCCAACCGCTATTGAGTATTTGCTTGCAATCAGTTCCAATTATATCAGTAGCACCAAAACCTCGTTCTTTAAACATTTTATCCAAAACTGGTTGGTACTCTTTTTGCCTTTCTTTGTTCTTTTTGTTTTGTTTTATTGTTGCCCAAATAGCAACACAAACAAGAATGACGGGTATCAGAATAATAAAGTTTTTCATTTTTCTACCCTCCTATAATAATTTTATTATTGTTACTCTTTTGGTTTTTCGCACTCACCCGTGTTTTTTGAATGGTTTCTGCTCCCATAGTGCTGCTAAAATTAGCAAATAGCATAGTTGTTCTAAATTTTTGACACATAAATATTTAATTAAGAAAGTTATTATTATTCAGTTTCAAATTTATAGAAATAAAAAAGCGGACTTAAATATCCGCCATTGAGGTCTTCGACTACCTATACAAACAAATAAGTTAGTCCGCATCTTTACGATGCGTTATACTTATCTCGTTTGTAATATAGTTTTTGAAAGTGTCGAAGTTTCAATGGCAAGAATCAAACGCTATGTAATCATAAATCCTCCCAAAAACTCAACATTTTAAGCCTTTTGGAATTGGCGACAAAGATACGCAAAAAAAGTAATACGCAAAATAAAAAACGTAAAATAAAAATTTGTACTTTTGCAAATTGAAATTATTATCGAAATGAGTAAATTATCAGCATATCTTGCAGAAGAAAAGCAGGCGAAACGCAAAGGCGGTTTGTATCACAAAACAAATGCTGATTTATTGAAATAAAAAAAAGTTTTATGACCATTTTTTACGCGCCCGACATAGAAAAATCGCCATTTTTGCCCGAAGAAGAATCGCAGCACGCCGTAAAGGTATTGCGAATGAAGTCGGGCGACAAAATCTGTGTGATTGACGGCGCGGGCGGATTGTATGAGGCGGAAATTGCTTTGCCCCACCCGAAACATTGCGAAGTAAAAATCCTGCAAAAAACGGCAGAATACGGCAAACGAAATCATTATTTGCACATCGGCATTGCGCCCACAAAAAACATTGAACGCTTGGAGTGGTTTGTGGAAAAAGCCGTAGAAATCGGCATTGACGAGATAACGCCCATCGTTTGCCAACACTCGGAACGCAAAGTGCTGAAAACGGAACGACTGCAAAAAATCATTCTCGCGGCTGCCAAACAGTCTTTGAAAGCGTATTTGCCGAGATTGAACGATATTGTTACTTTTGAAAAACTGATAAATACGCCTTTTTTAGGCAATAAATATATTGCACATTGTTATGAAGAAGAAAGGGAATTATTGCAAAATATTTATACGAAAGGACAATCTGCACTAATACTTATCGGCGCAGAGGGCGATTTCAGTCGAGAGGAAGTGCAGGCGGCACTGAAAAACGGCTTTTTGCCGGTTTCATTGGGAAACAGCCGGTTGCGCACGGAAACGGCGGGCGTGGTGGCTTGCCATACTGTTAATTTAATAAATGAATGATTTTTTTAGAACGCGGATTACGCAGATAACGCGGATTACGCAGATAATACATTTAATTATATTGCTAAAATCAATAAGACAAAATCCGCGAAAATTCGCGCTGTCTGCGTAATCCGCGTTCTAAATTCTTACAAATGAAAACTATGTTTTACATCAACTTAAACCCCATTGCACCGCTTAGGGCAAAACCCGAAGAGCAAGCGGAAATGACTTCGCAACTGCTTTTTGGCGAGATTTTTACCGAGACTGCAAATTTCGGAAACTGGCTCTACGTGAATAACCAAACTGACGGCTACGGCGGCTGGATTGACCGCAAAACGGCAATCGCCATCAGCGAAGAGGAATTTGAGCAGTTCGCAGCGCAAACGCCGATAAGGATTTTTAAACCAACGGCGGAATGCAGGGTAAATGGCGAAAGCATTATGCTGCCCGCAGGAAGTCTTATCCGCAATTTCAACAACGAGAGCAATGCTGCGAAAATTCAGGGAAACACTTACACCTTCCCGCCCGAATGCCTGATGAAATGCGGGAGTAAACCGCCATCGGACAGTTTGATTGCGGATATTGCCCGCAGTTTTTTGAACGCGCCCTATCTTTGGGGCGGGAAAACGATTTTCGGCATTGACTGCTCGGGTTTGGTGCAAACGGCGTTTGGTGTTTGCGGTATCAACCTGCCGCGCGATGCTGCCAAACAAGCCGAAACGGGGGAAACGTTGCCTTCGCTTGCAAAGGCGCAGACTGCCGATTTGGCATTCTTCGGCGTTTCGACTTCGCTCAACGACCGCAATATTACACACGTGGGCATTCTGCTTGACAATAAAACGGTTATTCATTCTTCGGGCAAGGTGAAGATTGAAAGAATTGATGATAAGGGTATTGCTTCTCACAAATTAAAATTTATCAAAAGATGTCGGGAATAACTTACAACGCTGCCATTGCCGAAATTCAAAAGATTTTGGCAGAAATAGAATCGCAAAATGCGGATATTGAAACGCTCGGCGCGAAAATCAAACGCGCTTCGGAGTTAATTGCTGTCTGCAAAGACAAATTGACGAAAACGAACACCGAAATAGAGGAATTACTGAAAAAGATAGAATAAATTTCTTTGTGTCTTTGCGTCTTCGCGCCTTTGCGTTTAATATTTTTGCCGCCGCTTGCGGCTCTTTTATACTAAACGCGAAGACGCAAAGACACAAAGGCGCGAAGTTTATAAATTACATTTAATATTTGATGAAAGAGTTTTTAAACGATAATATTTTCCACCTGATTGGCAACTGCGCCGATGAGTTGCAGCGCGAGTGTTATGTGATTGGGGGCTATGTGCGCGATATGTTGCTTGAGCGACCGTCAAAGGATATTGACATTTTGGTCGTGGGCAGCGGTATCGAATTGGCGGAGGCGGTGCATAAGGCGTTGTCGCTGCTGGATAAGAAACAGAAACCGAGTTTGTCCGTTTTCAAAAATTTCGGTACGGCGCAGGTCAAATACGGCGATGTGGAACTCGAATTTGTAGGGGCGCGAAAAGAGTCTTACCGTGCGGACTCGCGTAAGCCGATTGTGGAAGAAGGCACATTGGAAGACGACCAAAGTCGCCGCGATTTCACAATAAACACCCTCTCGCTGTGCCTCAATAAAGCGCGTTTCGGCGAACTCATTGACCCTTTTAACGGAGTGTTCGACCTCAAGCACAAGGTGCTGAAAACGCCGCTTGACCCTGATATTACTTTCTCTGACGACCCGCTGCGTATAATGCGCGGCATCCGCTTTGCCACGCAACTCGGCTTTTTCCTCGAAGAGCGCACTTTTGCCGCCATTGCCCGCAACCGCGAGCGTATCGGCATTATTTCCAAAGAACGGATTAACGAGGAACTGAATAAGATTATTCTTGCGCCGCGCCCTTCGGTGGGTTTCATTTTGCTGGACAAATGCGGGCTGCTGGAACTGATTTTCCCCGAACTCTATGCGCTGAAAGGCGTGGAAACCAAAGAAGGGCGCGGGCATAAGGACAATTTCCTGCACACGCTCGCGGTGCTTGACACGGTGGCGGAAAAGACTACCGACCTCTGGCTGCGCTGGGCGGCTCTGCTGCACGACATCGGCAAACCGCGCACCAAACGCTGGGACGAGCGGCTGGGCTGGACTTTCCACAACCACAACTTTGTGGGCGAGAAGATGGTGCCTGCCATTTTTGCGCGTATGAAAATGCCGCTGAACGAAAAAATGAAGTATGTGAAGAAAATTGTGTCGCTGCATATGCGCCCCATCGTGCTGAGCGAGGAGGAGATAACGGACTCGGCAGTGCGCCGCCTGCTCTTTGAGGCGGGCGACGACATCGAAGACCTGATGCTGCTTTGCGAGGCGGACATCACCTCGAAAAACGCGGAAAAAGTAAAGCGTTATCTGGCAAACTTCCAACTCGTGCGCCAAAAACTGAAAGACCTCGAAGAGCGCGACCGCGTGCGCAATTTCCAACCGCCGGTGTCGGGCGATGAGATTATGCAAACCTTCAACCTGCCGCCCTGCAACCTCGTGGGCGAACTGAAAATGAAAATAAAAGACGCTATCCTTGACGGCGTTATCCCAAATGAATACGAAGCGGCGCGGGCGTTTATGATGGCGCAAGCGGAAACGATGGAGTTAAGAGTTGAGAGTTAGGAGTTAAGAGTAGCCTGACGGACGATTGCCTGACTTTCGTTTATTTAATTCCTCATTCGCAAAGCATTTTTTATTCTCCGCAGCATAAAATTTATGCT
>JAISJU010000009.1 GCA_031261165.1 Prevotellaceae bacterium
TTTCTGTGCTTTGTTTGCGGAATATACGCCTTTTTCGTCCTTGTTTCGTTTGATTTCACGGCTTATTGTACTTTTATGTTTGCCCACTTTTTCACCGATTTGTGTCAGACTTAAGCCTAGTGCATGCAAAACCATTATATATTCGCGGTCTTCTATTTTAAATTGCTTGAATTCTCTCATTTCTTCGCCCTCACTTTTTATTTTACTTGAAGTATTGGCCAGTTGCATTTTAATTATACATCTACACTGATAATCGCCTCGTGGTGTCCATCAAAAATTGACCATTCTGACCTATCTTTTTCATATCTCCGCTTGTCTTTGTAACTCGGAGTGGTGGTTTTTCCTTGTATTAAAGTGCCTATATAAACGGGGTGTAACTATTCAGTCGGCCTAAAGTTTTCCAAAAAAACATCCGATAATATAAATATGGACAATTTAGAAAATCTCAGCAAAGAAGCCTTAATTGCAATAATCAAGGAAATGGCCGCCAAAATAGCTGAGTTGGAAGCGCGGTTAAATACAAATAGCAACAATAGTTCAAAGCCTCCGAGCAGTGATGGCTTAGCGAAGCCTACCCCGAAATCTTTGCGTCAGAAATCGGGGAAGAAACCCGGCGGACAAAAGGGGCATACGGGGCACGGCTTGAAACTTCCGATGCGCGAGCCAGATAAAATCGTAGAGTGCAAACCGGAAATATGTTCCGAATGTGGTTCTGAATTGACGGGAGAGGACTGTCATTGCGCTGAAACGCGATACGTTCATGATATGGAGATTAAAATTATCTTGACGGAGTACAGACAAATGACCGAAACATGCTGTCATTGCGGTACGAAAAACGAAGGGCGATTTCCCGAAGAAGCTAATGGCACTCAAAACTATGGGGCGGGAATTATCGCATTTGCCGTTCTGCTGTCAAATTATGCGATGGTGAGCATTGATAAAATTGCGAAAATATTTCGTGATGTCTTTGGCGTGTCGATTTCTTGCGGTACTATTGTCAATTTCAATGTGCGGTTTGCCGATAAAATTAAGCCTTTACTCGAAGAAATCAAGGCAAAATTGGTCGCATCCCCGGTCGCGCACTTCGATGAAACCGGCTTGCGGGTGAACGGTAAGTTGATGTGGTTGCACAACGCGTCGACACACTTGCTTACGTACATCGCAGCAAGTCGCAAAAGGGGTCGGGAGGGCGTTGACGAAAACGGCGTCATGATTAAATTCCGTGGTGTTGCCATCCACGATTGTTGGGCGGCATATTTCAAGTACACGAAATGCCTCCACGCGCTTTGCGGCGCACACCTTTTGCGCGAGCTGCAATGGGTCATAGATAATACCGCTCAGCCTTGGGCTTGCGAAATGCAAGCGCTCTTACTCAAAATGAAGCGAGTAAAAGAGCGTTATATTTTGATGGAAAAAACAGAAATATCATATTATTACAGCAATCTGTTTGAGGAAGAATATGCACATATCATTGCATTGGGCGATAGTGAAAACCCGATTGTCGCTCCGGATTGCGGCAGGAAAAAGATGAAACGTACTAAAACGCGTTGCCTGCTTGATAGATTTATAAAATATCAGACCGAAATCACTCGTTTTGTCAGCGACTTTGAGGTTACGTTCGACAATAATCAGGCAGAACGGGATTTTCGATTCGTAAAAGGTAAACAAAAAGTGTCCGGAGGTCTGAGAAGCGAAGACGGTGCCCAAAATTTTGCCGCCATCGCCTCAATCATCAGCACCGCATCCAAACAAAATCGTAGCGTGTTTTCTACGCTTTGTGAGATTGTTACAGGACGTTGCGTTTCTGTTGTGGGCGACTGAATAGTTACAAAAATGAAATGGCAAAAAAGGGGTATTCAAAAGATGCGAACGAGGTGCAGGCGAAAGCAACAAGTATTATGCGTTCATTTCAACAGAGCAGCACACGAGTGGAAAGATTCTTCGAAAACGAAAATGTTAAATACGCTAAAAGCGACAATGATGAGGAATGACTTAATTGGTGGAGTAATACAATGTCATAATTTGTCGCTCCATTCCGTTTCTTTTTAATTACTCAAGTATTTTTTTGCTAATTTATTCACGAGCCGCCCAGTTCCCTTTTCGATAAATCTATCGAAAACTATTGCTACAATTACAATGACCGGGAGTGAAACAACACAAGAAAGTGTGACTGCTATGCCGAAAGACAGACTTTTATGAAACATATGGAACAAAAATGCCGACAGCGAGAACAAAACTATTGTGTGAGTGAGAATCAGGGAAAATGCAATATTCCCGATTGGCTTCCAAAATTTAGCCGACAAAACCTTTGCCGCCGCTTCCGATTCAGACAAGCCGTAAATAATCAAAAATGCCGACACTGAAAGCACCGCCTCACCTGTGATTACACCGCCGAGAAAAATATCCAAAGCAAATGCAGAAATTGCAATCCCAAAAACAATCAAAGCAACGCCAAGGAAAGGCTTTTTAGCACATTCTTTTCGGTGCTCTATTAAATCCGCAACGGCAATACCTGAAATAAACACAAGAAACTGTGAAAATGGCTGATAATATACACCCAAAACAACTGAAATTGCATAGAAAATAACACGTTTTTTTGATGTTCCAAACAGTGCCAAAAATCCATACGTCAGATACGAGCCGAAAAAAATAACGTAAATGCACCACGTCACAGTATTGTAATTTCCTGCGCCGTTGTTGACAAAAGCCGTCATCAAACCGTTTACTATGCTACCGCCAAAACTCAGACCATCAGGGTACATCCAGTTTGCCCAGTTCGACGTTATGCCGAAATATGCGTTAACGTCCGCACCTAATTCCTTGTGGAACATCACGCCCGCGGCAAATGCAAGATATGATATAACAACAGACGCAAAAACAGGCGGCATAAGACGGAAATATCGCTTTTCCGCCTGTCGTTTCAGCGAGTCAATATCTCGAGAGGCAAAATATTTTGCGGCAGTTATAAACGCTATCAGCGCGAAAAACATATTGAGAGGGAGTGCGTTATTTGTGAGTATTGAATACGGAAAATATCTGAAATAAAATTCAGTTCTATCCACGGCAGTCGGGTCTGCCGCATACTGAAACCCCACAAACCCAAGTGGCGCGAATGCCAACATATAATGCAGTATGACAATTAAAATACTGCATTGCGCGAAGTCCGTCCGCAAATTCAATCCTGTCATTTTTCACCATATTTGCACCCTTTTTTCAGGAGTAAGATACATTCCATCACCCTCTTTAATATCGTAGACTTCATAAAACTTGTCAATATTTTGAAGATTTACGTTGGTGCGAAGAACAGCAGGACTGTGAACATCAGCAGATAAAATATATTCCATACGCGCTCTTGAACCCCGTGAGAATCGCCACATAGTGGCAAAGCTCTCAAAAAACACTTTGTAGTCAACATTACTAATTGTAGATTCAGCCACTGCCAAGGCTACTGAAATGCCACCCATATCCGCGATATTTTCGCCTAAGGTTTGTGTTCCATTGGATATAAGTCCAGGTATAAATTCTTTTCCGTCAAAGAGCGTAACAACACCTTGGCATAGTTCCTGAAATTTAGAATAATCTTCTTCTGTCCACCAGTCGCGGACATTGCCGTTTTCGTCAAACTTCGCCCCGTTGTTGTCAAAGGCATGGGATATTTCGTGTGCAATTACCATTCCAATTGCGCCTAAATTTTGTTCTTTTGGTGCGTTAATATCATATAATTTTCCCTGAAATATTCCTGCTGGAAAGGTAATTCCGTTGAAAGTAAGCGTATATCCAGCATTTACTTCGTAAACAGGCAAATTGTCAGTCCAGCCGGTTTTCGTGACAGGCTTGCCTTGTTTTGATACCAAATCCGCTAATTTAGCTTTATTGATTTTCGCAACATTTCCGAATAAATCATCGCCTTTGATTTCTACGTTTTCATAAATATTCTTCCACTCGTCAGGATAGCCGATTTCTATTTTCATAGTGTCGAGCTTTTTTATAGCTTGCTGTTTTGTCGCATCGCTCATCCAGTCAAGAGCCAAAATGCGTGTTTTGTAAACATCAATAAACGATTTCACCATTTCGGTAATATCATTTTTTGCTTCAACGGAAAAATATTGTTTAACGTATAATTCGCCCACATAGTCGCTGAAAAGTGTCCGCGTTTCATTCTCAGCGGCTTGTTCGACTGTTTCTTCTCTTGCGGAGCCCTCTGTTGCCACAAGATATGCTGTGTTTATTTGCTTGAAATCACTGCTTAAATATGGTGAAAAATAAATAAAAACTGAGGTTTTTAACACACTTTTTAATTCAGAAAATCGGTCCGATGTGAACATTTTTGTATAGGCATCAAACAATTTTGTATCCACAACTACTACTTCGTCCACAGGTTTATAACCGAAAGTAGAAATGACATCTTTTACGTCAACCGTGGGGAATAGTTCCTGAATCTTGTCTACACTATACACGTTGTGTATTTTTTCGGGATTACTATAATCCTGTAAATCCATTTGACTTTCTGCCAATTCCTT
>JAISJU010000062.1 GCA_031261165.1 Prevotellaceae bacterium
AATTAAAACTAACCGTCAGATAAATCTGACGGCAATAGGTGAAAAGTCCCTTTAAAGGGACTTCACGAGAATTGCCGTCAGTTTCAACTGACGGATTAATGAGGAATATTATGAGCAAACAAAAAGAAATAGAACAATTAAATTGCTTATGCTACAAATATTTGCGGCGCGCTGCGCCTTAAAATAATCTTCCGAACACTCGTAATTACAAATCCGCACCGGTGCACTAATAAAAAAATGGAAGTTTTTCGAGTAGAAAAGATTTTTTCATTCTTTCTGATAAAATTTTCGAGTGTAAAAGAAAAATCTTATCTTTGTGGCAAAAAATTCGAGTATGGAAGAAAATTTTAATGCTTTACGAAAATACAATTTTTGGAATGGAAATGTTCCCGAATTGGGCTTTGTTCGCAAAAACTATACGGACAAAATAATGGATTACACCGGCAATAAATTGGTAAAAGTGCTTGTCGGACAGCGGCGTGCAGGCAAAAGTTATTTGTTGCGACAAATTGCCAAACAACTGATAGATGACGGAGTAAATCCAAAAAATATTTTTTATGCCAATAAAGAATATTTGGCACTTGACTTTGTAAGCGATTACAAAGAGTTGGAAAATCTTTTGAATTTCTACAAAAAAGAGTTGCAACCACAAGGGAAAATTTACCTTTTTATTGATGAAATTCAGAATATTGACGGGTGGGAACGCTTTGTAAATTCTCATTCTCAGGATTTTTCCGAAAAATGTGAAATTTTTATCAGCGGCTCCAATTCCAAAATGCTGTCGGGGGAACTCGCAACGCTGCTTTCGGGGAGATATGTGAATTTTGAGATTTTTCCTTTTAGTTTCGCGGAATTTGCCGGAATTTCAAACAAAGATTTATCAAAACAAACTTTTATCGAATATTTGGAAAGCGGCGGTTTGCCCGAACTTTTTGCCCTGCCAAACGAAGAAACACGGCGCAATTATGTTTCGGCAATCAAAGATACCGTTTTGTTGCGCGATATTATTCAAAGGCAAAATATTAAGGACACCAAACTTTTGGAAGATATTTTTGTGTATCTGGTAAATAATGCCTCAAATTTGGTGTCAGTTGCGAATATTGTCAATTATTTCAAAAGTAACAATCGCAAAACCACTTACGACACCGTTTCCAATTATATTGGTTTTATTGAGGATACTTTTTTGATTCACAAAGCGGAACGCTACGATATTCGCGGAAAAGACACCATTTCGGGCAACTGCAAGTATTATATTAACGACTTGTCTTTCAAAAACTTGCTCTATTCCGGCTTTGGTTACGGTATTGGTTACAAGTTGGAAAATCTCGTTTATCTCGAACTTCGGCGGGCAGGTTTTGAGGTCTATGTGGGCGCAATAAAAGAAAAAGAGGTTGATTTTGTGGCTCTGAAAGGCGACAGAAAAATCTACATTCAAACGACCTACCTGCTTGCAGACGAACATACCGTTCAACGCGAATATAGTCCGCTGGAAGCGATAGACGACAATTACGAAAAATGGGTAATTTCACTTGACGATATTCATTTTCCGTCACGAAATGGCATTCAACACAAGCAAGTATGGAATTTGAGTTTTTAGCAAAAGATATTTATTACAAAACCTGTTAAGTTTTAAAAACTTAACAGGTTTTATAGCAATTGTTTTTTTTGAAAAATTACTTCAGCAATTTCTCATTAAATCCTTTCAAAGTTTCCAACACATTGCTGCGCACGTTGATAAAGTATTCTATGCCTGCGGCTTTCAGGTCGTCTGTGCAAGCGGGCGCACCGGCTACCACGAACAATTCGTTTTCGCCAATCAATTTGAATGCAGCGGGGGCAAGTTCCGCGTACTCGTCATCACTCGAACAGAGAACGATGATGCCCGCAGCAACTTTGCGAGCCGCCTCAACGCCTTCTTCAACGGTATTAAAGCCCAAGTTGTCAATAATTTCGTAGCCCGCGCAAGCAAAGAAGTTTGACGAGAATTGCGCACGCGCCAACCTCATTGCCAAACTGCCGATGGTGAGCATAAACACTTTGGGACGTTTGCCGCTCTTTTCGGTGGCGAGGCGAAGTGCCTCAAATTCCACTGCCTCGCGGGTTGGTTTCAGCGTGGGAACGCCGTCTGAACAAGCGCAGGAGAAACTGCCGTTTTCGTTGCTGCGTTCGATTTTATCGGCAGCCGTTTCGTTGAAATTCGGGAATTGGTTTGTTCCCAAAAGCACTTCGCGGCGGCTCGAAATATTTTTCAGATGCGCCTTTGCGCTCTCATTAACAGCCGTTTGTACGCGACCGCTTTGTATGGTTTTCAAGAAACCGCCGTTTTCTTCGGTTTCCAAAAATATTTTCCAAGCCTGCTCTGCTATCTGCGCCGTCAGCGTTTCGATGTAATACGAGCCGGCAGCGGGGTCGGTAACTTTGTCGAAGTGGCTTTCTTCTTTCAACAGCAGTTGTTGGTTGCGAGCGATGCGTTCCGAAAAATCGTCAGACTGCTTGTAAGCGCAGTCGTATGGCAGCACCGTGAGCGAATCTACACCGCCGAGCGCAGCACTCATCGCCTCCGTTTGCGTGCGCAACATATTCACATTGGCATCATAAATCGAAAAATTGAAATAACTCGTTTCGGCGTGAATTTTCATTTTCGCGGAACAGGGGCAGAAATCCAATCCGCTGTCCTGCTGACAAGTACAGTCCGTGCAAGTACATTGCGGTTTGTATGCCTCCACGATTTTTGCCCACAGGTAGCGTGCCGCGCGGAATTTGGCAATTTCAAAGAAATAGTTGCCGCCCACGCCGAAGGTAAAGCGTATTGCTTTGGCGGCATCGGCAGGCGCAACGCCTTTATTAATCAGCAAATCGAGGTACTCAACGCCCCACGCAAGCGCGTAGCCGAGTTCCTGCACAATGCCGGCACCCGCATTGTTGAGTGTCAGCGCATTCACCGTAACGGCGCGGTAGCAGGGCAGCGGTGCAAGTGCTTTCACCGTTTCCGCCAACTTTTCGGCAATAAAGCCTTCCGTTAATTCTTTGCCTTCGAGCAACATACGGTTAATGGGGTCAAGGTTAATCGAGCCTTTAAGCGATTTCGCATCGTAGTGTTTTTCGGTAAAATAATTCACAAGAATTTGTGCCAGTTCAGCCGATTTTTTTACGCAAGTGCGAAAATTCAGTTCCACCACATCAGCCTGAATACCGTTGAGCAAAGCGGCAATAAAATCTGCATTCAGGTCTTCCGCCTTAAAGGTAAAACCGAGCGAAGTAACGCCTTTGTTCAAAATTTCCAAGGCTTTTTTATTCGCCTCTTTCGGACATTCTACCTGCAAATTTTGGCGCACATACCAGTCGTTGTCCTTTTTCGTACCGCGAGTATAAGGGAAAACGCCCGCTTTTGTGTCCTGCAAAGCAGCGATGTCTTCCGCGCGATAGAAAGGTTGCACATTAAAACCCTCGTTGGTTTTCCACACAAGTTTTTTGTCGAAATCAGCCCCTTTGAGGTCGGCTGTGATTTTTTCCAGCCACTGCTCTGTTGATACAGGGGGAAATTCCGTAAATAAATTTTTCTTTTCAGACATAATATCTTGATTTTTTTTGAATGATTTTTATTGTTAGAAAAAGCGTTGCAAAATTAGTTTTTTTATTTGAGAATAAAAATATTTTGGGGGATAAAATAATTTCACCCATTTCATAATCGCTAATTCAAAGATTATGCGTATTTTTGCACGATTATAAGTTTTAACATTTTCGACAAAATTTTATGTCGATTTTTGCGTTAGTATTGGTGTCATTACACAAAAAACAGCAACATAAAATTTTATCAATGACAAAAACCTTTGTTTTGGATATTAAACGTATATCATTTATACTCATAGCATTATTGTTATCCGTGTCGGCGATGGCGCAATACCGCTCGCTTGACCAATACCGCTTTGAATTGGGCGTTACGGGCGGCAGTTCGTTCTATATCGGCGATGCCAACCCCGTCAGACCTTTTCATCGTGCGGAAGTGGCAGTAGGTGCTTTGGCTCGCTACAACATCACACCGCGCTATACGCTCAAAGCAGCCGTTACGCGCGGGGAAGTAGGTGGCGACACACGCGATTTTGGCAACAAATATCCGCAGGACAAGCAACTCAGTTTCCACCATTCCTTTTGGGATATGGGGCTGAATATTGAATTTAATTTTATGGATTACGGCTTGCCGCCCTATGCGCACGGCTATCGGTGGTTTTCGCCCTATATTTTTGTGGGAGCGGGTTTGACGAGTTTTAAAGACGAATACAACAATCCGCGAATGGAATTTAATATTCCTTGGGGCGCGGGCGTGAAATTTAAGTTGTGGAAACGCTACAATGCAGGCGTGGAATGGTCGATGCACTCGCTTTTTACAGACGATTTCGACTCGGCGGAATTAAGCAATCCGTATCAATTTAAAGGCATCAGCAGCATTAAAAACAACGATAAGTACTCCATTGCTCGGGTATTTTTTTCGATAGATATATTTAAGAGAAAACATTGCAGATATTAATAGTTTATACACTTTATGGACTTTCAAACTTTGAGGATACCGCGCCACGTTGCCATCATTATGGACGGCAACGGCAGGTGGGCAAAAGAGCGGGGCAAAAGCCGTATGTTCGGACACAGCGAGGGCGCAATGTCGCTTGACGAGGTTACCGAAACGGCTGTTGAACTCGGCATCGAATACCTGACCGTCTATGCTTTTTCCACCGAAAACTGGAACCGTCCGGGCGAAGAAGTCAGCGCGTTGATGTCGCTGTTGGTGCAGTCCATTGAAGACAAAACACCCAAACTGCTGGACAACAACATACGCCTGTTGGCAATCGGTGATTTGAGCCGCCTGCCCCGCGAAGTTGCCGACCGCCTGCAACGCTGCATCGACGAAACGGCGCATTGCTCGCGTATGAGTTTGGTGCTTGCGCTCAGTTATTCGGCGCAATGGGAAATATTGAACGCAGTAAAAAACATTATCAACGATAAAATTTCGGTAGAAGATATTGACGAGAAACTTTTTTCCGATTACCTGACTACCAAAAACATACCCGACCCCGATTTGCTAATCCGCACGAGCGGCGAAGTGCGCATCAGCAATTTCCTGCTGTGGCAGTTGGCTTATTCGGAGTTGTATTTTACGGAAACGCTGTGGCCCGATTTCCGCCGCGAGGAATTTCTCAAAGCCATAGCCGACTACCAAAATCGCGAAAGACGATTTGGAAAAACAAGTGAACAAATTTCAATTACGAATTAAGAACTATAATAATGTATAAGAAAATTTCATTTTTCATCATCTCATTATTTTTATGCGGAACAATTTTTTCGCAAGAACAAAATATTGATACCATTTCCGCTATTGATACAACGGAAATCGGCGAAGTGCCAAACATCAGTTATACCGAGCAACCAAAAGAGTACGAAATTGCAGGTATTACCACCACCGGCGCAACAAACTACGAAGATTTTATCCTCATCGGGTTTTCGGGCTTGTCCGTAGGGCAAAAAATAAATGTACCGGGCGATGCCATCACCAACGCCATCAAAAAGTTTTGGAAACAGGGCTTTTTCTCTGACGTGAATATCACGGCAACAAAAGTCGTGGGCGACAAAATCTGGCTGAACATCGCTCTGGAACAACGCCCGCGCATCTCGAAAATCAATTTTTCAGGTATGAAAAAATCCGAGCGCGAGGACATTTCCGCCAAAATCGGCATTTCCAAAGGCAGCCAACTTACCCCGAACTTGATAAACCGCACCAAAGAAATTATCAAAAAATTCTACGAAGACAAAGGCTATCTGAATGCGGAAGTTACTCTCACACAGAGCGATGACGCAGATGAGAAAGGCAGCGTGATTGTGAATGTGGCAGTGGATAAAAAGAAAAAAGTGAAAGTCGGCGAGTTTTTTGTTGATGGCAACAAGGCGTTAAGCGACCGCAAAGTGGATTGGGTAATGAAAAAAACCAACCGCAAACGCCGTATTATGAATATCTTTAAATCGAAAAAATACATCAAAGAAAATTTTGATGAAGACAAAAAAACGCTGATTGACAAATACAACGAACTCGGCTATCGCGATGCCGTGCTTGTGAAAGACAGCGTATATCGCATAAACGACAAATCGGTTGCCGTATATTTGGACATTAACGAAGGTAAGAAATATTATTTCCGCAACATCTCGTGGATTGGCAACACGCTCTACCCCACCGCGTTGCTGCAACAAACGCTGCGCATCAAAAAAGGCGATGTGTATAATACCAAAAAACTGAACGACCGCGTCAACACAGACGAAGACGCGGTGGGCAACATTTATATGGACAACGGCTACCTCTTTTCGCACATCGACCCGGTGGAAGTGAATATCATCGGCGACAGCATTGATGTAGAAATGCACATTTTCGAGGGTCCGCAAGCCACTATTAATAATGTAATCATCAGCGGCAACACGCGCGTATATGAAAACGTAGTGCGCCGCGAACTCCGCATCAAACCCGGACAGTTGTTCAGCAAAACCGACCTGCAACGCACCCTGCGCGAAATCGCCCAAATGGGGCATTTCGACCCCGAAAAACTGCAACCGGACATTCAGCCGAATATGGAAAACGGCACGGTAGATATTGGCATTGCGCTTGAGCCGAAAGGCAGCGACCAGGTGGAACTGTCCGCAGGTTGGGGCTCAACCGGCGTGATTTTCAGCGGAACATTGAAATTTACCAACTTTTCGATGCAAAACATTTTCAAGCCCGAAACTTACCGCATTGTGCCGCAGGGCGATGGACAGACCTTTGCCATTCGCGCACAGACAAACGGCTCTTACTATTATTCGGGCGGGCTGTCGTTTATGGAGCCTTGGCTCGGCGGAAAACGACCGACCTCGCTTACCGTGTCGGCAAATTATGCCAAACAAACCGGTATGAGCAGCCGTTACTACGATAATTATTACCAAAACTACTACTACCAACAGTTGTATGGCGATAATTATTATACTTCGGATATGTTTGACGATGACAAATATCTGAAAATCATCAGTTTGTCCGCAGGTATCGGCACACGCCTTACCTTCCCTGACGACTATTTTACACTTTACGGCGAATTGGCATTTTTGCAATACCGTTTGAAACAATGGGGCGGTTATTTCCCCATTTCTGATGGCACAGCCAACAATTTGAGTTTGAATTTGACCTTGAGCAGAAATTCGATAGACAACCCTTATTACACCACAAGCGGCTCACAATTCTCGCTTTCGGCACAAGTTACGCCGCCTTACTCGCTGTTTGACGGCAAAGATTACAGCGACCCTGAATTGCCTGCTTCCGACCGTTATAACTGGATAGAATACCATAAATGGAAATTCAAAGCCAAAACCTTTACGCCGCTCACACGCAACGAAAAGTTGGTGTTTATGGCGCGTGCCGAGTTCGGTTATCTGGGCTACTTTAACAAAAATAAAAAATCGCCGTTTGAAACCTTTTATATGGGCGGCGATGGTATGAGCAGCAGTTCGTACCTGACCGAAACAGTCGGTTTGCGCGGCTACGAAAGCGGTGCGCTCTCGGTGAGCAACAACAACGGAACACTTTTTACCGCCTACGATAACCTGTACGCCAAACTCGGTTTTGAACTCCGTTATCCGATAATGACCGGACAAACAACCATTTACGCCCTCACCTTTATGGACGCGGGCAATGCGTGGGTCAATGGCAAAGATTTTAATCCTTTTGAACTCAAACGCTCTGCCGGTGTCGGTCTGCGTATCTTCTTGCCGATGATTGGTTTAATGGGTGTAGATTGGGGTTATGGATTTGATAAGGTTTGGACAAATGCCGGATATAAAGTGTCGGGCAGTCAATTTAATTTTGTACTTGGGCAGGAATTTTAAACTTTTGCAAAGAAATACAGTCAAAATTATATAGAGTATAATCATTTAAAAAAGAAATATTATGAAAAAGTTTTTTTTAGCATTAGGCTTATTGCTGGGCAGTTTCGCCTTTGCAAATGCGCAAAAATTTGCGTTGATTGATATGGAATATCTTTTAAAGAATATTCCCGCGTATGAAACCGCAAACGAGCAACTGAATCAGGTGTCGAAAAAATGGCAGGCAGAAGTCGATGCCAAGCAAACCGAGATTCAAAACAAGTACAAAAACTATCAAACGGAAGCCGTTTTCCTGTCCGAAGAAATGAAGACCAAGCGCGAAAACGAAATCGTGGCAGCCGAAAAAGAGTTGCAGGAACTCCGCCGTAAATACTTCGGTTCAGACGGCGAATTGTTCAAAAAACGCGAAAGCCTCATCAAGCCCATTCAAGACGAGATTTACAACGCCGTGAAAGATGTGTGCGATGACAAAGGCTATCAACTCATTCTTGACCGCGCATCGGGTAACAACATCATTTTTGCCTCGCCAAAAATTGATATTAGCGATGATGTTTTGGCAAAATTAGGTTATTCAAAATAAAGTTTGTATTTTTGCAGCCTGAAAATTTAACTAAACACACATAAAACAAATGAAGAAAATTGCATTATTTCTGCTTTTCGCGCTGCCTTTTACGGCTTTTGCGCAAGATTTGAAGTTCGGACACATCGACCGTCAGGAAGTTATTAAACTAATGCCCGAATTTACAACGGCACAAAAAACTTTGGAAGATTTGCAACTGAAATACAAAGAAGAGATTTCAAAATTGCAAACCGAATTCCAAACAAAATTGGCTGATTACCAACAAAACGGCGACAAACTGGAAGCCACCATCAAAGCATCGCGCGAGTCGGAACTGCAAAGAATGCAGTCGAATTTCCAAGACTTTTACCAAAAAGCGCAAGATGATTTGCAGGCAAAAGAAGTTGACCTGATGAAGACCATCACGGACAAACTGAACAAAGCCATTCAGGAAGTCGGCACAGAAAACGGATTTCTGTATATCTTTGACGTTCAGGGCAAAACAGCAGAAACAGGACCTACAACCGTTTTGTACTATTCGCCCAAAAGCACTGACGTAGCACCGTTGGTAAAAAAGAAATTAAACATCAAATAAAAAATGCTTAGCCCAACGCCCGGAGCCATCGGCATTTTCGATTCCGGCTACGGCGGCTTGACCATTTTTGAGAAAATCGCCCGCTTGTTGCCCGAGTATGATTATATATACTTGGGCGATAATGCGCGTGCGCCTTACGGAACACGCTCGTTTGACGTGGTGTATGAATTTACGTTGCAATCCGTAGAAAAACTCTTTGAGATGGGTTGCCACCTCGTTATTTTAGCCTGCAACACCGCATCGGCAAAGGCACTGCGCACCATCCAACAAAAAGATTTGCCCCACATCGCCCCCAACCGCCGCGTACTGGGCATTATCCGCCCAACGGTGGAAATGCTTGACGGCTTGACAAAATCAAAGCACGTGGGCATACTCGGCACGGTCGGCACGATACAATCCAACTCTTATGCGCTTGAAATTCAAAAACTTTTCCCCGAAATAAAAGTCGTGGGCGAGGCTTGCCCGATGTGGGTACCGCTGGTGGAAAACAACGAATATGAAACCGCCGGCGCAGATTTCTTCATCAAAAAGAACATTGACCACCTTTTGAAAAACGACAGCCAAATTGACACCCTTATTTTGGCTTGCACGCATTTTCCGCTCTTGCTCAACAAGATAAAACAATTTGTCAGTCCAAACATTAACATCATCTCACAGGGCGAAATCGTAGCCGAAAGCCTGAAACAATACCTGCAAGTCCACCCCGAGATAGAACAAAAATGTTCCAAAAACGGCAAACGCACTTTCTACACCACCGAAGAGAAACAAAAATTTGCCGAATCGGCGAGTGTCTTTCTCAAACACGCCGTTTCGGCAAAAAGGATTGCGTTGTAAATTTTACTTCACCGCCACCGTCTCAATCTCCACCAGCGCATCAAGCGGCAAAGCCTTTACTGCCACCGTAGAGCGGGCAGGCGATTCGGTTGGATAATACTTCTTATACACCTCGTTCATTGCCGCAAACTGCTTTATATCGGCAATAAAAACCGTTGTTTTTACTACGTTTTCAAAGCCGTAGCCTGCCTCCGCGAGAATGGCTTTGATGTTGGCAAAAACCTGTTCGGTTTGGTCGGCGATGTTGAATTTTTCTATTTTCCCCGTGGCGGGATTGACCGGAATTTGCCCCGAGATGTAGAGCGTTCCGTTTGCCTCTACTGCCTGACTGTATGGTCCAATGGCAGCGGGCGCATTGTTGGTTGCAATTATTTTTTTCATTGTTTTATTGTTTTATAATTTTTGTCATTGCGGGTTTTTCTAATAAAGAAAACCGACAACGAAACGCTATCGGCTTTCCTCCAAAAATTATGACAATCTTGGTTTTTTAAGCAATTCTGTTAGCCGAGCCTAAAACGTTTTCAATCTTGTGTTTGTACAGTTTTTTGGCATTGTCGCGAGCCGGTCCCAAATATTTACGCGGGTCGAACTCAGCGGGTTTGGTGGCAAATGTTTCGCGGATAGCGGCGGTCATTGCCAAACGGCTGTCGGAGTCAATATTGATTTTGCAAACCGCCGATGTAGCCGCTTTGCGCAACTGTTCTTCGGGGATACCGATAGCATCTTTGAGTGCGCCGCCGTATTTGTTGATGGTAGCCACTTCTTCTTGCGGAACAGACGATGCGCCGTGCAATACGATGGGGAAACCGGGAATGCGTTTTTCGATTTCTTCCAAAATGTCGAAACGCAAGGGGGGCGGAACGAGGTTGCCCTGTGCATCACGGGTACATTGTGCGGGCGTAAATTTGTTGGCACCGTGCGAAGTACCGATGGATATTGCCAAAGAATCAACGCCGGTTTTGGTAACGAAATCAATCACCTGGTCAGGTTCGGTATAGGTGTGGTGGTCGCTGCTTACTTCATCTTCCACGCCTGCCAATACGCCGAGTTCGCCTTCTACCACTACATCGTGTGCGTGAGCATATTCAACCACTTTTTTGGTCAATGCCACGTTTTCGTCATAAGACAAGTGCGAGCCGTCAATCATTACAGACGAGAAACCGAAGTCAATGCAACTTTTGCAAAGTTCGTAAGTGTCGCCGTGGTCAAGGTGCAACACGATTTGCGGGTTGGGCAAGCCGAGTTCTTTGGCGTATTCAACCGCGCCTTGTGCCAAATAGCGCAACAATGTTTGGTTGGCATACTTGCGTGCGCCGCTCGAAACCTGCAAGATTACGGGCGATTTTGTTTCCACTGAGGCTTGAATAATAGCCTGCAACTGTTCCAGATTGTTGAAGTTGAATGCAGGAATTGCATACTTTCCTTCAAAGGCTTTTGCGAATAGGTCTTTGGTATTCACCAAGCCGAGTTCTTTATAACTTACTGCCATTTTATTGAATTTATTTAGTTAGTAATTTTTATGGGCGCAAAGGTAATAATTAATTATCAAATACGAATAATGAATGATTTTTTTTCTTAGAAACTGTATTGCTTTTTATGCAAAACACAAACTCAATCTTGGCGCGGCAAATCTATTTACGATGGCTGCCTGAAATTCCTCTCTAATGGAATTGATGGTTTCTTTTACCGTCATAATTTTTTCGGCACGCCACGCATTGACACCCGCAAAAGCATAGCCTTTGTCGAAATTTCCTTTGAAAGCGTTGTAGAGTGCCAGCATAATGCAATAGGGACTTTTGCTGATGTCGCAAGTTTTGATGCAATGGAAGGGGCAAGATTTCGGTTGCGTTTTGCCCTCTTTCGTGCGTTTGATAAAATCGTTGAAAATGGCGCGACCGGGCATTCCCACCGGACTTTTGATGATTTCAATATCTCCTTCTTTTGCCTGAATATAAGCGTTTTTGAACGAAATATCGGCATCGCATTCTTCAGTGGTAACAAAGCGCGTACCCATTTGCACGCCCGATGCGCCGAGTTCCATAAACCGCGCCACATCTTCGCCGCTGTAAATGCCGCCGCCCGCAAAAACGGGTATGCTTTTTTTGTACATTTCTTCGTAAATACGCACTTCGCGCACAATTTCAGGAATAATTTCTTCCAAAGAAAATTTTTCATCATCAATTTGATTTTCTTTGTAGCCCAGATGTCCACCCGCTTTGGGACCTTCCACCACAATGGCATCGGGAATATAATCGTAGTTATTTTTCCACTTTTCGAGAATAATTTTCATGGCGCGAACTGACGACACTATCGGCACAAGTTTCGTTTTGCTGTCCTTTTGCAGAAACGAGGGCAAATCGGTGGGCAAACCCGCGCCGGAAAAGATAATGTCTGCTTTTTCGGCAATGGAAGTTTTCACCATATCGGCAAAATTTGTCATCGCCACCATAATATTTACGCCGATGATGCCTTTGGTTTTTTCTCGTGCCGTACGGATTTCCTTTTTCAAGCCTTCGATGCAAGAATTTGGAAAACTATCGGACAGATTTCTGTACAATAATCCCAAGCCTGCGCTCGAAATCACGCCGACACCGCCCTCATTGGCAACAGCCGCAGCCAAGCCCGAAAGCGATACGCCGACACCCATACCACCCTGAATAATAGGCACGGAAAGCGATAAATTTCCAATTTTTAAACTCATATTCTTTTATGCTGATTCTCAATTACTTTAATTTGGCAAAGGTAGAAATAATAAAAAGAATAAACGCAAAAAAAACGATTTTATTTTGCATTTTATTTATACCACGAGGCATACATCGCATAATTATGTGCAATTTTCATATTAATTTCCTTTGCTTGTGCGGGGTTTACATCTTTCACATATTTGGCGGGAACGCCTGCCCAAATGGTATTGGGCGGTATAACGGTCTTGCTCAACACCAGCGCATTGGCAGCCACAATCGCACCCTCGCCCACTACGGCATCGTCAAGCACGGTGGCACCCATTCCGATAAGCGCGTAATCGTTGATTTTCGCGCCGTGTATGGTAACGTTATGTCCCACAGACACATAATCGCCAATTTCTACAACCGATTTTTGGTAAAGCGTGTGCAAAACCGCGCCGTCTTGAATATTCACATTGTTGCCGATACGAATAGAATTGACATCGCCACGCAGCACGGCGTTAAACCAAATACTACAGCCATCGCCGATTTCCACATCGCCGACAATGGTCGCATTTTCAGCCAGATAACAGTCTTTGCCTATTTTGGGTGTAAAGCCGCGTATTTCTTTTATCAGTGCCATTAATTAGTTTTTTTCTTGTTCCAATTCTTTTGTAAAATCATCTATTCTGATAACGTTTATTTTCGGAAAATCAATCGTTTTCAAAATATCAAAATGCGCGTCTTGCGAAACAATATAATCGGCATTTGCTGCAATAGCGCAATCAACAAATTTGTTGTCATCCGGGTCTGCGGCAATGAGGTTAAAACGATAAGCCGGAGAAATACGAATAGTATTTTCTCTACTCAATATGGTTTGAACTATCAAATCGGCAAATGCAGGTGAAGTTTGCTTGGCAAGCACTTCTTCATATTCGTTTATTATTTCGTTGGATATACACAAATGATAATTTTTATCCAAAAAAGCAGTCCAAACTCTATGAAATTTGCTCTGACTCGGAAGACAAATAAGTAAACAGTTGGTATCTAAAATAATATCTTTCATCTGTATGGTGTGCGAAGATGTTCATTTAATAAATGGTCGCCTATTTTACCCTCTTCCCAATATTTATCC
The DNA here is from genome assembly GCA_031261165.1 of Prevotellaceae bacterium. Taxonomy (GTDB): domain Bacteria; phylum Bacteroidota; class Bacteroidia; order Bacteroidales; family Paludibacteraceae; genus JAISJU01. The sequence goes on from JAISJU010000062.1 coordinate 13,674, forward strand.
GCTTCTTCTTGCATCTTTTTTAAATAGAAATCACTAACAAGTTGCGTGAATTCTTGCATTGCCGCTTCCGTTTTTATATGTGAGAGCAGTTGCAAAAAATGAAGTTGCGCTTTATTCAAGCGGGTAGAAGTTGGCTCATTTTTTATGTTTGTCTTTTTTTTGAGCCGTGTATATTCTACAACAGGCTCTTGCACTTCCAACGGAGGCACTTCTTCCGAATTTTTATATACTTTCTTTGCCATAATTTTAAAAGTTTATTTTATTTGCAGAATTGCAAAATTTTCAGGATTAACAAATATGCGTTCATTTTGAAAACTATGTAATTCTCGTTCGTTTTTTACCACAAAGATACTAAGTTCACTAAGTTTCATAATATTTTTTCTTAGTATATCTAAGTGTTCTTTGTGCCTTAGTGGTAAATTTTATCATTTTTTCTTTTTCAATTCATACTCCAAAATCTTATCCAAAGTATCCAAATCTACTTTTTTGGCAAGAATTTTGCGTTCTTTATTCAACAGATACAAGCCCGGCGTGGTGCTGGTGTCGTACCAATGCCAAAAGTACGAAGTACGGTCGGGGTCATACGCATTTACCCAATCGTAGAGGTTATGCTGGTCGAGAAAATCTTTCCATTCTTTGCGGTCGGTTTGAATGTAAAATGCAACTACCTCAAAGAAATTCGGATATTTTTTGTACTTTTCATACACGTTTTTGTGCAGCAACGGCGTTTCTTTTTTGCAATGCCCGCAACTCGGCTCGAAGAAAAAGAGCAACACATAATCGGCTGTAATGTTGGAAATATCAATTTTTGTACCGTTAAATTTTTCCATTTTCAGGTTGGGCGCGGGCGCACCGATTTGATTGTATTTTACTTTGCGCACCTCTCTGTCCAAATCCGAAAGCAATGTGCTGTCCGCCCATTTTGCCAAGCCCGACAAGTAATACTTTTCTGATAACGTGAGCGTTACCTTATCCATTCCCATTATTTTGCTTTTGATGCCGTAGTTGAGCATTTGCCCGAGCATATTTTGGAAAGTAAGCGTGTCGCCGCGACTTTTTTCTACTAATCCAACAATTTCATCGGTCAGCGTGTCGGGAATTTGCGGTACGATTTTATCCAGATAGAGTGATATTTTTTGCGGTAACATATTGGTGCGCAATAACCTCGGCTCGCTCAAATTGATATTGTCAAAATAATGGAAACGGTTGTAATAATAACGTTTCATTTGCGCCGTGCTGTCCGGCTCGTTTTCAAATTTGGGAATTTCTATCGGCTTAATCGCTTTGACCACTACGCCTACGGTTTTGTTGCCGTAGGTATCAATGATATTTTGCTGATAAGCAGTAACTTCGTGGTCGAGTTCCTTCATTTTTTCCTGCACTGCCGCTTTGGCTGTGGGGTTGTCTTTGCTTTTTTCAAATTCTTTGTTGATGCTCTCGGCTTTGGTGCGCTGCGCACTCAAAAACTTGATGTAATCGGTAAATTTTTCGGTCTGTTCGGCATCGGTAATAAACACTTTATTGACCAAATCCGTTGTATCTATCTGAATTTTAAAGTCCTGGTCATCGCCAATCAGCACATCAAAATATTTTGAGGCGGAAAAAAAGACCACATACACGCCCTCGTCTAACTTTTTGGGCTTGTGGAACGCGCCCTTGCCGTTTTTGTCAAGCACGAGGGTGTCGCGCACATAGATTTTGTCGTAAAAATACATTGCCAACTTCACCGTGTCGTTTTTCAACTGCGGTGCCTCAATGTCAATTTTGTAACTGCCCGTTCCGGGTTTCGGGGCAGAATATGCAGCGATACTCAAAACTGCTGCCGAAATGGCTATCAAATATTTTTTCATTTTCGTCTTTATTTTTTAGAACGCAAAATTACTGAATTTATTTGTTTGATGTACATTTTTTATTCGATTTTTTTGTTTAACCGCAAAGATTTTAATTTAACCGCAAAGTTCGCAAAGAATACACAAAAAGCGCAAAGCAGAATAAATATGCTTTGCGCTCTTTGCGTAATTAACTTTGCGTTCTTTGCGGTGAAAAGGCTAAAAAATGCGGGTTAAAACCATCATTTAATAATCACTTTTCCTGTCGCGCTGTCCGTTTCCGTAACGGCTTTGACCACATACACGCCTGCGGGATAGTTGCTCAAATCCACTACGGCATAACTGCCCGATTTCGGTGTGGTTTTCACTACCGTCTGACCGTTGGCACTCAATACCGTAATATCCGTAATCTTATCCGTTGCGCTTATCGTAACGTGTTGGTTGTCTTCCGTGTAAATCTTCACACCGTTTTGGTGGTTGAGCGTAGTCGAAACCTCCTCTTCGCCTGTGATAATCGGGTTATCCAAGCGGAATTTGATAACAAAGCGGTCGGCGTTGTTGCCTTTCGCAATATCCACATTCACGCTATCCACTGTGTAGAGGTCGTAAATGGTGTTGGTCGCTTTGTCTTCCAAATATACCTCGTCAAACTCATCTACACCTGCGAATTTCAGCGTTGCCGTGCCTGCCGTTGCACCGTAGCGGATACCCATTTTCACTTCTTCCCAGAGGCTGGTAAATGTTTCGGTATGCAAAGATGCGCCGTTCAAATCGAAATAGAGGTCGGGCAAAGCAGAATAAAGACCGTCTCCCGCACCACCACTGAAGAGTTTTGCAAAGTTATAAATCGCATCTGCATCTGCATTATAAACAACGTAGCCTTCACTGCCCAATTCGCCGTTGTAAGCATTCACTTTCAAGATTGGCTTTCTGCCTTCCACACTGCGGGCTGCTCTTTTGTAGTGTGTAGAAGCATTGTTTACTACGCAAATCTCGGATTCATCAAGGTCTATCGCTTTATGCGACTGATAAATAAACGCCTGCATCGGTTTAATGTATGTGGTTTCCCATTGGTTGGGGTCAAGGCAGGTACATTGGTTAAACGAACCGCCAGTCGGTGAGCCGGTAAAATTACCGTCATTTTCCGTAACACTCATACCACTACCTTCTTGGAATCTAAAGGCAATTATCTGCGTAGAGCCATCAGCTGCAATACGGAGTTTTTCCAACAATTTCTTCACGCTGATATTCGACAGGAAAGTGTTAGTGGCTATGCCCCACGAATTAGCCCCTGTTTGCTCTATGTGCAATTTTGCATTGTTGTTTGCCAGTCTCGTATCTTTCCAAGTGTAGGTAATGTCCTTATCGCCCGATACTTTTTGTGCCTCCGTACCTCTGAAATAATATTGCGCTGCCGTTTTGTGTTGGGGACCGTAGTCGTTCGGTATCTTGATGGCAAAACAAGTCGTCTCGTGCACCGGTACATCAAGTGCGGCGAAAGAATTTTCCCAATTGGCTATAAATTCAGCGGTACTGCCGGTTACTTTCAACTCGTGCATATACACATTCGGCGTACGGTTGAGGTAAAAGTCGCCCGAAAGCATTCCGTTTGGATTTGAATTTTGTTGCGGAATATACACCTCATTCACATCGCCTGCCGTCAAATGAACGCCACCGTTGGGAATGATATGCGGTCCTACAAATACCCACTTGTCGCGGTCTTCGCCGTCAATGGTAAATTCCACATCTGCGTTTTCATATTTGTCGCCAATCACGAAAGGACTGATATACGTTGCACCGCCGTATTCTACTACCAACTTTTTGATATACTTGCCACCGTTGTTTTTGCGCAGATTGTCGGTAATGGCAATGCTGTCAATATCTGCAACAGTCGTTACTTCAGGATAAACTTTTATTGCATCGGTATTTACCGTTACCGAACGTTGCAAGTCTACATTACGTTCTTCTAAATAGTTATATCTGCTACCTGTGGGTGCAGGAATAATAACCGTCAAGTTGTCGCTGAACTCCGTATATTGATTGACAGGTATGCCGGTGTTGGGGTTCAGCCAGTTTTGGCGGTCTTTCCACAAGCCGTTGCCTGTTTTGTTTGTCCAAATAATGGTATCAATGACTTCGTCTATCTGGAACTTGATATGGAATGTACCCGAAGCCTGCTGACAGCCTTTTATTTCCGTATAAACATAATAGTCCTTATCGCCATACATCGGGTCGGGCAAGTCAAGCGTATTCATTTCGTGTCTTGTGTTGACAGGTTCGGCTGCCTCGCGCCAAGCGATGTCGAAACGCCAGAAGAGGTCGTCGTTAGATGCGTCTCCCTGCAATGCGGTATAAGCATCGGATATCATATCCACCAAATCAAGAGGCGTAGTAGCCGCGCCGCCGCCATCTTTCCTCACAGAGCCTTCGAGTGAATAACTGCCACCCGCACCCTGCGGCACTTTATAAATAGCCGCGTAGGGGTCAAAATCTTCTACGGTTTTGAAGAATTTAACTTTGGTAAGCAAGCTCGTGTTTTGGTAGAGTTGGTCGCCTGCGCCGTTGCCCGCTGCGTTCATTCTTACTTTTGAGAACGAGGCTATCTGCATATCGCGATTATCACCGCTGTTTGTTCCGATTGCCTTGCTCACTACTACTTCCATCGGGATACCGTTTGCGGCGGCAATATCGCTTTCAAAATTAGTGAAACCGGGGATAACAGACCACTTGATATTTACCCGCATAGCATAACCGTCAGCCGTCTTAAACATCAGATAACGCGCAGGTATATGTTTGTTATCATCTGCGTCACCAAACGAAGAGTAACCTGCTTCCGAGCCTGCCGCTCTGCCATCACTGATGATGGCTCCGGTAGCGTAAGTACCATCTACTACAGGGAAACCTATTTGACAAACTTTTGCCGCATTGCCGTTCAGCGGCGAGAAGTAAATTTCTATGGCATCGCCATCCCAACCGCCTTTCGTATTTATCACATCTTCAGTTACCTGAATGTAGAAATACACAGAGTCCTCGTCATATTTTGCCTGCCATTTTCCTGCGGGCAAATAGTCTTGGAAGTAATCCACGGTATGGTTGTCGTCCTGCAAACGTACAGGGAACTGTATCTGTACGGTCGGCGTATTTGTCCATTCCGAATTAAGCGTACTTATATCCTTTGTCATTGTCGGTATGGTGTTGGTACTTACAATGGCAAAGCAAGCAGGCTCCAACATTACCCAGTCTACGTTAATATCCGCATTGCCGTAATAATACAGACGCATACGGTATTCGCCTTTGTCCAGATAAATTTGGCGGGTATTAATATTGTTGAAATATTCCGCACCTTTGTTTATTACGCTTGTGTTATCGGGCGATTGGAACAATACGGTACTGTTGTCATTCACATCTAAGAATTTCACTCCAATGGCTGCGTCATTGCTTGCCGTTGCCGCGTGTATGCGCAGGGCATAGTATCCGTCATCGGCTATGCGAATGGTGTATTGTGTAAATTCTCTGTCGGCATCAGTATTGCCTTTTTCATTGCGAATAGCAATATTATTAGCACCGTAGTACAACGATATGGCACTGCGGTCGCCATTGCCGATAACCGGCATTGTGTTTACTGCGTCACTGCGATAAGTATTTGTTGCACCATTGTTTTCTTTATATGCAAGCAGTCCATCGCAACCGAAGTCCCAATCTTCCGCCTCAATTCTTTCGCCTACCGCCCAAGGAAGGCGGGCAGCGTTGTAGGGTGCGTAACTTGCACCGGCATACGTTTTGCCACCTGCTAAAACAATGGCATTGCCGTAGTTGTAGGTCTGGTAGTGTCTGCCGTCCCAAGTATAGGGTATTACTGTTACATAATAGGTTTCGCTGCATTTGGCATTCGGCAGTTTGGGTATCAGTGCCGCAGGCATATGTTTTGCCAATGTATCCTCGTTCATAAGGCTGAACGAGATACCTTCCAACACTGCATCTTCGGGTCTTTTGCCGTTGTGGCATTCTATAAGTCCGAGCGGATTTTCCGTTTGCGTGTAAAGTACAAGGTATCCGCCTTTGGTAGCCCCGCTACCGGGGAAAGTTACGCCGGTTACCATCAGCGTGCTGGCAGAGGTTGTTACGTCCGGCGCACTTACCGTTACCGGAGCAGAGAGCGTATAGAAATTGCCATAGTCGCTGTATTTCTTGCCGCCGAAACTGTTTACGGCAAAGCCGGTAAAGTAATATTCCGTTTGCGGAGCAAGTCCTGTGCTGCGGCTGTGCGTAAAGACGGCTGTATCGCCGGTAGCAAACGCACTGCCGTGTTTCCACGATAAGGTTGCGCTGTTTACATTGGCAGCATTGACGGTTTGCGGTTTTACGCTATTGAAACTTTCGTTGAAAACCGTACCGTATTGCGCTATTGAGCCTTCGCCCTGATAAACGATGGTTGCACCCAAAGTTGCCGAGTTGTGTGTAATTTGATTAACTCCACATTCTGCCACATAAGGATTAAGCACCTCAAACACCGGCTCGCAGGAAATAATCATATCGCCCCAATATACGCCCGGACTGTTGTAGTCCGCACCCTGGTCGCTGATGGCAATGACTTTGTAACTTACGTCCTTTGTTGTGTAGATAGACATTCCAAGCGCGGCATTGCTGATGGTTACTGTTTTGCCCGTTACGCTTGTGTTTGTGTAAATGGGGCTGCCGCCACATTCGTTGCCGTTATAAACATATACCTCGTAATGGTCGGCGTGGGGCTTGGTGTACGCACTCCAATCAAGCGTGAGTTCGCAGTTGCCTGCCGAGGGTATTACTTCGGGGTCGGGCAATTGTTGCGGGGCTGTGGGGATAAACTGCCAATAACGAGTAGATAATCCGTCGAAATTATTTAAATCCACGAAATAAGTTGTTGCATTGGCTCCTTTATTTTCACCTATCAGATAAGCGATGTCACCCGCAGGTTGTCCCACACGTTTGGAAGCAATATATGTTTGGCTGTATCCATCTTCCATAGTGCCTGTAGATGATGGGAAATCAACCACATAATAAGACAGTTCCGCATTGGCACCGGTTCCGGTAATGCCGGTAGCACAACCTACCAAACTATTATTCCATTCATACAAACCCGGCGTGTGTTGAGCGTGATTTCCATTGTTGACCAAATCACCGGTTGCAGGGAAATATCCTGTATGTATATAGCGGTTGGTAGCCACATTCTTGAGCAAATAATAATCTGTAGTACCAATGGTTACTTTTTGTATCATCCACTTGTATCTATCATCATTAGCACCGGCTTCGTGTTCGGTGTCTTCATTATCGCGTTTCAAGTAGTTGTAATTTGTGTATGAGCCTCCTGTGAAACTGTTTGTTTCATCATCGCGCAAATATTGATATCTGAAACCACAACAGCCGGGTGCTCCCTGGAGTTCGTTAAACCAGTTGCGAATATAGAACGGACCGGCTACATCTACAGGTGCGCCCAGACCGGTTCCCGCAGGTACGGAAATCGTAGCCGTTTTTTGCGATGCGCCCGATACGAGCGATGCCGAAACGGTGTAGTCCGTAGCACTGCAACCGGCAGCCGCAGGAGCGGTAAAACTGTTGGAAGTAACCGTTATGCTTTGTCCTTGCGGCACATCGGTAGTTACTACTATTGTTTGCTCTGCACCATTGTTGAACTTAAAGTAAACGTTGAATGACTCAGTTTGGTCAAGGTTACCATTGTTGATTACTGTGGCAGTTGCGGTAAATGTTCCGCCTCCTGCGATGGGCGATGCCGGGGTTGTGGTTAAGGTGCCGGTAATGCTGAGGCTCGGCGTGGGCGTTGCCTCTACTACTATATTCGGTATTGAATAAGTATTGTTATCGCAACTCAATTCCGATACGCCATATACCGTAGTCGAAAGCGAGTATGTGCCGTCTATCAAAGTAATGGGATTGACAGTTACGCTAAACGGCTGTGCAACGGCTCCTATGGCTAAGGTACCGCTATTGATGGTAGCCGTACGCCAGATGCCGCCGATACCGAATTTTACGGTAGCGGGCGTGGTGGCAAAGTTAATTGCTTCCGTGCCTGCCGTATTGGCAATGCTTACACTGCTAATGGTTATCGTATTGGCTGCTTTGGTATAGTCTACGTTGGTAACAGTTAAGTCGGGGGCGGTAACAGCACAAGTGGCTACAAGAGGAACAGCAGAATATTGTCCTTCTCCTGCACCACTAAACTGAGTATTTCCATCTCTCATAGAACGATATACGGCACAACGTCCAATATAATAATCGCTTGTCTGACCATTATTTTTGCAGTCGGATGCCGGACCATTTAACTCATTTCTGCTATATGTTAACAGCACTTCCATTTTCAATCCATCGGCTAAAGCAGTGTTATAAGTTCCTGCTGGAAATGTAGTCCAAGGTATAGCCAATTCCATAACATAACCTCCGCCAACCAAATCGGTTGCTTTGGCTCTTGTATTCGCTGCTGTTAATAACTTATTAGCATTGGTTCCGGTTAAACCAAACCTGATTTGATGGGCATTTGCACCATTACAACCTGCATTACCTATCTGTTGAGAGTTATAGGCAATCATATTTTGTCCATTGTTAGCATTACCTGTTCCAAACCAGAAATTAATTTCCACATTGGAGCCATCATACGGATTTTGTCCTGCACTACGCGCCACATCTTCATTAGAAGTTACCTTTAAATAAAGACTGTCAGTACCATACATTGCTTGCCATTGTCCTCCAATATCAGGTAAAGTCGTATTTGCATTATTACAAGGTGCCGGGTCTGCTGTATATTTGTAATCTATTAATGTTGCAGGTGCATTATTCCACAGTGTATTATTCACCAATGGCGATGCCGTAGTAAGCACTATTGCGCTGTCGCAAGCACTCGGCGTAGTACAAGTTACAGTCGGCTCTGTCTGTGCGGTTACGATTACTCTTACCGGCGCAGATTTCACTTCGTTTCCACAACCGTCTGTCAGCACTACATAGTAGTATTTGGTGCCGGTGGCTGTGGTGGGCGGGGTGTAGGTGTTGTTTGTTTCGCCGGTTATGAGCGTGCCGCCTGTATTGCTGTCGGCGGTGTTCTCATACCATTGGGGCGTGCCTGCCGTTGCGCCGTTGTTGAGCGTGGGCGCATAGGTGAGTGCTGTTGCCGCCGTTTCTATGTTTTTGGTCTGGGTGGCGGGGGTTACGGCGGCGGTTACGGTTTTAATGGCAACTGCCAGTGTGCGTGCCTCACTTGTGCAGCCGTCTTTGGTTGCCGTTACGGATATATTGCCATTGCCTGCGGCTGTTGCCAGTGCGGTTACGGTAATGCTGTTGCTGTTGTCGCCTGCTGTTTTTGTCCAGCCTGTGGGCAGTGTCCAATTATATGTTGTGCTCGCAACATTGGTTACCGAATAGGTTAAACCGGTAGTATTGGGGCAAACATTAGCCGTGCCCGTTATGGTGCTTGGCTGCGCGGGGGCAGCGGTTACGGTAATAATACCGGTAGCCGTTACCGTTCCGCAAACACTTGTTGGCGTAATGGTATAGTTATATGTACCGCTTGCTGTCGGTGTGCCGCTAATGGTAATTTTGTTGCTTCCATACGAGGCTGTTACTCCGTCAGGCAAACCTGTAACCGTACCTATTGCCGTTACTCCGGTGGTATTGAAGACAATGCTTGTGCCGATAGCCGAATTTTGACACACGGTGCGGTTGGCACCGTTGCCGTCTATGGCTATTGTGCGAAGGGCGTTTACAGTAACGGTTTTTGTGCGTGCCGTACCTGCACCGCAAGTGTTAGTTGGCGTTACGGTTACAGTGCCGTTTGCCGTACCTGCGGTTAGGGTTGCGCTGTTAGTGTTTGCTCCATTGGTTATGCTCCAACCTGCGCCTGTTACCGTCCAAGCATAACTTACACCACCTACTGCTGTTACGGTATAGTTTATGCCGGTAGTACCTGCGCATACGGCATTTGCCGTAAAATCGGTTGGTAGTGCGGGTTTATCTATAACGGTTATTTTTTGTTGTGCGCTTTTTACCGTACAACTTGTGCCGAATGCGGCATCTGTGGATACTTGTACGTAATAAAAGGAATCTCCCGTGTCTGTTGTTGGCGGGGTGTAGGTAGCGGCGTTGCTTGTGCCGGTGGCTACACTGCCGGTGGTGTTATTGTCCCCCGTGGCTTTCCACCACTTGTAATAATATGTTGCGGGTGTGCCGCCTGATGGTGTTACGCTGAGGCTTGTTGTTGCCGTGCCTTTACACGGGGTTGCTGAGCCGGTTAGTGCGATAGTCGGGGTGTTGGGGGCGGTGCAGTCGGGGATACAGTCGGGAAACACAAGTTTGAAACCTGCAGGAGCAGTGCCGTTACTGTTTTTCATTGTAACAGTATTATTTTCTCCCAGTAACAAAGTAACAGTATGTGATACCGAATATTGTGAACCTGATGTTGTTATTTTAGCACCTGAAACCAATACATTATTAACATAAATATAAATATCTCCGTTATCGCCTGTACCGGTATCCTGTCTATTATAATAAGTAAATGTAGCCGTTCCACCTATTCCCCCATTTACATTTGTCCATTTTATTGAATCATTTCCGTCTGCATTAAAGCCTGCAAGGGCAATATTGTTTGAAGTCCAAGTGGGTGTAATATTATTTTGGGCTAAACCCCTATTGGCTCGCGAACCTATTTTTCCATATTTATAAAAGGTTCCATAAGCATACGAAGTAGAAAAATTGCCTGCGTTAGTATCGTCCCAAGTTATGCCAGTTGTTGGGAAACCATAAATTTCGGTTTTTGTTCCCAACGTATATCCTGCGGGACAGCTTGGAGTTGCAGCCGTTACCGTTACAGTCATATTATCATTAGCCGTATAAGCCGAGCAACCTGCGCTGGTATTTGTTACCGTCCAAGTAAGGGTGTATGTGCCTGTGGCGGCGGGTGTAAAGTTAGAGGTAGGCGAAGTTGCAGCGGAGAACGTTCCTGCGCCACCGCTTGCAATAGTCCATAGACCCGAAGTGTTTGCTGCCAAAGCACCGGCAGCAAGGGCTACGGGAGTGTTTACCGTAGTGGATTTGTCTGCACCTGCGTTGGCGGTAGGGGTGGAGCATACCGGCGGCACATAAGTAAATGTGAGTTTGGCTGGGTTACAGTCGTTTCCAAAGAAATAAATGTATTCGCCCGGCGATAATGAAATATTGGCAGACCCTGCTACCGAGGCAAAATTATCCCACCCACCGGAATTGTTATTCGCAAAAGATATTGAACCTGCGGAATTTTCAGTCGTTGTTTTTCCCAGATACGAAGTTCCTGTTCCACCATCTTTTGAATATGTAAATGATACGGAATAAGTACCATCACAAACATTTGCAGGCACTTGGTATTTCCAACCCGGGTCATTCAAAGAACCCCAACAACTGTTGTTGTTATTATCGTAACAAGGACTGTTTTGGCGGTTTTCTTTCGATGCACTGCCTTTAACCGTTTCAATTACATCAGGTACCAGACACAGCGAAAATCCTGCCGAAGAACACGCCTGCGGAGTAAAAGTCTGCACGGCGGAATAACTTGTGCCTTGGCTGTTAATGGCATAGGCGTAGTACCAGATTTGCGTTCCGGTTGTTCTGCCGGTAAGGTTGTATGTAAATGCGCCGGTTGTACCTGAAACAGTTTGCTTTGTGCCTTGTCCGCTCGGTGTGGTTATTGACGATGTACTCCAATAGAAACCTCTTTCAGTAATGGTTGCACTGCCGTCTGCGGTTACATTGCCGTTGAGCGTACCGCTTGTGGTGGTTACACCGGTGGCGGCAGAGGAGGTAACTGTGGGTGCTTGTGGTCCACAGCCGGAAACAGCCGGTAATGTAACAGTTCCTGTTACAAAAACCATATGTTTAATCAAAAATACTCCGTCAGGGTCAGAAAAAGACATTCTTATCCAATTTCCATCACTCGGAGTTATGGGCACGGAAATCCAATTGTCATTACAACTGTTTAAACGATTACTGCCATCTAATTTTGTCCCCGCAGCAGGCATACCACCACTTTTCTCATAGCCATATTTAATATTTGCACTGCTGCCTGATGCTAATTTCCCATAAATTAACAAACAACTGCTACTGCCTACACCACTGTCATATTGGTTTATTTCAAATGTAGCATTGTTAGTTGTTGAATTTGGTTTAACATAGCCGGTTACTGTGGTAATGTTACCCGTATTACAAGTGTTAAGGTTAGCACTGCGAACTGTCCCATCACTAATAATAACAAGTCTTGCCGTAGCACCGGTAGGAAGAGTTGGCGCATTATTCGTCGGATTTGTCTGACCATTTACCTGCGCAAATGTCATCATCAGCCCTAAGCCTAAGAGGAGCATCTTTTTCAATGCACGAATTGTAGGGCTACAATTTTTAATTTTTAGTAAATTAGTTTTCATAGTATTGTAATTTTTAAAAGGTTATCGAAAAAAATATCAGAGAAAAATAAGGTTAGGATATAAGGTTTATTGTTTTCAAGTCCGTGTGTTATGATTGTTTTCTTTTTACTGTATGTTTAAATTTCATAAGTGCCAGATTAATTTCGACAGTTGTTTCGGTATCGGTGGTTTTCATATCGTTTCCGAGTATATCAGCCAATATTTCACCGCTTTTTTTCATCAGTTGTTTTTGTTTTTCTTCTTCTTCGGTTTCCGAGATTTCGGCAACTGCTCTTGAGAGTTCTCTTATTTTGGTAAATGTTTCCACTATTTCAATGGTTGTATTGGTTGCTTTTTCGCTTTTGAGTATCGTTGCGAGCATATATAATCCTTTTTCGGTAAAGGCTTTGGGCATTACGGTTGAATGTTTTAATTTGTTGAACCGGTCAAAATTTTTGACCAGTTTCTGATTTTCAGCACTTTGCAAGTCAAAAACATAACCTGCGGGAAATTTTTCAGGATTATTTCTGACTGCCTGATTAATTTCTTTTGTCTGCACACCATAAAGTTCTGCCACATCGCTGTCAAGCAACACATTTTGATTGCGTAACGTGATTATTTTGTCTTCTACGCTTGATATGTTTGTTATTTGTGGAAGTGCTTCCATCGTATTTTAGATTTTAATAAGGTTATCTAAAAAAATAAGGTTATTCTGTTTTTTTCGCTCGCGCGGATTTGTAATCCGTGCGTTTTTTTATCTGTTGATTGACACGGATTGCAAATCCGCACCAGCAGGTTTTCAACCCTCGCGTTGCTCTTTGTATATGTTTCGTATTTGTTCGTATCCTATGCGTGGTCTTTCTTTTTGCGCTATTTCTATTTTATCTTTGTTCAACAAGTATTCTATTGCTTGGTCTATATCTTGAAATTTTGTATCGTATTTTGTTTCTATTTCTTTGAGTTTACTTACAAGTTCCTTGTAATTAATGGCAAATTCTTTCAAAGCAATAAATACTTCCACGACAGCAATGTTCATTTGTATTGCTTTTTTACTTCGCAACACGCTTGCCAACATCGTTACGCCGTGTTCTGTAAAAGCGAAAGGCGTTACACCTGTGTTTCTTTTTCTTTGGTTGTATGCGGTCGCAAATTGCGACCGCATCAGGTCGTCCCATTCTTCCTGCGTAAGTCTGAACATAAAACGGTATGGAAATCGTTCAATATTTCTTTTTACTGCCTCGTTAATTCGCTTTGTTTCCACCTCATATATTTCTGCTATATCAAAATCAAGTATTACTTTTTGCCCGCGAATTTCGTATATTTTATTTTGTATGGTTACTGTTTCTATTTTTACTATATCGCTCATAATGTTTTATGTTTCATTAGGGTTATTGTTCTTTGCCCTATCTCGCTCGCGCGGATTTGTAATCCGTGCGTTTTTTTATCTGTATTGTCGGCACGGATTGCAAATCCGCGCCAGCAGGTTTTTTTGAAGTTTTAAACTTCCGTTGTTTTAGGCACAAGTCGCAGACTTGCGCCATTCAATGCTTTTCAAGCCCTCGCGTTATGATTTTTTTCGTTTAATGGTATGTTTGAGTTTCAATACGGCAAAGTTGAGTTCTATTGTTGTTTCGTCTTCTGTGGTAGCGAGTTCATCGCCGATAAGGTCGCTTATAATTTCGCCGCTTTTTTGCATCAATGATTTTTGCGTTTTTTCGTCTTTGGCATTTGATATTTCGCTTACTGTTCGGGCTAATTCTCTGAATTGTGCAAAGGTTTCTACTATATCTATCGTTGTCTGTATTGCCTGCGGGCTTTTCAATATGGTGGCAAGCATATATAATCCTTTTTCTGTAAAGGCTTTGGGTTGTTTGCGTTTTCCGCCCCAACTTGAAGTCGAAAATTTCGACTTCAAGTTTTCCCATTCGTCTGTATTCAATTCAAGAACATATCCTGTCGGGAATTTCTCGGGATTATTGACTACTGCCTCGTTGATACGTTTTGTTTCCACAGCGTAAATTTCTGCTACATCGCTATCAAGCAATACCTGCCTGTTGCGAAGTATCAGAATCTTGTCTTTTATGTTTTCTATTCTGATTTGAGAATTGGATTTTTGTATGTTTGGTTTCATATTTATTCTTTTAACACGCGAATATATTCAACATAATTACATAATTTTCGGGATTAACATATTCTGTATATTATGCAAATTCTGTCATTCTGTAAGTAACTTTTTCCGCCGCCACAGCCGCATAGCCAAATACGAAAAGGCAAAGAACAAGAGCGGAGTTTCTGCACCAGCGGGGGCTTCCTGGCAACCTAATTCCGGGTTCTCAGTGCAACTCCCCGCACATTGTTCGTACACATCCGCGTGACCGCCCTCATTTGGCATTAAGCTCACATAAACATAAATATCGCAAGGGTCGGTTAAATTACCCGGTACACAAGCAGGATAATAAGTTACATTATCACCATTTTCTGTGCAAGTAACAGTTACTTGTCCATCTGCCATTACTGAGAATATATTGCCATTGTTGCCATTACCTAAATTCAATCCGATAGTAGAGGCATCATACAATTCTTCGGGCAAAACACCATAATCCGCATCGTCATATCCCGAATACGGTCCGTCATACCCCGCAGAGGGCAAATTGGCTGCAAACAGGCTTGGTGCCTGCCATAACATTAACATCAAAATAAAGTTTATTTTTTTCATTATCGGTTATATTGTTTTTTAAGGGCTATGTTATCTATTTTAGTTGTTGCCTGCAATGTTTTAACTCCTTTTTTTTGCTCAATAGGCATAGTTCCTTTGAGCAATGCGGCTTTTCCGAAACCATCGAAAAAACGGCTATCCGTTTCGGTTTGAGAGAGTTGTAATATCTTCGGCAAAATTATACAATATTTACGCCCCAAAAGTACAATATTATTTTCAATAAAAAAACCGTTGTTTGGCATAGTTTTGCTTTTTTACGACTTTTTTTATCATAAAACGCTGATAATCAACACTATTCAAGACAGCCAAAGATTGTTAATTTGATATTTAAAACCAAGAATCATCAAATGTTGTTTGATTGTATCGCTGCCGCAGGCTACGCTGTCGCTTGTCTGAAAACGAAAGAATAAAGTTCTGTATTAGGGCTGAAAGCCCTAAAACTAACATCTATGACGGAACAAAGCGAAGAATTAAAACTAACCGTCAGATAAATCTGACGGCAATAGGTGAAAAGTCCCTTTAAAGGGACTTCACGAGAATTGCCGTCAGTTTCAACTGACGGATTAATG
>JAISJU010000145.1 GCA_031261165.1 Prevotellaceae bacterium
CTTTTGACCATTAAGCCTAAAAGCGCACGATTTTGAAACTATTTACAAGCAAAAGACACTGTATTTCAATATCCTGTCACAAGACAGTCGAACTGTTGCGCTTACTTTTAAAGGTGAAAAATATTATGACGGCGGTTATTCAGGTGATATAGAAATACCTGAAAAAGTAGAACAAAACGGCGTATCATATACCGTAACAACCATTGGAAAATATGCTTTTTATAATTGCAAAGACCTGATAAGCGTTAAACTGCCTGCAAGTATAACAACAATAGACGATGCTTTTTACAACAATGATAATTTACAGAAAATCACAAAATCGGCAAATTTGCAATCGGCAACAGGTAACAACAGTTTTTATGAATCAAAGATATATGAACGAACAAAAGACTGGATTTATAAACAAACCTATCCTGTGGGGGGCAGTTTTACCGGAGTTGGTATTACCCCAGATATAGTTAAAGATACATTAGTCATAAAATCTGTTTTTGCCAAAAGTCCGGCAGAGAAGGTCGGGCTATTACCGGAAGACCGCATCGTAAAAATTAATGGAGAAAACATTGCAAATAATGGTATTACGATAGAAAAAGCATCTTCTTTGCTCCGTGGAGAAAAAGGCACTGATGTAACAGTAACCATACAAAGAAACAAGACCATTAAAGATTATACCATAACAAGAGATAGAATACTGAACGATGACGGTTTGGACAGTGGATTCGATTCTTATGAAAATGTTTCTAAATATGATATAGCCCAAGATGTTGCAGGTGCGCAAAAGAATGGTAAATGGGGAGTGATAGACCGAATTGGCAGAGTTGTTATTTCATTTGAATATGACACTGTTTTTACATTCTCCTACAGATTAGTGTGTGCTAAAAAAGATGGAAAATGGGGACTTGTGGATTTTAACAATAATATTTTGTTGCCTTTTACAAAAATAGACCCGAAGTCAGTTGGGAAATCATCAAAATCCTCAGAGAAGAAAGTAGATGAAAATGGCATACAAGGTATTTATAATGAAAAAAAGAAACAAATTGAAACTGCAAAGATAGAAGCCTATATTGCATTGAATAACAGAATACTTTATGCAGAGGAAAAGAAGGCAGAAGAAGAACGAATAGCTGAAGCAAAAAGAGATGCAAAACGCCCGACACCCCATAAGGTAAATAATTTGTGGGGATTTGCAGAAAAAGGTAACGGCAATAAGATTATTATATTGCCTTCATATAACGAATATGTAGAATTGAAAAATTATTTCTTGGTTTCTAAAAATGGTCTGTGGGGGTTTGTGGATAAGGAAGTTGGGAAAGAACTTGTGCCACCACAATACGGCGAATATATTAAAATCGGCAACCGATTGTTAGTTCAAAAAAATAATTTGTATGGATTGATAAGCGATGACCCGACAAAACCTGTTTTGGATTGTAAATATGAAATATATCCATTTGACGATAATTATTTTATATCTGAAAACAAAAAATATGGCTTAATTGACAAATCTGGTTATATATCTTTGTTTTGCAAATACGACAATATTATATTTGCAGAAGATGTTTCTTCTGCAGCCAACACATATTTTTACCTTTTGAAAAATGATAAATGGGGTTGGGGTTCTGTGGAAAAAGGCGAATTATGCGAATGTAAATATGATGTTATCGGCGAGTTTAAAAACGGCGAGGCAGTGGTTTATTATAAAGGATACGAAGGAAAAATCAATACAAGTGGCAAAGAAACTCAAAGTGTAGTAAGAAATTTGTTTAATACTGCCTACAATATGAATACAAAGACACAATATCAAGAAGAACTCCGACTATATAATGAAGTGCTTGCGCTGGATAAGGAGTACAATGAAGGGTGGTCTGGAGTTTGTTACAATAATATAGGGCTTATTTATGAAGATATTTTTGGCGATAGACAAAATGCATTATCATATTACAGTGCATCAAGTTCAGCAGGAAATGATGCAGGAACAAAAAATTACAAACGATTGAAAAGCCAAATAAAAGCCGAACAATGGCAAGCGGTAGCAAACGCATTACAGCAAACAGCAGACGCAATAGGCAGTTATCAAAATCAAACAGGCTCAAATTACAATTATAATAATAATAGCAATTATTCGGGCAGTTCAGGCGGTAGTGGTAGTTCTTCCGATTGTTCCTCATATCAAAGACGATATAACGAAATGAAAGCGAAACGCGATAAAGAAGCCAATGGCAATGCAGGCAGAGAAGGAACTGCTGCAGGAAAAAATGCACTTCATCGCGTGGATTCTCAAAGATTTGATGCTGCAACAGGCGGAGATTATAGAGTTATCAACAGTACCAAATCACTGATAAGAGAATATGAACAACAAATGCAAAGTATAGCAAACCAGGCTCGGCAGGCAGGTTGCAGCGTGTATTAAATGGCTTACTGTGATTTGCTAAAAAGTTTTTTATACACGGATAACGCAGATTTCCCGCTAGCGCGATTTTACCGTGCTTGTTGTACAACTAATCTAATGGCTTTTCAAGCCATTAGATTAGTTGTACAACAAGCACGGTAAATCAGGATAATCACATAAATCACGTTAAAATCATCGTTCAGACAAAAATTCCTGTTTGACGAGCACCAAACAGAAAAACACTTTCATTTTCAGCATCTTGCATTTTAAAATATCGTGTAATCATAAAGTTGTACTTTGGTTTATCTTGTAAATCGAAATATTAACTTTGCAAAAGTACACAATATCTTTGAATATACAAAACCTGTTGTGCATTTAGATGTTTTCCGCAGGTCGGTAAATCAGGTCAATCATAAAAAAATCACATTAAAATCATCGTTCAGACAAAAAAATTGTCTGAAAATTTGCCCTATCCATTTTTTTACCCTACATTTGCAAAAAAAATAATATTCAATGGACATTATCATTATTGTATCACTTCTCGCACTCGGCATCGTGCTTTTGCTTGCCGAAATATTCTTACTGCCGGGCATTACGATTGCGGGCGTAGGAGGTGCGTTGGCATTGGGCGGCGGCGTTATTTATGCTTTCAACATTGACACGCTCTACGGTTTATATGCCGTTCTGTTTTCAATCATTGCGCTGGGGCTTGCCGTTTTCTACTTTATGAAGTCGAAAACGCTCGAAAAAGTATCGTTGCACTCAGAAATAGACAGCAAAGTTGAAACTTTCGATGCTGCCAAAATCAATGTCGGCGACAAAGGTATTGCCGTTTCGCGCCTCGCGCCGATGGGCAAAGTGATGGTTAATAATCTGATTGTAGAGGCGAAATCGCTGTTTGAATTTATTGACGAAAAAGACGAAGTAGAAATTACCGCCGTCAATTCGACAAATGTTGAAGTCATTAGAATTAAAAACTTACAATAAAACACTAAAACTATGGACTTTTTTGCAATTCTCGGAATAGCAGTCATTGGATTGTTTGTACTGTTGTTCTTTTATTACGTGCCGTTCCTGCTGTGGATTTCGGCAAAAGTGTCGGGCGTAAGCACTTCGCTTATTCAATTGTTCCTGATGCGTATCCGCAACGTACCGCCCTACGTCATTGTGCGCGGTATGATTGAGGCGCACAAAGCAGGTTTGAACAACATTACCCGCGATGGTTTGGAGGCGCACTACCTTGCCGGCGGACACGTGGAACGCGTAGTTCACGCCCTCGTTTCAGCAGCAAAGGCAAACATTGATTTGTCTTTCCAAATGGCAACGGCTATCGACTTGGCAGGGCGCGATGTGTTTCAAGCCGTGCAAATGTCGGTAAACCCGAAAGTGATTGATACACCGCCTGTTACGGCTGTTGCCAAAGACGGTATTCAGTTGATTGCCAAAGCGCGCGTAACTGTTCGCGCCAACATCAAACAACTTGTCGGCGGCGCGGGCGAAGAAACCATTTTGGCGCGTGTGGGCGAAGGCATTGTGTCGTCTATCGGCTCGTCCGAATCGCACAAAAGCGTACTCGAAAACCCCGACAGCATCTCAAAACTCGTGCTGCGCAAAGGACTTGACGCAGGTACTGCATTTGAAATTCTGTCCATCGACATTGCGGACATAGACATCGGCAAAAACATCGGCGCAACCCTGCAAATGGACCAAGCGCAGGCGGACAAAAACATTGCACAGGCAAAAGCCGAAGAACGCCGCGCAATGGCTGTGGCATCGGAGCAGGAAATGCGTGCCAAAGCACAGGAAGCCCGTGCCAAAGTAATTGAGGCAGAGGCAGAAGTGCCGAAAGCAATGGCAGAAGCCTTCCGCAGCGGCAACCTCGGCATTATGGATTATTATAAAATGAAAAACATTCAGGCAGATACCGATATGCGCGAAAGCATTGCCAAACCCAATGCGGCGGCTAAAACGGAAAAATAATGAAACGAATTGTTTTCATCTTACTCTTTCTTGCGGGCGTTGCAGAAATTTTTGCATCGCCCGCAAGTAAAAATCTTCGTACCGAAACGCAAGCAAACGGTACGACCATATCTTATTTTGTGCGCGGCGATGAAAAACTCCGTTATTTTCTTACCACAGACGGCTATACATTATTAAAAAACACTGATGGCATTTTTGTGTATGCCCAAAAAGATGAAAACGGGAATTTGGTTGCCGGTAACATTCTTGCTCATAACAAAGACGAAAGAACGCCCGCCGAAACGGCATTTTTGGCAACAATAGAGCCATTTTTGCAATATTCAGATGCACAAATAGCCGTTTTTTTGGGAAAATGGGAGGATAAATCTGCCGAGCCGCAAAAGGCAAAATCGACTTTTTCGGTTTCAGACGGAAATATAAACAGCAATCCCGACACAAAAAACGGCAGACATACGCGCAACCTCGTTATTTTGGTTAATTTCTCAGACAAATCTTTTGTAGTGGAAAACCCGCAGCAGAAATTTTCGGATATGCTCAATCAGCCGAATTACAGTTACAACGGCGCAACCGGCAGTGTGCGCGATTATTTTTCGGATAATTCGATGGGCGTATTTCAGCCCGATTTTACAGTAGTCGGACCCTATACACTGCCCCAGCCCGTCAATTATTACGGCGAAAATGATGGCAATAATGATTTACGCCCCGGACAAATGGTCGTAGATGCTTGTAATTTGGCTTATCTCAATGGTGTTAATTTCTCGCCATTCGATACAGACGGCGATAATTATGTAGATGACGTATTTATTTACTATGCCGGATATAATGAGGCAGAAGGCGCACCGGCAAACACTATTTGGCCGCACCGTGATGTTATACATAATTATACCGGCAATATCACTTTCAACGGAAAAAAAATCAGAGATTATGCTTGTACCTCAGAATTACGCAGCACTACCGGCAACGTAATGTGCGGAATTGGTACTTTTTGCCACGAGTTCGGTCACGTATTGGGTCTGCCCGATATGTATTATCACGACTATTCTTACCTCGACGACTGGGATATTATGGACGGCGGTTTATACAATAATGATGGGCGTACTCCCCCAGCCTACTCGTCTTACGAACGCTATTTTATGGGTTGGCTCGTGCCGGAAATTCTTAATGCGCCGACAAATGAAACACTCGAAGATTTGAAAAACTCCAACCGCGCGTTGATAATTACAGACGCTGCGCCAAATTTTAACGGTTTTGTTCCCTCGCCAAAAGAATTTTTCTTGCTTGAAAACCGTCAACAAACGGATTGGGACAGTTATTTGCCGTATCACGGTTTGCTCATTTGGCACATCAATTACAACGCTGCCGATTGGTACAATAATACACCAAACAAACCTTCATACAGAGGTATTTTCATAGAGCCGGCAGACGGCAGGATAAACTCTTTTACAGCACGCACAGGTCAAATTTTCCCCGGCAGTTCGGGAAAAACTTACTTTTCGCCGAAATTTCGCAACAACAGTTATTTGGGAAAATCCATTACCCACATTGCGGAAGAAAACGGCATCATTTCTTTCGATTATGAAGACGGCATAGTTACATTATATAATGTAGCAGACGAAAATTTGAAGATTTGGACAAATCTACATACATTATATCTTTCGGGATTGGAAAAAAACACGCAAATAACTGTGCTAAAAACAGACGGACAAGTGATTTTGACAAAAACTTCGAGCAATTTTGACGAAGAAATCCCGCTTTTGCACAGCGGAATGTACCTTTTAAAACTGCAAAATGGCGAAAAAACAAGCATACACAAGTTTGTAATATTCTGAAAAACAAAATGATGTGATATTTCTTTTGATATTAGGAAAAAAAACATTGAAAAAGTTTTGCCGAATAAAAAAACAGTCGTATATTTGCACCCGCAAAATAAAAGAAATGATGGCCCATTCGTCTATCGGTTAGGACGTAAGATTTTCATTCTTGAAAGAGGAGTTCGACTCTCCTATGGGCTACTAAAAAACAATCAAATAGAATTACAAAGATGGCAAATCATCAATCATCTATCAAACGTATCAGACAAACGGAAAAACGCAAACTGCACAACCGTTACTACGCAAAAACTGCCCGCAATGCCGTGCGCAAACTGCGCTCGCTCGAAAACAAGGCAGAAGCAAGCGATTTGTTGAAAAAAGTATCGTCTATGCTCGACAAATTGGCGAAGAAAAACGTTATCCACAAAAACAAAGCAGCCAATTTGAAATCAAAATTGACACTGAAAGTGAATAAATTAGCAGCATAATTTGTTCGCAGCAAAAAATATGTGCAAAAAACTCTTTTCCTTTTTTGGGAAAGAGTTTTTTTTGTGTTCTGATACACAAAATGCAATAAAAAAATCAAACTTTATTTTCATTCCTAATAAAATTATCCTTACATTTGCACGTTTTTAATCATTTATTTTACTACTATGAAAAAAATATTCTTATTAATGTCGGCAATATTACTAATATTTACAACCGTATTCATCGCTTGCGATAAAAAGGAAGATAAAATATATGAAACTATCCCCTCTTCGCCTTTACCTAACAATACTATTTATGGTACAATAGCAGATAGTATATTTTTGGAACATACTCACATTGTTACTTATGGGCAAAGTGCGTGTTGTTCATTATTGGGAAAAGATACTATCATTAATCATAAGTTCTGTATTATTTTACCAACCCCGCCTGATGAATTTTTATCGCCCATTAATTTGCCTGATAGTTTTTTTATAACAGGCAATAGAAATGCAAAAATTCTGCAAGACATTCATTATTGTACAGGTATTGAAAATGAAAAAAATTGTTATTTAATTGGTAAAGCAAAAACGGTTAGAAATAATTCTCCATACTTAAATACTTTCAATAAAGCACATTTGACATCAATATAT
>JAISJU010000171.1 GCA_031261165.1 Prevotellaceae bacterium
GAACAATTAAATTGCTTATGCTACAAATATTTGCGGCGCGCTGCGCCTTAAAAATAATCCGCGCCAGCTGACTAAGTCCCTTTTTAGGAGATTCAGGGCTATAAAAAACAAAAAATCAAAACAGTTTATAGGGATTTTGTTAAGATTATTGTATTTCTTGTCATTATTAGAATTACCCTGATGTCTATTCAAAAAATACTTTTTATCTTTGTGCTTTCAAATCCCAAAAACTTTTTTTGATGCAAATTATCTATAATATCGGCATATTTATTTACCGCAGCCTCGTGTATCTTGCCTCGTTTTTCGACAAAAAAATCGCCAAAATGTGGGCAGGACAAAAGGCGGGACTTGTTATTTTGAAAGAGAAATTGCAGCAGGGCGACCGTTACATTTGGCTGCACGCCGCCTCGCTTGGCGAGTTTGAGCAGGGTCGCCCGCTCATAGAACGCCTCAAACAGCAGCACCCCGAATGTAAAATTTTGCTTACGTTTTTTTCGCCATCGGGCTACGAAGTGCGCAAAGATTATCCGTTTGCCGACATCGTTTGCTACCTGCCGATGGACACGCCGCGAAACGCCCGCCGCTTTGTACAAATGGTGAAACCCGAAGTAGCCGTGCTTATCAAATACGAATTTTGGGCGAACTACCTCTATTATTTGAAAAAATATAAGGTGCGGACTTATGTGATTTCCGCCATTTTTCGGGAAAAACAGGTGTTTTTTAAGTGGTACGGCAGGTGGTATAGGAATTTGCTGAGGAATTTCAAAACCATTTTTGTGCAAGATGAACGCTCGCGCGATTTGCTGCAACAATACCATATTAATAATGTAGTCGTTTCGGGCGATACGCGTTTCGACCGCGTTGCCACGATTGCCGCGCAAGCAAAACAGTTGCCTTACATCGAAAACTTTGTGCAGGGCAAAAAGACCATCGTTGCGGGCAGTTCGTGGGAAAAAGATGAGGATTTGTTTATTGAATATTTCAACCGTTCGCGGGATTTGAAACTGATTATCGCGCCTCACGTTACGAGCAAAGAACATATTACCTGTATTTGCAGCAAACTGAAAAAGCCGCATATTTTGTTTTCGGAGGCGAGCGAGGAAAATGTGCAAAATGTTGATTGCCTGATTATTGACGCTATCGGTTTTCTGTCTTCGGTGTATCGCTACGGCAGCGTTGCCTATATCGGCGGCGGGTTTGGCGCAGGTATCCACAACGTGTTGGAGGCGGCGGTGTATGGTATGCCGGTTATTTTTGGCACCAATTATCACAAGTTCCGTGAGGCGCGGCAGTTAATTCGCGAGAATGCAGCCTTTGCCATTGCCGATTATCCCACTTTGCAAGAGAAATTGAACAAATTGCTCTTGTATGACGATGATTTTCTCAGAAAAACAGGCGATAATGCCCGCCGGTATGTGCAACAGAATATGGGGGCAACGGAAATTATCCTTTCCGAAATAATGGAACGCAAATCATAGAACGCAAATTACGCAGATTACGCAAATTTCCGCAAATTTCTTATTATTAAACTTGAAAAGTTATCTAAAAGAAATTTGCGAAAATTTGCGTAATCTGCGTAATTTGCGTTCTGCGATTTGCGTAATTTGCGTTCTATCAAGCATAAAAAAAGAGGCGTGAGCCTCTTTCTCTTACTTTCTGATACCCAATTCTTTGATGATGGCACGGTATCTTGCGATGTCCCTGTCCTTCAAATAATCAAGTAAGTGGCGGCGTTTGCCTACCAGCGTTTTCAACGCCCGCGATGTGCTATAATCTTTTTTATTTGACTTCAAATGTTCCGTCAAATGCGATATACGGTAGGAAAATAATGCTATCTGGGATTCAGGCGACCCCGTATCAGTATTGGACTTTCCGTATTTCACAAAGATTTCTTGCTTTTGTTCTGTGCTTAAATACATAACGGTTAAATTATTAAATTGTGAAAAATTCGGCTGCAAAGGTAATGTTTATTTTTTTTCCGCGCAAATGTTTTTTCAAAAAAATAAATATTATCTTTGTCTTTTCAAAAAAACGAACAAAAAATGAATTTTATAGCCATTATTCCGGCGCGTTATGCCTCTTCGCGCTTTCCGGGCAAACCCTTAGCCAAAATCGGCGGCAAACCGATGATACAACTTGTGTATGAGCAAGTGCAAAAAGCCGTTGCCAATGTTTATGTCGCCACTGACGACCAACGCATTTTTGAGGCAGTGCAGGCTTTCGGCGGTAAAGCCGTAATGACCTCGCCCAAGCACCAAAGCGGCACCGACCGCTGCTTTGAGGCGTACAATCTGATTCAGACACAAGACCTTAGACACAAGACCTTAGACGCAAGAGCCAAGAGCCAAGACATTATTATCAATGTGCAGGGCGATGAGCCGTTTATTCAGCCCGAGCAAATTGAGGCGTTGCAAGCCTGCTTTGCCGACCCGACTACGCAGATTGCAACACTCGTCAAACCTTTTCCGTACAACGGTTTTTTTGACGACCTCGCTAATCAGAACTCGCCGAAAGTGGTGATTAACAAGCGAATGGAGGCAATGTATTTTAGCCGTTCCATCATTCCTTACAAGCGCGGCACGGACAGAAACCGCTGGCTCGAAGCGCATACTTATTACAAGCACATCGGAATGTACGCCTACCGCGCCGAAGTGTTGCAAGAGATTACGCAACTGCCACAGTCGCCGCTCGAACTTGCCGAAAGCCTCGAACAACTCCGCTGGCTCGAAAACGGCTACCGCATAAAAGTCGGCATCACGCAGCTCGAAACCATCGGTATTGATACGCCTGACGACTTGGAAAAAGCGAGAGTTTTTTACGGCAGATAAACGCTTTTTTTTCACCGCAAAGTTCACAAAGTCCTACACAAAAAGCGCAAATCTACGCAAAATAGAATAATTTATTTTGCGAAGATTTGCGTTCAAAAAAGAATGTGGTCAGAGGTTTAAATAACCTCTTTTTATTTCAATGAGGTTTTCTATTACGAATACCGCAACCGTCGTTTCGGTCGCAAAGTATCAGTGCGCTTGATACCGTTCAATTGGCAAATTTTGGTAACCGTTGTGCCGTAGCGATGAGCAATGCCCGAAAGCGTATCGCCACGTCTAACAACGTGGTACTTAGCACTTTGATAGGCTTTTATTTCGCGGAAAGAAGTATTTTTGTTTATCAAATAACTGTCATTGAGCGGCTTATTGGTTTCATAATCAACAATATTGGTCGGATTGATGGCATTGCCCAAATAACGGAACTCAAAATGCAAGTGCGGACCGGTGGAACGCCCTGTGCTACCACCCAAACCGACAAGGTCGCCAGCCTTAACATCTTGATTTGCCTCCACTTTTATTTCAGAAAGATGTCCGTAGAGCGTTTCCAAACCGTTGGAGTGGCGGATAACCACATAATTGCCGTAACCGCGCGGGTCGAAACCGGTTACACGGATTTTACCGTCAAAAGCAGCATAAATATCCTGTCCCACATACACTTTCAAATCAATGCCGTAATGAAAACGGCGGCGGCGGGGACCAAAATTAGAGGTAACTTTGCCGTTGCTATCCAACGGGTGAACGTATTTCGACATCAAACTATCTAATTGCAAATCAAGCAAATCCTTAATTGATACTTTGTAAGGATTGACTTTTTCGTTTGTCCAGTTCTCATAAATATCGCTTGACGGAACATCACCATCTTCCTCTTCCTCCTCGT
>JAISJU010000206.1 GCA_031261165.1 Prevotellaceae bacterium
CCCAACGGGGGAAATTTATATAACCGGTGTGTTTATGCGCACGGCAAAAAGTAAAGTTTTTAATTGGCGGGGACAAAGGTAATGAAAAAATCTATATCTTTGCAACCTTAATTTTAAAAAAGACTTATGATGAAGAAGACAAAAATAATTCTGATTGCCCTCTGGGTGGTATTTGCAGGCACATTGCAGGCTGCGGACAAGAACGACCGCTATTTTGAAATATCAAAAAATCTTGATGTGTTCAACAGTCTTTTCCGAGAATTGGACTTGTTTTATGTGGATACGATTGACGCGAAAACGCTGGTGCGCTCGGCTATCGACAATATGCTGGAGGAACTTGACCCTTATACGACTTATATTCCGGAGTCGGAACTCAAAGATTTTGAGTATATGACCACAGGCGAATATGGCGGCGTGGGCGCGCTTATCGGCAAAAAAGGCGACAGTATTATCATTTTGGAGCCATACGAGAATATGCCTGCGCAAAAAAATGACCTCAGGGGGGGCGATGTGATTACGGAAATTAACGGCAAGAGGTTGAAAAACACGTCTGTTACCGATGTCAGCGAGATGCTGAAAGGGCAGCCCGGCGAGGTGGTTAGCGTAACCGTAAAACGTGCGGGCAAAAGCATCAAAAAGAGCATTGTGCGCGAGAAAATACAAATCAATGCGGTGGATTACAGCGCGGTATATAATAATGTGGGATATATTCGCCTGTCGGGTTTCACGGACAAGTCGAGCGAGGAGTTGAAACGCGCTTTGACGGAACTGAAAGCGAAGAACGAACTGAAAGGCTTGGTGCTGGATTTGCGCAGCAACCCGGGCGGCATCATTGACGAGGCGGTCAATATTTGCAGCCTTTTTGTGCCAAAAGGTACGGCGGTGGTGTCGATGAAGGGCAGAGATGCGCAGCGGGACAAGACCTACAAAACGCTCAGCGAGCCGATTGAGGCAACGTTGCCGCTGGTGGTGCTGGTGAACGGTATGTCTGCCTCCGCCTCCGAAATCGTGGCGGGCGCGTTGCAAGACCTCGACCGCGCCACCATTGTGGGCAGCCGCACCTTCGGCAAGGGGCTGGTGCAAAGCACGCGAGCGGTCGGTTTCAATGATTACCTGAAAGTTACAACGGCGAAATATTACACGCCGAGCGGTCGCTGCATTCAGGAAATCGACTACGAGCATAAAGACGAAGACGGAAACGCCAAGCGCATACCGGACAGCCTGACGCACGAGTTTAAGACCGCAAAGGGTCGCACGGTGCGCGATGGCGGCGGCATTGCGCCCGATACGCTGCTTGCAGAGCCGGAAACGCTGAACATCACTTACCGCCTCGTGGCAGATTACCTGATTTTCGACTATGTTACCGCCTACGTGCAAAAACACCCGAAAATTGCGCCGATTGATGAGTTTGTTTATACTGACGAAGAATATGAGGATTTCAAAAAGTTTCTCAAACAGCGGAAATTTACTTATGAACTCAAAAGTGTTGAACTGCTTAAAAGGCTGAAAGATATTATCAAAATAGAGGGTTATGCCGAACTCTCTGAAACGGAGTTTGCGGCATTGGAAGACAAGTTGAAACCCGACACGGACAAAGACCTCGAAATATTTAAAACGGACATCAAAGAACTGATTAGCATCGAGATAGCCAAGCGGTATTATTACCAAAAAGGCGAGATACGCGAAACGTTGAAGTATGACGAGGGACTGCGGAAGGCGTTGGAAATTATCAATTTTAATCGACAACAATAGGTATTTTAATTAAGAACAATAGGTATTTTAATCAAGAACAATAGGCATTTTAATTAAGAACAATAGGTATTTTAATTAAGAACAATAGGTATTTTAATCAAGAACAATAGGCATTTTAATCAAGAACAATAGGCATTTTAATCAAGAACAATAGGTATTTTAATCAAGAACAATAGGCATTTTCATCAATGAAAATCTTAATCATCACATATTATTTCCCCCCCAGCGGCGGCAGCGGAGTGCAGCGTTGGCTCAAATTTGTCAAGTATTTGCCAAAATTCGGTTGGCAGCCTGTGGTGCTGACCGTTAAGCCCGAGATGGCGAATTTTCCGCACATCGACCGCAGTTTGGAAAAGGATATTCCGCCCGAAGTGCGTGTGGAACGCACGGATACGTTTGAGATTTTGAATTTGTACAAAAAAGTGTCTGCCGAAAAGGAAGTGCCTTTTGGCAACCTGAAAGATAAAACTTCGCTGTTGCAAAAAATTTCGCGTTTCATTCGCGGCAATTTCTTTTTGCCAGACCCGCGCCGGGGGTGGAACAAATACGCCTATCGCCGCGCCTGCCGGTTAATCGAAACAGAAAAAATTGAATATATCGTAACCACCAGCCCACCCCACTCCACGCAACTGATGGGCTTGCGGCTGAAAAAGAAGTTCCCCGAAATCAAGTGGATAGCCGACTTCCGCGACCCTTGGACAGACATACATTATTATAAAATGCTGTATCCGACCGCCATTGCCGACCGGATTAATAAGAATTATGAGCGTAAAGTATTGGAAACGGCTGATAAAGTAATCGTTACGCACGAGGGAACGCGCAATGTTTTCCTGTCGAAATCCGAAAAAATATTGCCCGAGAAAATCGCCGTTATCACCAACGGCTTTGACGAAGACGACTTTTTGCATATAAAAGAAAACCCGCAACCCCGTTTTACCCTTACTTATATCGGCATTCTTTATAATTCCAATGATTTAAAATCCCTGCTTGCCGCTTTTTCAAAAATGCAGAACAGGGAAAATTGCCGCCTGCGTTTCGTAGGGCAAAGCGGCAGTGTGATGGCTGCGGAAATAGAAAAATACGATTTAAAAAATGAAGTGGAAATCCT
>JAISJU010000034.1 GCA_031261165.1 Prevotellaceae bacterium
TTTCGATTTATCATTATTTTTTGAACCCAATCAATATGATTGGCAAGCAAAAGAAAATGAAATAGCAATAAAAACTGCTGATGCTAAAATTCTGATTGTGCAGGGCGAAAACGGAGAAAGATTGCTACATTTAAAAACAAAAAAACAAGTTCATACTTACATCAACAGAGATTATTTACCGCTACTCAACGAAAAATATAAAACCAATTTTGAATGGGGAAAATTATTCAATGAACTTTTTAAACCCACGTCAAAATTAGAGGCACAAATTAATTTTCATTTGGCTAAAATCAATTCGTCTTATATTGCTTGCGTATTTCGTTTTCAATCTCTGTTGGGCGATTTCACAGAATATGATTTTCCTACATTGCCATCTGACAAACAGCAAGATTTAATCAATATTTGTGCAAAATCTTTACTTGCATTAAAAAACAATCATAAATTGCCTGTTCTTGTTACTTCGGATAGTTCTACTTTTCTGTCGTATGTATCTACATTGGAAAATATTTTTACGCTATCGGGCAAAGTTGTACATTTAGATTGTACTGATAATGCAGATGAAAACGTATATATGAAATCGTTTATTGATTTTATGATGCTGTCAAAAGCCGATAAAATATACAGCATTGTAACAGGGCAAATGTATCCAAGCGAATTTCCGCTTTATGCCGCAAAAGTGAATAATATACCATTTGAACGAATAACTGTTTAGATGGAATGGTATATTTTGTCTATTTTCGTTCCGACTTTTTCGTAACTGTATTTTTGGCTAACATTATTTGCAATCTCTTTGCCGTCAAATTTTTTATGAATGGCTTGCCTGATACCATTTACCCAATCTTCAACCGTATTTTCGCACAAAACACCGTTTTGTTCATTGATTAGTTCTCTCAATGCTTTGTCGTTTGAGCATATCACAGGCGTTCCTGTAGAAAGTGCCTCAACCACCACCACGCCAAAAGTTTCTATCAAAGTGGGGTGCGCAAAAAAGTCGGCTTGATGAAGATTTTTTACAATGTCTTTTTTATCCAAATATCCTGTAAATATTACATTTACATTCTTTTCTTTGCAGCGTTCTTTCAATTCTTCCAGTTTATTGCCTCCGCCAACCATCAACAACACCATCTTTTTATCTATTTCCTTTTGCAAAATCGATACAGCATCTATCAGCAATTCAGGCTGCTTGGCAGGCTTTTTATACCTGTTCCACGCAGCAATGGAACAAAGCGTTATCGTATCCGGCAGAGGCTTTTTTTCCTTATAAAGAAATTGCTGCCCATCTACCACATTAGGAATAACTTGAAAATTATTATTTTCAAGCAATGGCATCAATTTTATCAAATTTTCCTTCAAATAAGCAGAAACGGGTAAAATATAAACAGTTCTTTGATAGGCTTTTTTTGCCCATCGCGAAATGACAGGCATTTTCAAAACACCTTCAACACCTGTAAAATGTTCCGTAATAATATGCGGCTTTTTCATTTTTTCTGCCAACCAGCCACCTATTATTCCCGCAGGTAAAATAACATTAGAATGCACTATATCCGGCTCAAAAGCAGGCTGTAATTTTCGGAATATTCGTTTCACAATCCAATATTGCAAAGGCAAAGCCAAATAAACAATATCTCTGAAACAAGTCGTTATCTCTATCAATATTGTTCTCACTCCGTTTTCATCTATAAAATCCTTTGTCGTTTTTTTCCAAACGCCTTTGCCTCTGTGTATCACAATGGCAAGCACCACAACCTCATTTTCGGTTGTCTGTACGGCTTTGACGTGTTCTTTTATAAATATTCCGAAATTCGGATTTTTCTCGGTTGGATACCAAGCAGTAAAAAATAATATTTTCATCGTTTTTTAAAATATTTTCCTTATCAAATCCTCGCGCCGCATTTTTCGCAAAGAGTTAATAATCTGGTTTTTATATTCTTTTTTATACCAAAAGAAAAATTGCTGCTGCCGCAGTTTTTCGTCTTTGGTTTTGGCGGTCGAGATTTTTTCCATCGTGTAAGGGTCGTAGCCCGAATAATACATCGTGCTTGCCAAAGTCATTGGCGTGGGCGTGAAGTCCTGCACCTGTTCAAGGTGGAAATTAAGGCTTTTGGTCGTTGCCGCAAGTTCTGCCATATCCGCCTCCGTGCAATTCGGGTGGCTGGATATGAAATAAGGGATAAGTTGCTGTTTCAGTGCGTACTCGTTGTTGATTTTGTCGAAAATACGATTGAATTTCACGAACAACTCGAAAGATGGTTTGCGCATCGTTTTCAGTACATTTGGCGAAGTATGTTCGGGGGCTACTTTCAGCCTGCCGGAAACGTGATTGATTATCAATTCTTTGATGTATTCACGATTCGTTTTATTGATTTCTGTGTTTTCGCTTTCAGTCAAGCATAAATCATAGCGCACACCGCTGCCGATAAAGGATTTTTTGATGTAGGGCAGTTTATCGGTTTTTTTGTATAAATCAAGCAGCGGTCGGTGGTCGGCATTCAGATTGCGACAAATTTTCGGAAAAATACAAGACGGTTTTTTGCATTTTTCGCAAACCGCGCTGTCTTTGCCCTGCATTCGGTACATATTTGCCGAAGGACCTCCCAAATCCGTCAGATAGCCTTTAAAATCGGGCATTTCGGAAATCTTTTTTATCTCGTTCAGAATGGATTTCTCGCTGCGCGACACGATTTGCTTGCCCTGATGCGCCGAAATGGTGCAAAACGCGCAACCACCAAAGCAACCGCGATGTATATTCACCGAAAATTTTATCATTTCAAACGCCGGAACGTTCCGATACTTCGGGTGCGGTAGGCGCGTGTAGGGCAAATCGAAACTGCGGTCAAGTTCCTCGCTACTCATTGTTGGATAGGGTGGATTGACGATAATTGTTTTATTTCTAATCTTTTGCGTTATGATTGAAGAATGTATTTTGTTTGATTCTTCTTCGATGATTTTAAAGTTCTCGGCAAATTTTTTCTTGTCTTTCAGGCAATCCTCGTGCGAATGTAATTCAGCCCCCCCGCCCCCCAAAGGGGGGAGTTCGGTCATAAAAGCCGTTTGCGGAATATCAGAAAAATTATCGCCCGCTTTGGCTTTCTTTATTATTTCTTTCAAAGGCAATTCTCCCATTCCATACACCAACAAATCCGCCCCACTGTCCGCCAAAATAGACGGTTTTAAACTGTCCGACCAATAATCATAATGTGTCAATCGCCGCAGCGATGCCTCAATGCCGCCAATAACAATCGGCACATCGGGATAGAGTTTTTTTAGTATTTGGCAATAGGTAACTGTCGTATAATCAGGGCGAAAACCCGCTTTCCCATCAGAAGAATAGGCATCATCGGAACGCAGGCGTTTGTTAGCAGTGTAGTGATTTACCATACTGTCCATAGAGCCGCCCGAAACGGCAAAAAACAGTCGTGGTCGCCCCATTTTTTTGAAATCGCGCAAGTCATCGCGCCAATTCGGCTGCGGAACGATGGCAACGCGCAGTCCTTCCGCCTCCATTACGCGCCCGATAACCGCCGCCCCAAAAGCAGGGTGGTCTATGTAAGTATCGCCCGTAAATAGCACAACATCAACATCTTGCCAGCCCCGCAACTCCAATTCTTTTTTGGTGGTGGGCAGCCAGTCGGTCAGTTGATATTGTTTTTTTTCATTCACAGCGCAAAAATATGAATTTTATTTGAATTATTTAAAAACTTTGTTGTACCTTTGCACCGCAAAAGTCAAAAAACGGGGTATTAGCTCATCCGGTAGAGCGCAACACTGGCAGTGTTGAGGTGAGCGGTTCGAGTCCGCTATGCTCCACTTTTTTAAACAAATCTCGCTGAAAATCAGTAGTTTATAAAAATTATTTGTCCAAACAAAGATAGTAATAATTATTATCTTGGACAAATAAAAATGTTAAAGTGTCCATATCAATTTTTTCGCTTCCGGAGCAAAAAATTATAGATATGGAAAAAAAATTATTTTCTCTCCCCAAAATCTCGAAGTGTGGAACTTTTATCAGTTTCAACTATTGGAATGCTGAAAAATGGAAGTATGAACGCTTTAAAAAGCATCTTTCTACCAAATTTTCACCCGAAGAACGGCACAAAGAGGCTCTCAAAATGCTGCTTTTTTGGACCAACGAACTGAAAAACGGCTACAATCCCATCGAAATAAAACGGAAAAATGCAGAGAATACAGAACTGAATACTGTCGAAAATAGTATTCGCAAAGTGTGCAGTACCGAAAACACGGCACTTGACGCACACGTACTCAAACTTTGCGTGCAAAATATCTGGGATAGCCGTACCGAATTTCTACGCAGAAAAACACGCCTTACTTATTCTTCAAAAGTTACTTGTTTCCTCGAATGGGCGCAAATGAAAGGCTTTGACAAAATGCTTGCCAACGATTTTACCGTTGAACAGGCTGAACGTTTTCTGGCTTACTTGCAAGCCAAAAGAGGCGTTGGAAATACCACCCGCAATTGCTATATGCTGCTGATGCGCAGCCTTTGGGATACAATGAAAAAACACAGCATTGTAGAAAGTAACGTATGGGAAAAAATCGACAAAGTGCGCGAGGAACGTATGGGTATGTTGCCGTTCAAATCGGCACAAAAGCAACGGATAAAGGCTTATCTGCTGGAACACGACCCGGAACTGTGGCTTTTCGTGCAATTTGAATACTACTGTTTTATCCGACCGGGCGAACTGCGCTGCCTTACCATTAATGCCATCGACCTTGACGAGGGTACTATTCTTGTTGATGCACATACGAGCAAGAACAAGAAATCGGAATATGTGATTATACCGCCGCCTTTGTGGGAGTACCTGAAAAAAATACAGATAAATTACTACAATCCAAACTATTACATATTTTCAAAAAGCGGTCAGCCGGGAGAAGAACAATACGGATATAATACGATGTACGAGCGTCATCGGCGCGTTCTGCGCACATTGGGCTACAATAACAGGTACTCGCTTTATTCGTGGAAACACACCGGTGCGTGTGATGCCATTCGTGCCGGTGTGAAAATTAAGGAACTGCAAATTCAACTTCGCCACGCCGATTTGCAGACTACTGATATTTATTTGCGGTCGATTGGCATTAAGGATTTAGATGATTTACGCGAAAAATTTCCGGAACTATGAAACTATTTGCCACCAAACCAAACACCACGCCCGCAGCAGCGTTCATTTACGCATACGCGCGAAATTCCAAGCGTTCTGACAGATATAAGTGTAAATACCGGTGCATTGCCAAACATCTGGAAAACTTCGAGAAACTTCGAGATGTTTCCATAATCTCGAACAATTTTACTGCCGAGATGTGCGAAGATTTTGTTTTCTATCTGAAAGAAAAGGGGCTTGCAATCAATACAATACGAAATTATGTAAGTTACATTGCCTTTATGTTCCGCCGAATGGCAAAGCAGGGATATGATGTGAATTTCGGCTTTGAAGATGTGAAAATAGAAAGCGAGAAAACAATTGCAGTGTACCTGACAGAGAAAGAAATTGACAGCATTTATAGCCTTAATTTCAGAGATAAAAGCACCGAGAAAATACGTGATTTATTTGTGATTGGTTGCTACACCGGCTTGCGATTTTCCGACTTGTCAAGATTGACCAATAAAAATATTGCCGATAAAAAAATTATATGCAAAACACGCAAGACCGGCGAAGTTGTCGTCATTCCAATTAAGCCTATTGTGGCTGAGATTTTGAGAAAATACGATTATTTTCCGCCCTGCGATTGCTCGTTATTTAATTTCAACAAGTGTCTGAAAACGATTTGCAAACGTGCCAAAATCAACGATAAAATTTTGATTGAACGCACGCGCGGACATCAGATTGATAGATTTACCACGCTGAAATATACGCTTGTCAGCAGCCACACGGCGCGGCGAAGTTTTGCCACGAATGCCTATCTTTCGGGAGTTATGCCCGCGAAAATTATGATGATAACCGGGCATAAGAGCGAGCAGACTTTTTTCAATTATATTCGCATTGGTAAAGCCGAGAATGCGAGGGAACTGGCGGAACACCCATTTTTTAAATGAAAAAAGCGACCCGAAAGCCGCTTAGAATTAAAGCAATTCACAAATTTAGGTTGGTTGTTTTTTAAAATTTGCGCTGCAAAGATAAGCATTATTTTTATATCTGCAAAAAAAAATCACTCAATTTCCCAAGAATTTGAAAAATCTCTATCCCGAAACAACGCCGCCAAGCCTGTAATCTGTTTCAGGCGCAACAGTTCATCAGCATCCATACCGATATTGCGCATAATCCACGCATCAGACATTCCGCTTTCGACAAGTTCGGAAACGATGTTTGACATCAGTTCTATATCGTGCGAGCCGCGAGCACGGTTGTGGCGAATGGTGGAAGCCATACGGTTGGATACATCTTTTTCTATTACCACCACCGGCATCATTCCGTTTTCGCGCTCATAAATATCGCGGTGCTTGAGCATAACGGTGTAACGGTGGAAACCATCGACAATTTCGTAACGGTCAATGTTCGCCAAATAGTAGCAGACAATCGGCATTGTGTAGCCGTCTTCTTTGATAGACTGATACAGCAGTTTCATTTCGGGCGGCGCAACGGCATTCGGATTGTAACTGTTTGCCTGTATTTTTTCGACAGGCACGGATATTACATTATAGACAGGGCTTTTCATAATAAATTTTGGTATTTTTCAATTATATTTTTTCTTCTTGTCAATTCATCTTTTGTCTGCGAAAAACCCATATACTTGCACAGGTGGTCGTTCTTCATTATACAGATGCACATTCGCTTGTAGGTGGGAATTTCTTTGAACGCCGAAATGTCTGTATCGTCAATGTACGACATTCGCACCGGCTTTTTGTCGGTTTTGTAATTAGTAGTGTCGGCAACTTCGATTTCCACACCGGCAGCGCGGAGTTCGGCGATTGTTTCATCGGAAAGAACGCCGCCTTTTTCGCGCCAAAACCGCATTGAAGTTTCGAGTTTGTCGGTGTAACTCTGTCGCGTTTTTTCGGGTAAAGTGGAAAGCAGGAAGTACATATACGATTTCCAAGTATGCCCTTTCGGCAGCGTAATTGACTTCCAGCCCATTGCCGTAGTTCCGCCGTAAATGCCTGTGAAATTCACGCCGTTCACGCGGCTAATGAGTTTGCCCCAAGTGTTCGGCTCAATGATACGGTAAAGTTTCAAACTGTCCTGTGCTGCCGAAAGAAACGGACTTGCCACGCGCATCGCATTGAGCGGAACGCCCGCTTTGTAATATAAATCGTACAGGCGATTGTAAGTCCAACCGAAATGCGCATTGCCAACCCAAATATCTTCCGTAAGCCAATCGTAAATCGGATAGGCATTATAAACATTTTCGTACATCTGCTTTGTCCATTTCAAACCCTGATAGTTCTTGTAATTGCGCTCGCTGTGAATTGCCCGCCAACGGTTAAGGCTTTCCTGCGTGCGAATACCCACGAGGCAACACGTGCGCCCGGCTTGTTTCTTTTGGTGCAGCCAAAGCGAAAATCGCTCTTGAAATTCGTAATCCCACATTTTTTGGTTGAAAAATGGGAAGTCGAATTTTTGCAGACAATTTTCGGGCTTTTCGGACACCCAAATATCACGCTCGTTTTCGTCCCACGGTCGCCAAAAGTTTTGGTGCATCGAGGTACAAGTGGAAACTTTGAACGGCACACAGCAGCGATATACTTCCAAAATATCAGCGTTTTCCGACAGCGTTTTATTGACGTAATCGGTTGTCATTGTGTATTGCGCCTCGTAATCGAGGTGGAATACACCGAGTTTGCGGTTAAGTTTGTTTCGGCGAATGTAATCAATGCACAGATTGAACAACACGCCGCTATCTTTACCGCCCGAAAACGACACATATACATTGTCGAAATCGGCGAAAATACGCTGCAAGCGGAATTGTGTTTCATTATAGACTGTCATTTTTCTATTGCTTTATGAAATGCAACATCTTCCATCATACTTGCATAGGTCAGTAATTTCTCTAATTCTTCTTGGCTATATGATTTTCCTTTATCATCGCTATCATTCTTTTCTGTATATAATTCGTGTTTTAACTGATAAGAACATTGAAAATCAACTTTCATTTTTTGGAATTCTTTATCAAAATTTCTTTTGTGAAAATTGTAGAATTCAGAAATTTCAATGTATTCTAAATCAGTCAATTCAATACATAGGTCTTTTGGTTTATTTTTGTAATTATACGATGTTTTTGTTCGTTTTACGCCGAAAATTTTGTAAGAGCACATTATAAAAACAGCAGCATTACAATTTTTAAACACTCTCTCTTTTCTTATTTCGGAAGATAAATCTTCCAATGTTAAATTGTACTGTTTCAGCAATTTATCAAGCAAGAATTTGGCATTCTCCATTTCTCCATTACAGCCACGCTCAGCAAGTGTCTGTATTTTTTTAAGTTTCTCAATTATACTTTCCATAATTATAATACCTCTTTTAATTGTTTTTTACTAATCGTTTTAAAATACTCTACCATTGATATTTTTTTCTCAATATTTTTATTGATAAGCGTTTCAAGTCCGACATTACCTGTAAGGTCGAAATAATGGCAATCATATTCTTGTCCGGTGCGATAAGTTCGGCGGCTGCCCTGAATGCGCAGTTCGTAGTCCCAAATCTTGTCGAAGTAAATTGTGTTGCACAAATGTTGCAGGTTTAATCCGTAAACATCTGTCTGATAACTCAAAATCGTTGCTTTCGGAAAGCGGTGTTTCAGTTCTTCACGGCTGTTCACATACCGATAGAAAATCAATGTTTTTTCTTCCGGTACTTCTTTGAAAATTTGCTTTACTGCCGTAAATTTTCCTTCGGTACAGCAGTATGAATGCCGCATTTTTTCAGTCATTTCAAGAAAAATATTGTTGTTCATCGCCATCAACTTTTCGTTGTCGAGATATTTTTCTTTCAGGCTATAATATTCCTGCTCGGCGGCATCATCAAGTTGGTAGCGAATATCGGTATATGCCTGCTTTATTTGCAACTTCAAATCACACTCGAAAATATAATGTCCGCAGAGCGAATAGAGGTAATCAATATTTTCGTAGCCGGTAATAAATTCATCTACTTTTGTTATACGACCTAAATGCTTGGTAATACGCGTATATTTGCAAAATGTATTCTTAAATTGCGCATCGCTCATATTCAAGATTTTGGGCGAAAGGAAATCCATTTGCGGCTTTAAATTCAGCAAGTTTTTTGAAAACGGCGTTCCTGTCAAAATCAATTTGTATTCAGCCATTTGCGACAAATCAAGCAGCCGTTGCGTTCGTTTTGCCGTATAGTTTTTGATTTTTGAACTTTCATCAAGAATGATGAAAGGCTTTTTTGCCTGCTCAATCTTCTGCCGAAGTTCGAGATAAATTCTGCCGGATTGCGACAGGCTTTCAAAGCCATAATACACGACCGGCGCGTTAAATCCACCCCATTTTGCCACTTGCATTTTGATTGATTCTATATCCGGCTCGGTTGGATATATGGTATGCAGCGGCGCAATATATACTATCAAATCAATTTCCCGCACGGAATTGACCAACTCAATGGCTACGCGGGTTTTGCCTGTACCCATATCCATAAACAGCGCACCCACCCGCCACGAGGACAGGTGCGCTTTGGCTGATTGTTGGTTTGGAAGAAGTTCCATATTATTCAAATATTTCTTTTTGTTTTACTGTTATCAATTCGCTATTTTTTATAATATAAAACTGTTCTTCAAAAAGATAGCATTCAGTTTTACAATAAAATTCTTTGCTGCCAATTCTATAAAAATTGCCTTTTGATATTCTTCTGATTTTTAAATCATTGTAAGAATATGTAGCGAATGACTGTGCGCCGTATATCCTTTCTGCATAAATTTTGCAGTTGTCAAAATCGAATTGTAATTTTAATTTTTGTGCTACAAACTCGATTTTTTTTCTTTCTGTGTTTGTGTAATAATATTTCATTTTTTTAATTCGTTAATTATGTTATTTTCAATAGGTTGTATTTTTTCAGGGGTGTGATGCTCGACTGTGTAGGTTGGCAGCATTTCTTTTGTTTCGCTTTCAAACCACGCTACTTTTTTGTCAGAATATTGCAATTTCCGGTCTTCGAGTATATATGCCGAAACCCAATAATATTCAGCCCGCTGTTTTTCTGTATCTTGACCGAAAAACCGTGATTTGGGTATAATTGCCTCTGTTCCGTCAAAACAAGTTACCTTATAAGCCTTATCTGTTATACTGATAAGGCTTTCAAAGCATACGGAGTAGCATTTAATTTTCATTGTTTGCTAAATTTACGAGTTCTTGTACAGCGGCTTTCGGGTCACAACTGTGCGAATGAAATGTAACAGTTCCTCCTGAACTACCGTGTGTTAAATCTATCACATTGCCCAATCTATTACTTTTAAGCGCAGAGCGATTTTCATAGATATTTTCTTGCGCATTATGCTTTTTGCAAATGGCGTGTATGGCATTCAATGCTGTTACATAAGCATTGTGTTCGCCTGTAACGTGCAACGTTACATTACTTCTGTTGTCGAAGTGATTTACTGCTGAAATGATAATTTCTTTCATATTATTTGTTTTTTTAGTTATTGAAAATATACCATTCCGTTTCCGTATCTCCCAAAATTATAGGTAACACCACCTTTTTCTTCAAATGCTTTTTTGATAGCATTTAAAAGGTTTTCAGATGGAATTACAGGTGGAAACTTTTTGATAAACTCTTCCACGCTGCTTACTTCTACATCGACCGTTACAGAAGCCCAACGTTGGGGTATGCATCCCTGTCTTGGAATTGTTCCACCCGTGCGGTAGTGTACCTTTGCAATTACTTTCTTTTTGCCGATTTGTTCGGAAGTGATGTTTGTGTTCATAATTTTATTTTTTAATTGATTAGAATTTATTTGATTTTTTGATTTAACTGATTGATTAAAAAGCAAATTTTGCAATTGACCGGGCTTTTTTGTAACTTTCCATATTTTTCGTTGCCTTATAATCAGCCATAAGAGCATCATATTCGGCTCTATATGTCTTTTTTGATTTACCGGTCGCTTTTCTTTCTGCGATTAAATTCGCTTGCTTTTCGGCTGCTTGCGCCGCTTTATTATTTTCTCTTTTTACAACTTCATTATGCAAATTCATATAATCTTCATCAGATTGCTTTAGAATATAGTCAATTCGTTGGTCTGTTGCAGCATTACCCACATAGTAACGATTTTCTTCGTATCTGCGAATATCGGCTGCCTTTAATGCAGGAACTTCTTGTAATGTTATTGCTTTCATAATTTTATTTTTTAATTAGTTAGTTGTATCTTATTTTTACACTGCAAAGATAAGGCATATTTTAATTACCACCAAATATTTTGTGTTAAAAATATGTTAAATATTTAAGCGTGTCTTATTTTTACACTTTCATATTAAAATAACAGTTATCTTTGCGGCGTTAAAACATATATTAATTATGAATAGGATAAGAGAAATATTGGAGGAAAAAGGCTTGACTGCAAAGGATTTGGCTAAAATATTAGGCGTTTCACCACCTGCGGTATCCATCGTAATAAATGGAAATCCAAAGCAAAATACGCTTGAAGAATACGCCACCGCACTCGGCGTTCCTATTGCCGAACTCTTTGAGAAAAAAGATTACACGCGCGGAACTTGCCCCCATTGCGGGCAACCGATTACCATCGAACTAAAAAAAGAGAGTTAAAAAACTCTCTTTCTTTTTATCTCATTACCGCTGCCGTTCCGGCACTTCCTATTATCAGTCCCCCCGCCAACGTTACCCATTTCCCATTTCGTTCCCACCAAGTACGGCGATTGCTCGCCTCTAATTGATTTATCACACGTTCGGCTGCCGTGAATTGTTCGCGCTGAATGTCAATAATGCCGGACTGCAACAATACTACTGATTTTAAGTAATCGACTTGCTTTTTTAGTGTGTCAATTTCAGCGGCTTGCAAATCAATAATGCTGTCGGCAGCGGCAGTTAAAGAATCGCATTTGTGGTTGTTAGCGGCTGCAAAATCTTGTTTTATTTCCGCATAAGTATTTTTTGCTATTGCGATTTTTGCCTCTGTTTTTGGGATAGTGGATTCGCTTATTACAACTTTTCCCAGCAATTCTTTTATGCTATCCGTTTTATCCGCAATGATTTCGGCATTGCGGGCAGCGTCTTGCTCGTAGCCTGCTACAACGGCGGAAGTTTCCCAACTTTCGGGCGGCGTGTTGTAGAAGTGGGCAGCCGCCAGAAAGCCGAGGATTGCGCCTATTAGCAGACAGATGGCGATGATAGATAAGTTTTTCATAATTTCAAATATTTTTCATAATGATTTTTCATCGTGATGTCATACGGCTCACGCTTGTATTTTTTTGCCAAATCTCGGTAGCCGGCACCGTTGTAAAGCGTTGCCACAGTGTCCCAATCTTTGGCTTTCAGGGCTGATTGAAGTTTGATGTCCGTTTCTATGTAACGACACATTTGCCACATTTGACGGTCAAGACCTTTCTTGGCATCATCCCACATCGCGCCAACGGAAGTGTAGCCGATACGCTTCCAATTAAAGCCCATCACTTGCCCTAAACCGATACTTGTGCTTTCCATTGCGGCATTGGAATTTTTGGCAAAAGCATCGTTGAATGCCTCCCACTCGCGGCTTTGCACATCCACCGTGTTCACGCTCCATTTTCCTGAGGGCGCATAGGGGGCTTTCTTTTTAAACCAAGACGGCTCAAATTGTATCAAAATTTTACCCGTCTTTTCGTCAAAACCTTTTAGCCCTGTTTCGGTGGCTGTAAAGGCATATAACGATGCTTCTTC
This sequence comes from Prevotellaceae bacterium, assembly GCA_031261165.1. GTDB lineage: Bacteria > Bacteroidota > Bacteroidia > Bacteroidales > Paludibacteraceae > JAISJU01. Next base: position 12,840 of record JAISJU010000034.1, read on the forward strand.
GATTTTGAAAGTCTGAGCATTGTGTTTGATTAGGTCAATGATTTTCTGCATTTTTTTCCTCCTTTTCTTTTAAATCCGACAAATCAACATCGAAATGCCGTTCTGTTTTATCAATCATTATTTTTTGTGCAATTTGTGCCCATTTGGCGTTATTGCAACTGCTTTCATTTTCAAGTATAGACCACAATTGCCAAAAGCACACCGCACCGGACACAATATTTACAAGACGAATTTCCAAGCCTTCAAAAATATATTTCTCTATCATAAAGGAAAGAACGATAACGAGATATATATTTATCAGGTTTATGAAAATGCGTGCAAATTTGAAAGATTTGAATTTCCCGCACGATGTTTTACCACCTTTGGAGCAATTATTTTGCCGAACGCGCCGTGAAAGCCGCCACGCAAAAAAGGCATCTAATATTACCGCCGTAGTACAGACGAGCAGAAAGGGAAATGTCGGCTCGAAGTAGGCTAATGCCGCACCAACTATTGCGGCTATTATCTTTGTTATTGTTTCCATTTTTCTTAATAATTTACAAGTTAAACAATATCATTGTTTTAAAAGAATATCCCAATCCCCGCCCGCGTGTTTCATTTTCAGCGGATTATATCCGTTTGCCGTTTTTTGAGCCAAGCAGGGAACGTATTCAAAGGCATTGTTCATAGTTGTATTTTCAACGCCATTATCTACTGTGATGCTATAATTTCCAGCGTTATGAATCGGTACGTTGCAAATTATAGTATTATTATTTATTGCTGCTATATCAGTGCAATGAGTAGGTGTGCCTGCAATATCTATCATAACATTTATTGTTTGATTTGGAAGAATTTGACCAGCCCCGTTATTGCCAAAAAAAGTTCCCGACACTTTATCCCACATTCCACCTTTATTAGTTGCGATATTGATAACAGGTATCATATCGCGCACCAATTCATCGAAATTCCATATTTTAAAAGAATAAATATCGCCACGAAAATATCCGGATTGAATGCCGAGAATTATCGGGTAATTGGAAATTATTTCTGTTGTAATTGCTTTTGTTTGATAAATATTATCTAATGTCCCCTTATTTTGCGATGTCAGATTCCAATCAAAAATATGCGGTAAATTATCTAATATTACTGCTGGAATAAATTGATATAGACTACTGCCTATTAAAAGTTGAATATAATTAATAGATGATATAATACTTCCTTTTCTTAATCCAAAATCTTCACTTGATATTGGCGAATCTGAACCAAATACCGTTATTTGACTATTAATAGTCAAGGCATCATTGCCGAATTTGTATTTTATTTTGTATTTCTGACTTTGCAGATTTAATGAAATCATACTATTAATACTTTGTCCTCCACTGAATGTTAATCTCTCTATTTCGTGATAAGTATTAATTCCATCAGAATATACATTATTGTACATTAAGTTATTACCCCTTATTATAATACCTGTTCCACCCGCTACTGACCCCCTCGCCGGCGTTCTGCCATCCAACAATGTTACTTCTGTTATTTCCATTATCGTGCCTCCACATAAATTGTACCATTTGGCAATGAATTATATGTTTCATCGTCTGTAGCCACCGGAAAACTGCTTTCCGTGCGCACTGACCACCAAAATGATGGCGGGTCAGTCGTCTGGTCGTTATCCAATATCCATTCACGCCGCGTGCCGTTATAAGTATTCACAAGATATGACTTCGAGAATATTTCCGTGTCCGCGTGATTTGGCGCGTCTTCTTCGCCCCAAATCAGTATTTTTGCCTGCGCGGTAATAAGTGCTTGGTCATCTTCGCTCTGCTGGTCGAGATATTTTCCGAAATCATACTCGCCGATGTAGTGGTCTTTATCCAATAATGAGATGGCATTTAACAACTCATTGTAATTGTCGGTAACTTTCTGCTGTAAGTCGGAGAGGGCGTTATCTAAAAAAAAAACGCTCAACAAACTATCCGCATTTTCCGCCGTGATGGTGTCGCCATTGAGGGTGATGCCTTCCGATATTCTCGGATAGCAAATCTGTCCCCCAAATTCGCGGAAATAAATATTATCACCATTGATTGAGTAAGATATAGTATTACGATTTACGGCTCTGTTGAGACCTGCGCCAACGAATTTTACTTCGTTACCTGTTACTGTTATTGTTGTCATAATATTGAATTTTAATTTGTTTTAGATTTTTAGTCCCAAATACTATTGCTTGTCAGCCGTATAGGGTATAAAACGATGTCCGATGTCGTATCATCGGGGTCATAACCTATCGTTATCGGTACTCTTTTCAGTTGTGCATCGGGCGATGTGTTATCGTTAAAGTCACCGTTCTCGTATACTTCAGGGATTTGTTCGGCTGTATATTTTTCGAGTTTTTCCAAAATGACAATTGTTTGAGAATACGAATTTTCATTTCTATTAATCGCAAAAAGAGTAGCCGGTGCAGGCGGATATGGCAATGATGCTTTGGGGTCGGCAAGTTTCACTCTGTCGAAATATCCCGAATATTCAAATTTAAATCCTGTGGAAATGCCGTTGCTATCAAGCCCATTTGGGAGAATTACCATTTGACCGCCCGAATCTACTTGATTATACCCGCCTGGGTAGAATTTCTTATTCCCATTGGATTTTTCTACACTTCCGCAGTAAAGTTCTGTCATTTTGACAAAAGCGTTATAAACAACATTTTCTACATTGTTTACTTTTATTGCCAAATAAGAGACGAAGTAGCCTTTTGCAACGACCGTATCCGTACCTAATTCCGAAAGATTTCCGCTTATTACTTTGCCAAGATAGGCGTAATATGCGGATTGATTTGAAACTAAATTATAAAATGAAAAAGAGGCAACTGATTGTGTGTAATCAGTATTCTGGACAGTTTCTGTTATATCTTGTATATCATTGTCATCAACTGTTCTGATGTATATTTTCTGAGCCGCTTTATCAATTTTGAACAAATGCCCGGCATCGCTCTGAATGACAATGTTTGTTGTTATTTGCGAAAAATCTACCGGCTTGCGAAATTCGAGCGTTAATCCTGGCATCAATCTTACATTCATTGCCGTTAATCCACCCGCGTGAATGTCTTCGCTAAAATAGGTTTCCAGAGAAAGTGGGTAACCTTTTCCGCTCGTTTCATTATTCGTAAAATAAGACGGCGGAAGATTAAATCTTAACGTGTCGTTTCCGGTGGCGGCAGCGATGGCGTCTTGCAATCCGTTTATTGCACCCGAAACTGTTTTTTGGGGAGTGTTCAGAGATAAATCAATTTTATCCTGTTTTTCGGCTGCTACGGTAGCAATCTTATTGTTCACTTCATTGATAGCCGGTACAATTTCCCTTGCATTTGTGGTGAGCGCGTTATCCGTCTTGTCTTGTTTGTCGGTGATACTTTGCGACCAATTTCCCCAATTTTCGCCGTCAAAATCTCTTGTTACGGTTTTATCCGCATAGAATGCGATTTGCCTAACCGCATCGCCAAACGGCACAACTATCAAGAAAATACGGCTATTATCCGTAGTGTTTGTTACGTTGTAAAATCCGCTTTCGGCAATGCTGTTCAGGTCTGTTACCGCCGAAATTGTTTCATCTGTGGTCTGCAACGGCGGCACAACTACGCTAAGTTCCAACTGAACACGCGCCGGTGTGTTTTCGGTTGCCGGTGTTATTTTTGTGGCAATGTCAATGGGAAACTCGTTTGCGCCGAGTTCTTCCGCACCTTTGGGAATGAGTTTGTTAGCCAGAAATTCTTTGACCCCGTCAGAATCACTGACAAGCAATTTGCCAAATTCAGACAAGTCAAAATTGAAGGACTGCGTAGCCACCTGAACTAACGCGCCATTAACGAGTAGATAACCGTTGAGTACAGTATCCTCGCCATTTTGCACCGGAACAAAGTAAATAATGTCGGGCTGCGCATCGGCAACATCGGGCAATGTTTCTACGATAACGCTGTTTTTGATTTGTTCGAGCAAATCCTTTGTGGCGATTTCGTTGCCGTTGTAAAAAGCCTTTCCTGTGCCTTTTGTTTTGATATTAAGATTTACATTAGCGTATTGTTCGGGCAAACCTCTGCCCGGCTCTATATCAATATCGTAACCGTAAGTTCCGAGTAGAATTTTACCACCCTGCGTACTTATGTTGATGGCATAACCGTTGTTGTCGAAGATTATACTGCCGCCTTTGTTGTTATTCTGCAGCCCTCTGCCGCTTTGCATATACAACAAGCCGGTAATGAGGCTTGCGCTTGTATTGCCGGCGAGCGGAATGAATCTCAAAGCATTGACAATATTTTCATACGTCAGATGTCGCCAGCCATTGCCATCATTAGTTTGAACGGCAAAAATGGGATTAGCCGTTGGCTGTATGGTTTCTGTATTTTTCAGGACAACTCCTGTTGTGTTTACAAGTGCCATTTTTTTATGGATTAATTATTACCGGATTATCGTGTGTATCTGTTATCACAACTCTATTGTTGTCGAATATTGCTTCGCCAACAGGCAAACGAGTTTCATCGTTAAATACTAAATTCTGGTTTTGGCGGCGGTCTGCGAACATACATTTTACCGTAAAATTGCGCGTAGTCGCTTCACGCGGATTATATTTTGTTTCGATACTGTCGAACACCATCGGCACTATATTATCAATGCTAATGCCTTTGGCGGGGTCAAGAATCAGCCACACGTTTTTCGCATCGAAAAGGTCGGCGAGCCAATATGCCTGTTCGTTACTCGGCTGAATGCCGGTGTTGAGCGTGAAGAACTGCTCGCTGTCGCCAACCGGAACGCGCCGACCGTCTATCATTACCACGAGTTCGCGACCGGAACGGTCCCATTCTATGGACTGCGCACCGTACAGATGGGCTGTTTCATACACGCCGAAACGATTTAGGAACAAAAAAGTTTTGATGTCGCGCGGCGCGATGGCGCGGTGGTCAATGGTGTAAATAAACTCGAAATACCTGCCATCGGTGCGCGTTACCCATACAACTACTTCGGCAACCGTTTCGGGATTGGCTATTCCGAAAACAGGAGAAATCAGCCAATGAAACCAAAAATCGCTGTTATATGCGTTTTCGCTTGTTTCTACCGTTCCGTTCTTGCGCACCACATTGATTTTGTATGAAGCAATGTCTTTCAAATTGAAACTCAATGTTTCTAACGCGCCGGCAAAAGTGGTTTTGCGATTGAGCAGGGTAAGGAAGCGACCATTGATTGCGCCGCGTATGCCTTTGCCCAGAATGGCGTAAAATTGTCGCGAGCCGGTGCCGCCGGCATTGCTGAGCGAGATAACAACGCGCTTGCACACATTGAACCACGCGAATAACCATTGAGGCGCGTAATATTGTTCGAGCACCGATGCGATGTCAAAGAGCGTAACTTTGTTTTGCACCGGTGTGTATTTCTCGTTCAATACCTGCGTGCCGGTGGCGGCGTCTTTGTCGAAAACGGTGATGCTTACCGTCAAATCGCTATCCGTACCGATGACAATGTCGCCAATGTCGCCGGTAAAGATTTTGGCTTCTGCCACGGGAGCGGTTTGAAAGGTAAGCATACTGTTTTCTTTAATCAAATAAATTCAAAAAAAAACTTATGGAAATCACACAGACAAAATTACTATCATATATAAAATGCAGAAAGGACAAATTTTTGCGCTAATCAAGCAGCGGGTAAAATGTGCCTTTCATCAGCGAGCCGACAATGCCCTGCTTATCGACATCGTATTCGATACGCTCACAAACGAATTTTTTATGGTTAATGATGAAAATGTTTTTCGGGTCAATGGGCTGCTCGAGGAAATAGAACTCGTATTTTTTAGAAAAATCAATTTTAACATTTGTAGAAGTGCTATTATGCAATGGAATTAATATGTCATTATAAACATCAAAGTCATCATAATTCAAATAATCAACATTGACTATTCCATAAAATCTATTCAAGTTCAATCTATATAACCATTCCATTTCCGAAAATCCATTTGTACGAGAAAAAGGAAATGCTATATTATTAACTGTAAGATAACTTTGAGATTCTTGTCCAAAACGAAGTTGAGGAAATGAATGGAGACAAAACTTTGCAAATTGCATATATTCTGTTCGTGCTTGTGGCGGGTTATCCGTTGTCAATACATCTATAACATCTTTGGGGGTTTCAGGGTCCTGCAATATCGGATTTGCACATATCGGAGCGTAATAAGATATAAAAGAATATATGTCTATATAAGAATGATTTACACTATTTTCATAATCAAGTTCGGCAATGCTAAATGTTATAAGTTGCATTTCTGCCGGTGCTATACGAATTTTTAGCGTAGATTCTTTAGACCTGTCAAAAAGAGGATAACTATCTACTCGTTTTACATACCAAATATCAAAATTATTAAATGAATTTGTTTTTTGCGGAATATTTAATGTATCATAACGCATTTGTTCGTTCCGTGAATTGTATCCTAATCTATACACTACTTTATTATTCAAATCGGAAGCATTATTCCAAGATATATCCGCAGTTAATAAAGCAGGTGTTAAACCGTTAAGATAAGGTGCTTGACGATATATATTGAAAACACTTATTCTTCTATTTTCCCAAGGACTTTCAGGCAAAGATTGCAGACTGTAAGGAATCTCAAAAGATGGATTTGAATAGTCTCTAAATTTAGCAGTACGATTATCTTCTACACTTCCTAAATCTAATTCTATGCTTTTCAAAACATCTTTTAATTCTACTATGTTTAAATTTTCGGGGATATATTCGTGAATTATAACATTTTTATCTTTATCAAGTAATATACTGACATTAAATAAGTTCTGAAATTGGTTGATAAATTCTTCTTCGCTCCAATCCGGTAACATATTACCGATATTTGTTCCTTCTGTTGGATTTAACAAATATAAGTAACAAGCATTTGGTTTATTGCGTAAAGTATTTTCTTTTAAATGAAAACCACGAATTTCAAAATAACGTTCAAATAAATACATCAAAAATGGACAGGGACTTTTTTTCAAGACATCATAACTTACAATGTTCCAATTATTAGTAGTTCCAGCGACTAAATCTGCTATTATTTTTACTCTATTTCTTATTTGATTTGATTTATTTTGATAATCGCCATCTACATTATTCCAAAACAATGGCAAGCAGTAATCATTATCAGGATATTTTGCAGTGAAATAAGAACTACGAAAATAACTATTGCCTGAAAATTGACGTTTATATGGCTTTACATCACTAAATGTTCCCCAATCCAAATCCCAAATCTTTTTTTCTTTCGAGAATTGATAATTCAAATCAGCGTTGCCGCTGGCAATTTGGATTTTCACGGTGTCTTCGGTATAACCGAGTACGATTTCCGTTCCGTTGATGATTTGGCGGTTATTGACGAGCAATATTGCCGACCGGTCGGCAATGTCCGCAGTGTTTTCGTTGATGCGGTTTTTGTGGCGGTACAACTTGGCATTGGTTTCGTCTTTGAGTGAAAGAGTAATATCAAGCGTGTATGTTCCACTACCGGTAATGTAGGGATTTTCTTCCGTTAGGCTGACTTTGAAATCATTGGGCAGCGTTACGGCAATGCCGTTAATGTAGAGTGCTATCATAGTTTTCTGCTTACGTTTCGTTTCATTCGTTCTTGTAATGTCATTGCCTCGCCTATGCTGCCTTTGCCGGTAACGTAGGTTTGGGCTATGATGCCGCCGTCAAGTCGCGCATCGAGTTTTTGTAATAACGAAGTTAATAATGAATTATCTTCATTTGCTCGCTCTCGCATTGCATTTGCTAACGGATTATCTGCATAATTTGGTAAATATTTACCATTAAAATAACCGCCACCCTCTCTGCCCTGCATTCGGTAGGCGGGGAATATTTCTTCTATTTTGATTTGGCGCAATCGACCGCGCCGGCGAGCGAGTTCCAAACCGTCAAGTACCGGGCGGATATTTGGATTCATTAAACCGTCATTAGGTATCACTTGTTCTGCGCCATTCTCGCCTGCCAATATGGTGGGCTTATCAATAATGCCGCGTTTGTCGGGGACATATTCTGCATCGAAAACTTTGCCGTCCTGTTCGCGGCGCACATTGAAACGACCGCCTTCTTCCAATCCGTCTGCAGACAGTGCCATTATGGCATTACGCTGTTTGATGGCTACGCCTGTTTGAATGGCGGCGACCGTGCCAAGCAATCCGGTCATAATGCCTGCAACGATAGGTAACTCGCTCCACTCTGCCCAGATGCCCATAATGCCTTTTGCCGTGTCCGCAGCAATGGAGGCAAGCGTCATCGTCATTTGTAGGTTGGCATACTTTTTCTTTACTGCCAATTCTTTTTTTGCCTTTTCTTTATCGAGTTTGTCCTTTTCTTTGTTGTACTGCCCTTCGCTGATTAAGCCTTTTTTGTAATAGTCGTTGAGCGCGGCGTAACGTCTGTTGAACTGTGCCTCGATTTCGAGATTGGCACTCTGTTCCAAGCCGTTTATCATATCCTGCGTTTTGCTCACCATATCGCCTACCGCACTGACGTAAGCCTGTACTTTTTCAAGACCTGTTTTATCTTCCCAAGCCTTTTTCTTTTTCGACTTTGGCTCATCGGTGAGATTGTTTGTTGCCTGTTCGAGTTTGAGTTTTTGAAGTGCAGTGCGAAGTTTTTCGAGTTCGGCGATTTGTTCTTTTGTTTTGTCCGGCATCGAATCCATCAGGGCAATGTAGTCTTCGGTGAACTCAATGCGGGCAGCGAGCAAGTCGGCATCTATCTTCTTGCTTTTGTCGGCATATTCCTTTTGCGTTTGGCTGCTTTGGGCTGCGGCAAGTTTTTCGGCTTCTGCCTGTGCTTCGCGGGCTTGTATCTGGGCATCAAAGGCTTTTTTTGCCTGTTCGTAAATGACTTTGGCTGCCTCTTTTTCATTTGCCTCACGCTTTTTTCGTTTCTCTTCCTGTATCTTGTCGATGTTTATTTCGTGCTGTTTTTCGAGCATTTCGAGGGCTTCGAGTTGCTCTTTGGTCATTTTGGCGCGTTTGCCGGTTACGCCTGCCTCTTGTTTGGCGATGGC
>JAISJU010000041.1 GCA_031261165.1 Prevotellaceae bacterium
ACCACCGATGCCGCCGACCATTACGTGCGTCATCATAATATCCTCACAGACATTCGCTACGACATTATCAGCATTCTGAAAACGCCCGAAGGTAACTACAAAATAGAGCATATTGAAGATGCTTTTTTGCCGATACCGTTTTATTATTGAATGTTTAAAATCAATCAAACATACTCCTAAACCGCGCAAAGAAATTTTTAGATGCAGCAGCAGAGGGTTTTACGTTATTCGATTTTGCCAACTCTTCAATCAAACTTTTTTCGTTTTTGTTCAGATTTTCGGGAATATACACGCCGATATTAACGAGCAAATCGCCTGTGCCGTAACTATTTACGCTCGGCAACCCTTTTCCGCGCAAGCGAAGAACTTTACTCGGCTGCGTGCCTGCCTCCACTTTCATTTTCACTTTGCCATCAACGGTTGGTATTTCCACCGAGCCGCCGAGAATAGCAGTTGGCAAATCGAGCAGGAGGTTGTAAATCAGGTCGTTCTCATCGCGCAGCAGTTCGGGGTGTCTTTCCTCTTCAATCACCACGAGCAGGTCGCCGTTGATGCCGCCGCGCCGTGCCGCGTTGCCTTTGCCCGACATTGTCAGTTGCATATTTTCCATTACGCCGGCGGGAATGCGGACACTTATGACTTCGTCTTGCCGCACCACGCCTTCGCCGCTGCAATGCGGACATTTGTTTTTAATGCTTTTGCCTTCGCCGTGGCAAGTGGGGCAAGTCTGCGTGTTTTGCATCGTGCCGAAAGCCGTGTTGAACACCTGTGTAACCCTGCCCGAGCCTTTGCAGGTAGGGCAAGTGTAAAAACCGTCAGAGCCGGTTGCACCGCTACCGTTGCACGGCGCACAGGCAACATATTTATTCACTTTGATTTTTTTCTCAACGCCGGTAGCAACTTCTTTGAGTGTCAATTTCACTTTTACGCGCAAGTCCGAGCCTTTTCGCACCACTCTTTGTTGCCTGCCGCGCGAGCCGCCGGTAAAATTGCCGAAATGCCCGCCGAACACATCGCCGAAGTGGGCAAAAATGTCTTCTACCGTCATTCCGCCATCGCCGTAACCGCCGCTTGCCGCACCGCCCACGCCTGCGTGTCCGAATTGGTCATAGCGTTGGCGTTTCTGTTGGTCGCTCAGCACCTCATACGCCTCAGCAGCCTCTTTAAATTTCTCTTCTGCCGTTTTGTCGCCCTGATTTTTGTCGGGGTGGTACTGAATGGCTTTTTTGCGGTACGCCTTTTTTATCTCATCGGCAGTGGCAGTTTTTGCAACTTCCAATATTTCGTAATAATCTCTTTTAGCCATAATGATTTAATTTTATTCTCCTACTACCACTTTTGGAAAGCGTATCACTTTATCGTTGAGTATATAACCTTTTGATATGCAGTCAATTATTTTTCCTTTCAATTCTTCCGTTGGGGCAGGAATGGTGGTAATCGCCTCGTGCAAATCAACATTGAAAGGCTGATTTTCGGTTTCGATTTCTTTCACGCCGCTTTGGGTGAGAAATGATTTGAATTTGTTGTAAATCAATTCAATACCTTCTTTTTCGGTACTTTCGTCCATTGCTTTCAGCCCGCGTTCAAAATCGTCAATAATGGGCAAAATATTGATTAAAATACTTTCGCCCGCCGATTTCAGCAAGTCGGTTTTCTCGCGCATCGTGCGTTTGCGGTAGTTGTCAAACTCGGCAACGAGGCGCAGATGCTTGTCGTTCAAGTCATTGTATTTCTCTTCCCAATTATCGCCTGCGCTTTCCACCTCGCAATTTTCGCATTCATTTTCGGCGGTTTGCGGCTCTTCGGCGAGTTGTTCCGTTTCTATAATTTCTTCGGGTTGTAAATTTTCGTTTTCCATATATTGATTTTTTATTTCGTATTATATTTCTCTATTTTGAAGTCGCAGACTTCTGTTGTTTTAGGCACAAGTCGCAGATTTGCTGGTTATCTGGTCAATTTTCTTTTTTATATCTATTAACTCAAACTCTTCAAATCCATCTCTACTATCAATTTCGTAAAGCATCTTGTTATTTTGAAATATTTTTATAACATAAAAATGTTCAAGTCGTTGATATACCTTTTTTTTTGAAAGTTCAAAAATAGCATTCTTAAAAGGGATTGTCAGCAATTTTAATCGTAAAAATTGATAATAAGTAATAGTCACTCCTATTTCTGATATACTAACTTTCTTAGTATATCTTGTACTAATTATAATTATCTCTGTAAATACAAATAAACTAATACAAGTTCCTCCAGAAATAATAGTGTGCGGAAAAGAAAATATAAATATTATTAAGTAAACAACAAATGCTATTACAACCATTTTGCAAATATATCCAGAATAACTATTTCTATTAAATAATTCAAACATAATAGACATTATATAGATTAAAATTATATTGCACTGTCTGGCGCAAGTCTGCGACTTGTGTCTAAAACAATCAAAGTTTGTAACTTTGTTTATTCATATTCCTCTATTTATCGAAGTCGCAGACTTGCGCCATTTTAGGCGGAAACTTGCGCCAAATTATGATATATTACTGACTACAAATCTGCAAGTCTTCTTCAATAAGATTATTACTTGGGAAATTTAGGTTTGTCGAAAATCTATTTCCAATACTGTCAATATAAACAATTTGTCTGCTATTATTTATATTTACTTCAATATATTTTGCATTAAAAATAGCATTTACACGTTTATCGTATCTTTTATCATTGCCAAGAAAACTCGTAGGAAGTACTGCAATCTTATTTTTTATTTTCAGACAAGACATTTTATTTTCCGCCCCCATCCACTTGTTGTCAAACCTATAAAAACTATCTATATTTGTGTAATTAAGTTTTATACATATTAAGCCGTAAGTTCTACCTCCTCGTTTTATTTTATGTAATTGCACTACTTCTCCTTTGAATTGAATGTTACCATAAACTTCTTCTATGTAATTTATATAATAATCATTTCTGTTGTGGCTACTTTTATAACCAGCAATAACGCAAAGCAACCATATTGCAACAAAGCATACAATGCCTATAATAGCATTTTTTTTATCATTCATATCAGCCTAATTAGATATTAAAACATAAATGGTAAAAGATGTGCTTTGTCTGGCGCAAGTTTAGGATTGTCATTACCCATTATTCTTTTCATTGTCATAATATAAACCATAAAGGTATGCCACAACACCAATACCTCCCAATAAAAATATTTTGTCTATATCCTCTTTAAATATTGTACTCCACGGTCGCATTATTTCTATTTGCATTGTTTTCAAACCGACTAATTTAGCAATAAGAGTTACCGCGATAACCATACAAATAAAAACAAATACACATCTAATAATAATTCTTATTAATGTTTTCATTCCTTTGCTGGTTGGTTTTTTTTCTAATTGGTCTTGTCTGGCGCAAGTCTGCGGTGCTTGTTGCACAACTTGCCTAATGGCTTGAAAAGCCAAATTTTCATAACCGCAGGTCAGCGACCTGCGGAAAAAAGCAAATACTAATCTTTGCCTGAAAGGCAAAACTTTATTACATATTGTTCTGCCTTTCAGGCAGTTTTACATATCATTCTCACTCCGCAGGTCGCTGACCTGCGGTTATGAAGATTTGGCTTTTCAAGCCATTAGACAAGTTGTGCAACAAACACCTGCGACTTGTGCCTAAAACAATCAAAGTTTGTAACTTTGTTTATTCATATTCCTCTATTTATCGAAGTCGCAGACTTCTGTTGTTTTAGGCACAAGTCGCAGACTTGCGCCAGAAAGGGATAATGCCTGACGGCATTTCTTAATCATTCTTTCATTAGCAAATTTATTGCCAAACTACAAAATGTCAGAAAAACTGCCTGTTTGGCAGTTCCTCTGACACGTTATTTCTATGAATAAAAATTATTGTTGCGGAGCGGGTTGTGCGTTGGGATTGACCAAACTTGGGTCAACTTTAAACGCATTTTCTACTTCCGACTTCACAGCCGATTCTTTGGCAGCAGGTGCGGACATTGCAAAAGTGGCGGCAATTGACAAAGCAATGATGCCTCCGGCAAATCCCCAAGTGGCTTTTTCCACAAAATCGGTGGTTCTACGCACGCCCATAATCTGGTTTGACGAAGAAAATCCGGCTGCCAAACCGCCCCCTTTGGAGTTTTGTGCCAACACCAAAATGGAAAGGATAACGGCTGCGATAACGATTAAAACGGTGATGAAAATGTACATATCTTTAATTTTTTTGTTGATTCTCGATAATGATTTTCAAGAAATTAATTTGGGGTGCAAAGTAAATACTTTTTTCGGGATATTGCAAACTTAATTTTTCAAATATTTTGATTGCCTTTTCATATTTCTTCTGTTTGATGTAAATTTTTGCCAGTGTTTCGCTAAAAAGTTCCTCTTCCACAGGCTTTTCCGGCTGATTTTCAATGTTATCCGGCAAAGGTGCCATTTTAGGATTTTTTTCGATAAAGGCATCAATCAGCAGGTCGGTTTGGCTTGTTTTTGGTTCCGAATTTTCAAAAATCGGCTCTTTTTTCTCTAAATAAGTAATGTAATCGAAAGGATTTTGCGGTAAAATATCCGCAGTTTTCTCTGAAAATTCTTCATTTATCAGAAAAAAAAGTTGCGAGCGATTGACGGACAACGCAATTTTTTTTAGTTCCGCATCATATTTCTGCGGTTTGAATTGGTGCAAACTTTTGGCATACAACATTAGCAAAGTTTGGCAAAAAGGGTAGGCGAGAAGTGCGGTTTGCACCTCGTCAAAATCATCTCTTTGCAAGCGCGAGGGAGTTTCTGTTAATTGTATTAATCGTTCTTTTTGCATTGTTTTTTGTTTTGTCATTGCGGGCTTGACCCGCAATCCCCCTGTCCTGAACAAAGGGGGATTCTGACTTTCGTCAGAATGACGGTAAATACTTGGGGATTGCGGGTCAAGCCCGCAATGACACCCTACGGCGGGTAGCCCGCAATGACAGAAAATACACTACCAATTCGCCGCCGTTTTATTAAAAATCGTTTCCGTTAATTCCTTAATTATTTCCGTGAGCAATTCGTCTTGCACTTCGGTTATCATTCGGCTGCTCGAAAAATTCTGCGAGGCGGAAAAACTGCTCTCAAAATCTTCCTTATGATTGGCGTTGTTGATGTAATTCACTTTGACGGTAACCGTCAGTTTGGTTTCTTTGGACAGCCCATCGCTGCCCGTTGCCATCGGTGTTACGGTGTAGCCTGTGATTTCGCCGCTGAGTTGCATATCGCCGTTTTGCGGTACGAAGTTCAGGCGCGTTTGGCGTGTGTAAATATCTTTCAGCGCATTGTTGAAATTCGCCTCCAATGGCGGATACACCAGCGTAGCGCGGTTGGGGAAATTGTCCACGCTGATGGTCTTCACTTTGGTGTAGTCGATTGACGTGCCGTTCATTTTGAATTGTACGGAACAGGCGGCGAACAGGATTGCTGCTACGGAAATTATGTAATAATGTATTTTCATTTTTTTTGGGTGGCAAAAATACGTAAAATATTTCATAGTGTAAAAATAATTACCACGAATTACACGAATTAACACAAAAAATGATGTAAAGTTACGAATTGCAAACTTGCATTAGCGGGAACTACCACCAATAATCAAAATAATATTTGTCTATATATTCTTTAAACCTAATATCTTGTTTTATTAAACTATCAATTAGAAGTTTAAACTCATAAGAAACATTTGTATAACTACCAATATTTGAATAACTGGCACTCAAACGTCCTCCATAATAATCAATATAAAACCTTACAACCATTCCTTCCTCCGTGGTATGACGTTCTAAAAGAATTTTTTCTATTTTCAAATGATTTGTTATCACTTCTTTTATGTTTTCTATCATTGCTCGTTCAAGTGGTATTTTTAATTTCTTTTCGTTTTTAACGAAATATTCAGAAACATATATAGTATCCATTATGATGTCTCCATTAGAATTAAAACTACTACTAACTTGAGGTACAAAAATCGGCTCTTTATTACGTATGTATTGACGTAAATAAACAGTATCATTATCTGATTTTGTAGTAAGAAAAGTAGAAATACTTGGTGAATATAACTCAATATTATAATCTACATCTTCTGATACTGTACCATAATAACCCATTTTAGATAAAGTATTATCTGAATTTGAGTTGCACGAAAACAAACAAAAAAGTGCAAATACTGCTATTACCTCGTGATATTTCTTTACAATAATCGACATAATATTATGATTATTTTATTTCTATGACAAATAGATGATTAACAATGGTATAAAGTTACAAGTTGCAAACTTGCGTCAACAGTAACAATAAAGAAATGCAAAGATACGACATTTTTTTATATCAAAAAAACTTTTTCCCAAAACCTTATTCTTCATATTCAAAAAAATGCGTACCTTTGCGCCTCATTTTTAAGAAGTAATTTAAAAACACATATTATAATGAACATAGAATTAAAAAACATTGATGCTGTTAATGCAACGCTGACTGTTCAGGTTGCCAAAGAAGATTACCAAGAAAAGGTGGAAAAAACCTTGCGCGACTACCGCAAAAAAGCCAATATTCCGGGTTTCCGTCCGGGGCAAGTGCCGCTGGGCTTGCTCAAAAAAATGTACGGGAAATCCGTGCTTGCCGAAGAGGTGAATAAACTGCTCTCGGACAACCTTTACAATTATATTAAGGACAACAACCTCCCTGTGCTGGGTGAGCCGCTGCCGATTGACAATCAGGAAGTTTATAACTTCGATGAGGATTCGGACTATGCCTTTACTTTTGATTTAGGATTGGCACCGGGGTTTAAAATTGACTTTACGAAAAAGGACAAAATCAAATATTATCAGATTACGCCTGACGAAAAAATGATTGAAAATCAGGTGAAATCTTACACCGGTCGTTTCGGAACGTATTTGCAGGAAGAAGTGGCAGAGGAAAACGATATGTTGAAAGGCAAAGCCGTAGAAAGCGATGCGAAAGGTAAAGCGGTAGAAGGCGGTTTGAGCCTCGAAAATGCCGTTTTAACGCCTGCTTATGTGAAGGATAAGAAAATTCAGACAAAAATCATCGGTGCGAAAAAAGGCGATACCATCACTTTTGACCCGCAAAAAGCCTTTGATAAAAACGAAGCGGAAATTGCCTCATTCCTGAAAATCAAAAAAGAACAGGTTGCCGAATTTACATCGAGCGTAACCTTTACCATTGACGGCATTACGCGCTACAAAGAGGCGGAACGCAATCAGGAATTGTTTGATAAGGTCTTCGGCGAAGGCGTGGTAACGAGCGAAGAAGAATTTTTGGCAAAAATCAAAACCGACTTAACCGAAACGCTTTCCACCGACAGCGAGTACAAATTCGGCATTGACGTAAAAGATGCGGTTTTGAAAAAACTGAAAGATGTGGAATTGCCCGAAGCATTCTTGAAACGCTGGCTGCTGGCAAGCAACAAGGAATTGACGGAGGAAAAACTTGATGCGGAATTTGCACAGACGCTTGACGGACTGAAATTCCAACTTGCCAAAGACAAAATCGCCAAAGACAAAGATTTGAAAGTGGAAACGGAAGATGTGAATAATTACGCCAAAAAGGTGGCAAAAGCGCAGTTTGCACAATACGGAATGCTCTCTATCCCCGATGACCTTTTGGAAAATTATGCACAGGACATATTGAAAAACAAAGATTCGGTTGCCAATATCTTTGAAAAAGCACTCGAAGAAAAGGTTTTTGCCGCGCTGAAAGAAAGCGTAACATTGGACACAAAAGAGGTGTCAATTGATGAATTTAACAAATTATTTGAATAAATACAGGCACACGGATAACACGGATTTCCACAGTGCGCTAAAAAAAATCGAAGATTATGAACACTGAATTTCAAAAATACGCCGTAAAGCATTTGGGAATGAGCAGTTTGACTCTGAATGATTATGCCACCAAAGCACGCGGCGAATACTACATCACGCCCAACATTATGGAAGAACGCCAACTGAACGTTACACAGATGGACGTGTTCTCGCGTTTGATGATGGACAGGATTATTTTCCTCGGCACACCGATTGACAGTCAGGTGGCGAACATCATTCAGGCGCAGTTGCTTTTCCTCGAGTCGGCAGACAGGGGCAAAGACGTTTCCATTTACATCAACTCGCCCGGCGGGTCGGTGTATGACGGATTGGCGATTTACGACACGATGCAGTTCATCACCGGAAAAGTGGCAACCACCTGTACCGGTATGGCAGCCTCGATGGCGGCGGTATTGCTGGTGTCGGGCGACAAGGGCAAACGCGCTGCACTGCCGCACTCGCGCGTGATGATACACCAACCGAGCGGCGGCGCACAGGGCGTAGCGGCGGATATGGAAATAAACCTGCGCGAAATGCTGAAAATAAAACAGGAATTGTACAACATCATTTCGCTGCACTCGGGACAACCCTTTGAAAGGGTGGAAAAAGACTCCGACCGCGACTACTGGATGACGGCGCACGAGGCTGTGGAATATGGTATGGTGGATTCGGTAATGACCAAAGCAACAAATTAAACGAAAATGGCAAAAGCACCTGAAAAATGCAGTTTCTGCGGACGACCGCAAAAAGACGTGCGCTTGTTGATAACAGGCGTAGGCGCAAGTATTTGCAACGATTGCATCAACGCTGCCAATGATATTATTGTCGCTGACAAGCAGCAGCAGACGCAGCCCACTTTTGCAGGTAAAAACGAACTGCCGAAACCGGCGCAAATCAAAGCGTTCTTAGACGACTACGTCATCGGGCAAGACGATGCGAAAAAATACCTGTCTGTAGCCGTGTATAACCACTACAAACGCCTCGCACAGCAGAAAGGCAATGACGATGTAGATATTGAAAAATCCAATATCATCATTGTAGGACCTACCGGAACAGGCAAAACACTGTTGGCAAAGACGATTGCGCGAAAAATACAAGTGCCTTTTACCATCGTTGATGCAACGGTGCTGACGGAGGCGGGATATGTGGGCGAAGACGTGGAAACGATTTTAACCCGCTTGCTGACGGTGGCGGATTACAAAGTGGAAGAGGCGGAACGCGGCATCGTGTTCATAGACGAGATAGACAAAATAGCCCGTAAGAGCGACAACCCGTCCATCACGCGAGATGTGAGCGGCGAGGGCGTGCAACAGGGCTTGCTCAAACTGCTCGAAGGCGCGATAGTGAACGTGCCGCCGCAGGGTGGGCGCAAGCACCCCGACCAGAAAATGATACCGGTCAATACGCAAAACATTCTCTTCATTTGCGGCGGAGCATTCGACGGCATAGAAAAGAAAATCGCCGCGCGGCTCAACACGCACACCATAGGCTACCACACCGCCCGCGAACAAAAACAAATAGACCGCGACAACCTCTTGCAATACGTTTCGCCGCAAGACCTCAAATCTTTCGGTTTGATACCCGAAATAATCGGTCGCCTGCCGATACTGACCTACCTCAACCCGCTGGACAGAACGTCATTGCGCCGCATCTTGACCGAGCCGAAAAACTCGATTGTGAAACAGTACAAAAAACTCTTCCGAATGGACGGAGTGAGCCTGTCGTTTGATGAGGAAGTGTTTGACTTCATCGTAGATACCGCCATTGAGTTTAAACTCGGTGCGCGTGGGCTGCGCTCCATCGTGGAAACAATAATGATGGACGCGATGTACGAAATACCGTCTTTGACGACAAACGCATTGCATATCACACTCGATTATGCGGAAGAGAAATTGAGCAGTTCCAATTTGGGGCGGCTGAAGTCGGCGTGAAAAGAGGCTGGTTTGTAAGTTTTTGATATAGTAAACCTGTTAGGTTTTTCGTTCAAAATATAAAAGCGGAAATATTGGTTATTTCCGCTTTTTGTTTATTTTATTTCTAATTCCGAGCCTAATGTTACTTCAAAATCGCTTTCGACAGTTGTTGTTCCAGCGGCATCAAGCGTTAGCTTGGCAGCACTTGTTACGTTTACGTTTTGTACATTGATATCCCTACAATTCGTAACGGTTGTGTTAGTGGTTACAATTTGGTTGGTATAATTGATAACCGGTGGGCAATTCCTGTGCGGAATTACTTTTAATGAAGGGTCTCCAAAGATATGCCAATGTCTAAACTCTTGAACTCCATAAGAACTTATCATTCCTAAACAAGCATTATAGCATAAAGTTCCAAACGTAGTATTAGAGTTAGAAGTAAGTAATGAAATAAAGTCGTCTTGTGCATACATTGGTGGAATCCACGCTTGATTAACAGACGAACCATAAAATGCAGCTGCTCCAATGGGATTGCCGGTGCTATTATTCGCCCTCAACCAAGTTTCTGCGAAACAAGTATATCCTGTAAAATTTCCATTTTGACAAGCCACAGAAAAGACGAAAGGAAGTTTATCATTGTTAGTTAATGCACTTACATTTGCATTGGTAAAATTACTTGTAACCCAACGGTCATAGTCGCCGTGTCCTGTGTAATTAATTATTGAAACACCGTTATTGACTGCCGTACTAACCATTGCAGCAGTAGGATTTCCGGTCGCATCTTGTCCTCCTTGGCTCTCATCGTATAATTCATCTACACTTGTATAATGATAATTCAACAAAGTGTTTCTTATATTTCTTATATGTTGATAATCATATTCATTATTGTGTCCGGGACCTTCACTGCTGGCAATACCAATGCCTTGGTGAAACCAACTTTGTTCTGTCATATTATCGTATGCTATTGACCGTGATATCATTGTTGCCAATTGTGCATTTGTTTCTGCGGAAAAACGACCTACAATTATATCAGGATAATTATCACTTCCAACTATCAATGAATATGAAGGGTCAGAACCTGCTGAACCAACAAGCATAGACGGGACTTGTGTGTGGTCGCCTACTAACAATACAAAAGTCAAAGTATTGTCATTGTTATAACTATTTTGTATGTAATTTAAAATATTGGCAGAAGTTGTACCTATATTAGACATTTTTACAACTTGGGTCGGTATTCCGATACTATTCTTATGAGTAGCATAATTAAGTATGTCATTATAAAAATTGTCATACGTTATAATAAGCATTTTCCCATTATCTGTAACACTTCTTGTATTTTCAGTGCTACCACCATAATTGGATTGAGTCACATAATTGATAAAATGATTTCTGAAAACAGGTTCAAAATATTGGTTTCTATCTTCAGAAATGCGAGTTAAAGTATTTTTATTATTCATTCCCTCAAAAGATATTTCGATAGTTAATTTTGTATATATTCTGAGAGTTTGGGTTACCGGGTTGTATGCAAAAGGATATATGGAAACTGTATTTCCTCTTACATTTCTCATCAAATATGGCTCTCCGAAATCAAATCTATTCTCCGGATAAAACTTATTTTGCGAATACGCTTCATCAAATATATATGGCACATCTTTCGGGTTTATATTTCTCAGTAAAACTCCTTTTGAGGGAATTATTGGTAATTGTACATCTTTATATTCACTTTTGATTACTTTTCCTGTAATTCCAGAAGTTGGGGGAATAGAAATATCTCTAACAATTTTCGGAAGTTCAGGATACCCTTTTTCTAATATAAAACTTTCTTGTTTTAATGAAATTTTATAATACTCTTTCTCATCAATCAATTCAGAATTTCTATCGAAATCATTTATGTTAATATCTATGGTAATTCCTTCCGAAGTAGTAGATAGGACTTTTAGGTAACTATCTTTTTCGGTTGACAAACTTTGCCCTAAAAGACAATATGTATGGGTAACAAATATACCTAATAATAAAACTTTACTTTTCATTTTGATTTTGAATTAAGTTATTACTGCGTTTTTGAGAAATTTGCAATTTATTTTGAAAATGGTCTTTCTCTATTATTTCAGGGGTTTCTTGCCTTGGGTCAATCAATACTATTTTATACCATTGATTGAGTTTTTCTCCTTGTTTGAAAACAAATTCAAATGTATAATAGCAATCACAACGATAATAAGTTCCTCCAACATCAATAATAGACATAACGATAACACCGTCTATTATCTCGCATTGAGTTTCAAAAGGCACGCTTTTACACGTGTAATTTAAACCAACAAAAATATGAATGTTGTTATCATCGGTAATTGATATGGCTACTGTGTCAATTTCTGCGCTCTCATTTCTTATAGCAAGTTTATTGTTACAGCCTCCTAATGCAGTTGTTAGATATTGTATTGAGGAGTTTGGATTATCATCTTGTTTTGTTATTTTTTTGCAACTTATAAAGAACAAACAAGACACTAAAAATGCAAACATTATATTTTTCGTTTTCATCACATATCTCCTATTCCGTTAAAATCATTCGTTTAGCATCAATTTCTTTACCATCAGCAATAAGCGCATACAAATAAATCCCTGCCGGAAATTCCAAACCCGGTATAATTTGTGAGCCATCGCCGCGTGCGGTCAGGAGGATTTGTTTTAATTGCTTGCCATTCAGGTCGTAAATGCAGAGGTAAGCAGCATTTACCGAAGTAGGCAAATAATACTTTATTTCCGTACTTTGCGAAAATGGGTTAGGCGTGTTTTGATAAAGTGCTGCGGATTGTTCGCTTGTTCCGGTAAAATCAATAGTTTGTGCAGATATTGCTTCTAATGTTTCTATTCGGGTATTTTGCTCTTTTATTACTTGTATCAACAATGGTATAATCCCCACATAATCAACACTCAAATAACCATTGCCATCTTCATATACCAAATCGGGGTAGATTTCTCGCAGTTCTTGGGCTATTAAGCCGTAATGTTTCTTTTGGAGTACCTGGGCATCTTCACCGTAAATACCAAGTCGAATAGGATTGCCGATAGTATCATAAGTATCAATGTATTGTTGTTGCAAATTATATTCTACCGGGTTAAGTTTAAGTACATTATTATATGTATCTTTTGGATTCAAATCGGCAATATTTTCTTTATAACGATAATCAGAAGCAATTACCGATACGCCGTTTACTTTTAGTGTTCCTGTAATATCTACATCTCCTGCAAAATAACCGGCGTATTGTTGCGAAATGCTTTGAGCATAATACCCAAAATTTGTAGCACCAAATATGCCAACTCCATTTGCCGATGAGGGATAACCAAATACTCCAAAGTTTCGATTAAATCCGCTACCGTCATTAGGCGTGGCGGCAGTTCCGATAACCCCAAAAGTAGCAGCAGCAACAGAAGAACCCGAACTTGACAGTCCTGCGTATCCTCTAATTCCTGCACAATATTGGGAAACATTATATAGTGATGCATTAGCATAACTCTTAATTCCAAATGTTGGCGACGAAGAACTTGGAGATGCCTTTACATCTATCCCAACATCACCACAAGTAGATACTGCTAATCGAGGAGTTACATTACTGCAATAATTAATCATTGGCAATGTTACTTTTCCATCGGAGAGAACTTTCAACTGCCCAAACAGCACCATCGGGCATACACACAAAAATATTAATAAATAATTTTTCTTTTTCATAATAATTTAGAGTTAGGGGTTGGATAAATAATCAGTTTTGCAAAGTTACATATAAAATGTTGGTATTTGCAAATATTTCCGTATGTTATGCAACATAAAATTGAGTTTTTTTAAGCGCATTTTTTAAAAATTATTTTTCAACGGTGTTTTATGAGAATAAAATATTTTGATTTTCCGGATTGCTTCGGACATTTCGACTGCGCTCAATGCACCGCCTCGCAATGATGCGAAACCCAAGAGTAGTGTGTCTTCTGCGAATATAGCGGAACCGGAAAAGAATAAAATTCAACAAATTGTTTAATCTACATAAACTCTAATGTATTATTCAATACAAACCCAAATAAATGAGTGGCAAAAATCAACATAAATGCTTTGTTTTCAGTGAAATAAAATAACTCAAAAAAATATTTTCAATTATTACCGAATTTTTTTCTAAAAAAATTTGGTTTGTATCTGAAATTCTCAATACATTTGTATAGGGAATTTTCAGCAAAAGTCCCCAAGATTTTAATAGAAAAAAATGGCAAAAAAATCACAGTTAATAGAGGAATTGAAAAAGTATTTTGGTTTCGATACATTTAAAGGAAACCAGGAGGCTATCATCGCCAACGTGCTGGCAGGTAAGGACACTTTTGTGCTGATGCCCACCGGTGGTGGCAAGTCGTTGTGTTATCAACTTCCCTCGTTGATAATGGAAGGCACGGCGGTCGTTATTTCGCCGCTCATTGCGCTGATGAAAAATCAGGTTGATGCGATGCGCAATTTCAGTGAGGAAGACGGCGTGGCGCACTTTATCAACTCATCGTTGAGCAAAGCCGCTATCGAACAGGTGCGCGAGGACATTATAGGTGGTAAAACGAAACTGCTCTACGTCGCACCCGAATCGCTGACGAAAGAAGAGAATGTAGAGTTTCTTCGGAAAATAAAAATCTCTTTCTACGCGGTCGATGAGGCGCATTGTATCTCGGAGTGGGGACACGATTTCCGACCGGAATACAGGAATATTCGTCCTATTATCAATAAAATAGGTACTGCGCCGCTCATTGCCCTCACGGCAACGGCTACGCCCAAAGTGCAGCACGATATTCAGAAAAATTTGGCTATGATTGATGCCAAAGTTTTCAAATCCTCGTTCAACCGCGCAAACTTGTATTATGAAATCCGCACGAAAAACAACAATGTCGAAAAGGAAATCATCAAGTACATCAAATCCAATCCGAACAAATCGGGTATTATCTACTGCCTGAGCCGCAAAAAAGTGGAAGAACTTGCCGAAACATTGCAGGTCAATGGCATCACGGCATTGGCTTATCACGCAGGTATGGAATCTGCCGTGCGCTCTGCCAACCAGGACAGTTTTTTGATGGAGCGCGTCAATGTGATTGTTGCCACCATCGCTTTTGGTATGGGTATCGACAAGCCCGATGTGCGTTTTGTGATACATTATGATATACCCAAAAGTTTGGAGGGATATTATCAGGAAACCGGTCGTGCGGGGCGCGATGGCGGCGAAGGGCAGTGTATTACTTTTTATTCCTATAAAGACTTGCAAAAACTCGAGAAGTTTATGCAGGGCAAGCCGCTTGCGGAGATAGAAATCGGCAGGCAGTTGCTGCTCGAAACGGCTGCTTACGCCGAGTCTTCGGTGTGCCGAAGGAAATTGCTGCTGCACTATTTTGGCGAAGAATATACGGAAGATAACTGTGGCAATTGCGATAACTGCCTGAATCCCAAAAAACAGTTGGAAGGGCAGGATATGCTCTGTATGGTGCTGGAGGCGATTGTTTTGTTGAAAGAAAAATTCAAAACGGAGCATATAATAGATGTATTGGTGGGCAAAGAAACTTCGGAGGTAAAATCCTACGAACACGAGGAACTCGAAATTTTCGGCACAGCCTCCAAAGAAGACGAAAAACTGCTTGGCGCGGTTGTTCGTCAGGCAATGATAGCGGGCTATATCGACAAAGACATCGAGAACTACGGTTTGCTGAAAATAACCAAAGCGGGACACGCTTACCTCAAAAAGCCGACTTCTTTCCCCATCACGCGCGACCACGAATTTGAAGAATATGCCGATGAAACGCCGATGCGTGGCGGCTCAAGTTGCGCGGTTGACCCTGCGCTGTTCTCAATGTTAAAAGACTTGCGCAAAAAAATGTCGAAACGCCTCGAACTGCCGCCTTTCGTCATTTTCCAAGACCCCTCGTTGGAGGCAATGGCAACCACTTATCCGGTCAATATAGAAGAGTTGCAAAACATTCCGGGCGTGGGTGCGGGCAAAGCAAAACGCTACGGCGAAGAATTTTTGACCTTAATAAAAAAGCACGTTGAAGAAAACGAGATAGAACGCCCCGAAGATATGCGCGTGCGCTCGGTAGCCAATAAATCGAAACTGAAAGTGTCCATCATTCAGGCGATTGACCGCAAAATTGCACTTGACGACCTGGCAGAGTCCAAAGGTTTGGACATCAGCACCTTGCTTGATGAAGTGGAGGCAATCGTGTATTCGGGTACGAAAATAAATATCGACTATTTCCTCGCCGAAATAATGGACCCGGAACACGTTGATACAATTTTTGACTATTTCAGAGAGGCGGAAACGGATAATATTTACG
>JAISJU010000087.1 GCA_031261165.1 Prevotellaceae bacterium
AGGGGCGAAAGCCCCTCCTTTGCGCTCTTACGCTGCAAATTTAGCCGGAAATATTTATTTATGCAAGCTTTCTATGCACTTTATTTTCAAGTATTTATTTTTTAGCCCTGAATCGCTGAGAAATTTAAAAACACAACAAGAAAAGTTTATAAGACGTAATCGCGGAGATGATTACTGTTACACAAAAAAATTAGAAATTATAATTGGCTATTCTACACAATGCGCCGCATACAGAGGAACCGGTTTTTCCATTTTAGCCGTTTTTCATTATACCTGTATTTTATTATTCCTCCAAAAGCATCTGATTGTTGCAGATATAGTAACCTACAATTCATCGAGAGACACCAAAAGGCTAAAATACGTAACTTACTCCCAAAAACGCGGAAGATAGTTTTGATTACGCCAAAACTTCAAATTTATTTCCTGTAAAAAGGACTCTTTTTTACCATTTTTTTTGTTGCTTCATCAATCAAAAAAACATATTTTACATTTCGTTCTGCAAACTTGTTATTGTAACTATAAAGTAGATAACCCGTTGAGCTGTCATATAACTTCATATTTATATCTGCCGTCTTTTCTGGAATACACATCATTATTCCAGGCGTAGTTCCAATAGGAAACAAAGCAATTGCAAGAATTATTCCGCCAACAACATTGCTTTGCTTCGAAAATACACAATCGGTATATAAGACAGCATCAACGCCCAACACTTTTGTTAATTCTTCGGGTGGCATATCATAAGGATAACCGGTTTCTATAAATTTAGCATTGGTTTTTTCAATAGGCTGAATATCAAGATATATCTTTCTTTTTTGAACAAAATTAAGCAATCTGCTGTACATTTCGTTTTGAGCATTAACAGATTCAGTCATTTCCTGCTCTTGTATGTTTTCAACTTTATCCTTTTTCTTTACCTCAATATGTACTTTAGGCGGAAGAATTGCAAGAGTTTTATGTTTCATTGTGTAAGACACAGCATCCGGCTTGGTGTAAATTTTTGCCGTACTGCAAGAAGCAAAAAAGAACGGAATACAGATAAACAATAAAAAATTTCTCCTAATCGTATGGCTTTTCAGACTCGCCGCGTTTTTTTGAATGGTCTCTGTCTCCATTGCACCAAAGTGCCTTTTTTGTTTAATAATTTGTAA
This sequence comes from Prevotellaceae bacterium, assembly GCA_031261165.1. GTDB lineage: Bacteria > Bacteroidota > Bacteroidia > Bacteroidales > Paludibacteraceae > JAISJU01. Next base: position 1,149 of record JAISJU010000087.1, read on the forward strand.
CATAAAACTTTAATTTTTTGAATTATTAATAATAAATATTATTTCCAACTACCACTTTTTGCCCATTAATGTCAGAAGTCGCTGAGCATTTTTATTTTCCAATTGCGCTGCTTTTTGATAACATTCCAACGCTTCGGACTTTTTCTTTTCTCTTCCACATGCAATACCCAGATTGTACCAAGCATCACTCATATTGGGATTCATATCAAGAGCTTTGCGGTAACACTGTATTGCTTCCGAATAGTTGCCCGTCTTGCTATTTTTCTCGCCCTCCTGAAACCAAGCTATTGCGGAATAAGTAGAACTCGTGTCATCATTGCCAAGTTTCTCGTTGCTCTGATTTATTCTGCTTTTAACATCATCATCTGTGGGTTTGATACTATCAACTTTTTCATATTCCTTTTCCTTCAAAGTCTCACTGAATTTCCCTGCATTGTAAGAATCATCGGCTTTGTTGCTAACAAGCAAATGTACAGGAACTTTCGCTTTTAAATCTAGCGGTTGCGTATAGGTATCAAAACCTGTACATTTGATTTTTAATTTACGACCCTTGTATTTTTCATCGGTCGAAAACAGCAGTCTATAAACATAGAAACCGTTTTCCTGCTTCATATCACAAAAAGTAATAGTCTTATCCATTGTAGATTCAAAAGTCAAAGGAAGATAACTATGTACTTCTACAACGGTTTGATTATCGTCTGCACATCTGTCAATAACCCCGTTCATTTCTCTTGCAGTTACTTTCAGTTCAGGTATTTCCTGCCCAAACATTACTGCGACTGAAATTATCAGTCCTACACAAAAAAATAATATCCTTTTCATTTGTTTTTTATTTTATCTCAAAATCGCCCAGTTTAAATATCTCATCGTCCGGCAATTGCTGCCCGTTCACTTTATCGGGTTGCCAAGTCCTTACGTGGATTTGCATATTTTCGCCGTCTTTGAAATCAATCATCAGGAAGAGATAGCCTACATCGCTGTAATTCGTTGTGTTCCAACCCTGTTTCAACATTACTCCGTAAATATCATCGAATTTGGGGTGGCGTACTACCTCGATATTGTCAAACAGGACATTGATTTTCGCATTGTTTTTAAAAACGGAACGCAATTTGTTGATATATTCCTTTTTGGTTGACACCTGATACTCAATTTTTTCTTTGGAAAAGCCGTAGTTACCCAGCATATTTTCTACCGATTTTGTTTGTTTTACCACTTTTCCGGTAATAATCAAAGCATCATCACTATACACTTTGGCGAGCAGGTCAATGTCTTTACGGTTGTAGGAAGTACGGAAATTTTCCACAAAATTGAGGATGGCTTGCCGGTGGCGCAAATCGCTTACTTCATTTCCTTCTCCTTCCATAATTGCCTTATAATGATGAATGTCGAGTGCAAAATAGATGTCGTCAATCGTCCCCGATTTGTCAAAGTTGATAGCAATTTCCTTATAGGCTTCATCGTCGGGCATATCTTTCAGAAAAAGCGGTATATTACGGACTTGCCAACCGGAAGGCGTTTTGTAACCGCGTTCGATGATTTCGGATTCGATACAGAGAAACGGCGTCATTTCCCACATCGACAGAAGGGCGCTTTTGCCGTCTTTGCTCATTCCGCTGAGTTTTGCTAATTGCGGTGTGTTGCCGTTGAAAAACGACTGATTTAACTCCGTCAGCAGTGCGGAAGCATTGGCTTCCATTTTTTTTGCTACCGACCGTTCCATATCCGTTATTGTCAGTGTGGTAGCGTATTGAGCCGACACATTGCCTGCGTATAAGGCAAATACGGCACACAATAAACAATTTTTTAAAACTTTATTTTTCATTCTCTTTCTTTTTTTAGTTTTTCATGAAATTCACCGCTTTTCCGGTATTCCTTATACAAATTTTTAATGTTGTGATTGGGAATAAAGGTATATAGCACCGCTTTCAACGGTTCTGTTTTGTCGAACAGATTTTGAGGAGTGGTCGTTATATACAGTAAATGATAATGATTGTACCACTTGCTTTTGTAGATAACGGAAAACTCGGCGATTGTGTCCGTACATTTTTCAATGCCCGTGAAAATTTCGTAATCATCGCCGATAAAGCATTGAAAATCGGAAAGTTTAATTTTGTAAGTTAGTGCCTCGCCTCCGTAGGCAACTTGCCGGATTTGCAAATCAAGCCCTTTTGCCCGCTGCCGGTCGGGATAATTGAAGAGATTGGCAATAGATTCTTCGGGATAGTTGCGGTCGTACAATACCTGAAAATACACATTGCTGTTCATCGCTTTCACAAACAATTCCTCTCCACGCAAGACATAGTTTGACCGGTTCAACTGTTGCAGTTCGCCCAAATTGCCGGCAACGGGACGAGCCGTATTTCTGGTGCATTGAAAATTTTGCAGTTGTTGAGCCAAAGCAATTTCCACTTCTTTTTTATCCATGCCGGAAATCAGGTCGTCATTTGCCGGAAAGCGCAAGGCAAAACTACTGTTGCCGCTCTGCCACGAACTTGTCCAAGTCAAACTGTCTTTTGTCATTACATATTCAACCGAATCAGCCGATGCGAGGCGAAGGGAATTTTCCAACGAATTGAAAAATGTACCGGCGCCAACCATCTGCGAATTGTCAGACCATTGTACGGTATATTCCTGCAATAATTTTCGCGCCTTGGTTTCGTTGCCCTGTAAAAATATTTCGAGAAAAAGCCGTTCCTGAAAATCGTAAAGCGGCTTCGTGAGAGCCTGCGTTTTCAACGAATCCGAAAACAACGAAAAGCCCAAATGACTGACAACACCTGTCGTATCGTATTCCACTTTCAAAGGCAAACTACTAAATTGCGGGCAGCGGAATACTGCCGTTGAATTAGGCAAGCTACCCGGCATCAGCGTGTTCAAGTATTCCAACTGCCGTGTGGCAAAGGTTTGAGCAACCAAGGAATGGAAACACACAATAAATGCGGTGATTAGGATTATTTTGCGAATCATCATTTAATTTGCCCTCCCTAATACAATGGTTTCCAAGCTGCAAATGCAAACAACTCTCCGGGAGACAGGTCGCTTTGTCCTGCCTCAATGCCTTGTATGGCTTTTTGCCATTTTCCTAAATCTTGATTTGATGCCATTCTATTTCGTATTTGTACATAAAAAAATCGTGCAAACTTCTTTGAAAAATTGGTTTACACGATTTGTTTTATGTTCAGATACAAAACACGGCATACAGTGGTATGGATTTTATATTGTTCTCAAAGCCGAAATTCTTTTGCGAGATGCGGATGGCGTAGGGGCAGTTGTATTTTTTCATAAACATTGTCAAACTGCGGCTACGAGTGTTTATTCCGCGTTTTACTTCCACCGGAACTACATTTACGTCTTCCTGCAACACAAAATCCACTTCGCCCTGATTGTCGTTTGTCCAATAGAAAAGCGACTTTCTGTTTGCAGTAAATGCTTGTGCTACATAGTTTTCAGTAAATGCGCCGAGAAATGTATTTGCCTCGTTGTTTTCGGCAAGCAACATCTGTATCGGTATTTGTGATTTCATTGTAAGCATACCCACATCGCCCATATACAACTTAAAATCAGGGAAATACTGATAAACCGCAATTGGAATTTCGCCCTGCGTAATTTTTTGACATTTCAGCACGATGCCCGCAAATTTCAACCATTCAAGCGATATGCCGAAAATGGTTGCCGTACCGCCTTTCTGCACCATTTTGTACTGAAATTTATGATT
>JAISJU010000013.1 GCA_031261165.1 Prevotellaceae bacterium
TAAGATATTGGGGGAATATAAAGAAAATTAAATATGAAAACAATACAACCAGCCGACCGTTTAAACACGGTTTCAGAATACTATTTTTCAAAAAAACTGAAAGAAGTTGCCGAACTGAATGCACAGGGCAAAGACATCATCAGTTTGGGCATAGGCAGCCCCGATATGCCGCCGAGCGAGGCAACCGTTGAGGCATTGTGCGAAGATGCGCACAAGCCCGATGCACACGGCTACCAAAGTTACGTGGGCATTCCCGAATTTCGCCGCGCATACGCCGATTGGTACAAGCGTTGGTACGATGTGGATTTAAAGCCCGACACGGAAATTCAGCCGCTGATTGGCTCGAAAGAGGGAATTTTGCATATTTCGTTGGCTTTCCTCAATCCGGGCGATGGCGTACTGGTGCCCAATCCGGGTTATCCCACTTATTCGTCTGTGTCAAACCTCGTGCAAGCGCGGGTTATTCCCTACGATTTGCAGGAAAACAACTGCTGGCAACCGGATTTCAAGGCATTGGAAAAATTGGATTTGAGCAACGTGAAACTGATGTGGACAAATTATCCGAATATGCCCACCGGTGCGCCCGCTACGCACGAACTTTATGAAAAACTCGTGGCATTCGGCAAAAAACACAGCATTATTATATGTAACGATAATCCTTACAGTTTTATATTGAACGACAAACCGTTAAGCATTCTGCAAATCACAGACGCAAAGGATATTTGCATCGAAATGAACTCAATGAGCAAGTCGCACAATATGCCCGGTTGGCGCATCGGTATGCTGGCGAGCAACGCGCAGTTTGTGCAATGGATTTTGAAAGTGAAAAGCAATGTCGATTCCGGCACTTTCCGTGCAATGCAAAAGGCGGCTGTGGCGGCGTTGAACAACACTGACGAGTGGCATCGCCAAAACAACATCGAAACCTACGCCCACCGCCGCGCCCTTGCCGAAAACATTTTGACCGCGCTCGGCTGCACTTTCGACAAAAAACAAACGGGTATGTTCCTTTGGGGCAAAATCCCCGACCATTACAAAGATGCAGGCGAGTTGGCGGACAAAGTGCTGTATGAGGCTCGGGTATTTGTGGTGCCGGGCTTTGTTTTCGGCTCGAACGGCGAGCGGTATGTGCGGGTTTCGCTTTGTGCGAAGGAAAATATGTTGGAAGAGGCATTAAAAAGAGTGTCTGAACTGTGATTTTAATATGATTTTTTTGATTTATCTGATACAACTATTTCCAAAATGGAAATAATTGAACTTGTAAGTATTATTTACAAGTTCAAAAAGTGTTGTGTCGGAATTTCCGGTACACCACTCAAAAAAGAAATAAAATTATGAATACAAAAGATTTAATTTTATACAAAACACAAGAAGGCGATATTACTATTGATGTTCTTGTAGAAAATGATACTGTTTGGCTTACGCAAAGTCAAATGGGTATGCTGTTTGGCAGAAATAGAACTGTTATAAACAAGCATATTCATAATATTTTTAATGAAGGCGAACTTGACGAAAAAGAGGTATGTGCAAATTTTGCACACACCACTCAACACGGCTCTATGAGCGGGAAAACGCAAACGGCAAGCACTAATATTTACAACCTCGATGTCATCATTTCCGTAGGCTACCGTGTAAAATCCAAACGCGGTACACAATTCCGCATTTGGGCAAACAGCGTACTGAAAGATTACATTATCAAAGGTTACGCTGTCAATAACCGCGCGAAATTGGAACAACTGAACGACCTGAAAAAAACGGTGCAACTGCTTTCCAACGTCATAAAAAGCAAAGAACTGACCGCAGACGAGGCAACAGGAATGTTACAAGTCATTACCGACTATACCTATGCCCTCGACACGCTGGACAGATACGATTTTCAGTCGCTCGAAATTGCGGACACGACAAAAGAAACCCCTTTTCGGGCAACCTACAACAACGCAATGGCGGCCATTGACACACTGCGCAAAAAGTTCGGCAGCGGCGGCTTGTTCGGCAACGAAAAAGACGAGTCCTTTCAAAGTTCGATAAACACCATTTATCAGACTTTCGACGGCGCAGACCTGTATCCGAGTATCGAAGAAAAAGCGGCAATGCTGCTCTATCTGGTAACGAAAAACCACTCGTTCAGCGATGGAAACAAGCGCATTGCGGCATTTCTGTTCTTGTGGTTTTTGGAAAAAAACGGCATTCTCTACAAACCTGATGACACGCGCCTGATAGAAAACAACACCCTCGTAGCCCTCACGCTGATGATTGCCGAAAGCCGAACAGAAGAAAAGGATATGATGGTGAAAGTGGTGGTGAATTTGATAAATAAAAACAATTAAATATATGCAAAAGACAACATTCAAAATCGCAAAAATGGATTGCCCAGCAGAAGAACGCATTATTCGTATAAAACTTGACGGATTAGCCAACATTCAATCATTGGAATTTGATATTCCAAACAGGCAATTATGTGTTTTTCACAACAATTCATACGAGAAAATATACCAACGGCTTAATGAACTGAAATTCAATACTTCTATCATTGAGAGTGTTGATGCTGAAAATCTCATAAAAACAGAAAAGCCTCAAAACGAGAAAAAAATTCTGTGGATTGTCCTTATTATTAATATTGGATTTTTTGCCATCGAAATGGCTACAGGATTTATCTCAAAATCAATGGGATTAGTTGCCGATAGTTTGGATATGCTTGCAGACGGCATTGTGTACGGACTTGCCCTGATGGCTGTTGGCGGAACGGTTGCAAAGCAAAAGAATACGGCAAAATTTGCGGCTTATTTTCAATTTATACTTGCAGGCATTGGTTTTATTGAAGTAATAAGGCGATTTATTGGGATTGAAAAAATACCCAATTTTGAAACAATGATTGTTGTTGCATTTTTGGCATTGATAGCCAACGCCGTTTGTTTGTATCTATTGAAACAAAACAAGAGTAAAGAGGCTCACATACAAGCAAGTATGATTTTTACATCAAATGATATTATCATTAATTTGGGAGTAATCACAGCGGGTGTTCTCGTTAATTGGCTACATTCAAGTTATCCCGATTTAATTATAGGAACGATTGTTTTTATAATTGTGGCAGGCGAGGCAAATAAAATACTGAAATTATCAAAATAATGCATTAAAAAATCATATTAAAATCACAGTTCAGACAAAAGCAACGGTGAATTTGATAAATAAAAACAATTAAAACAGGAATTATGCAAAAATGTTTAATCATAAGTTTCGATTTTCCAAAATCGGAATATCCAAAAACTTCGTATGCAATCGCTTGCATTTTAGCGAAGTTTAGCAAAAAAAATATTGCTGATATTGAGCATTGCCAATATAACTTAAAACCGTATGTTTTTGGTACTCCAAAAAATGAAATCGAAAAGAAAATTGGAGATAATTTCAAAGAAAATTATGTGCCTAAACTAAATGATTATTCATTTATTGCTCTATCTGCTTATGCGTGGTCTGAAAATCTGGTTAATTTCATTATTGAAATGATTCGACCAAATTTCAGAGGCAAAATTATTTTAGGTGGTTATGAAATAACAGCATTAAGCAAAGAAAAATTAGAAATTATTTATCCAAATGTGGACTTCTATGTGAAAGATTATGTAGAAAAATCATTAGAATTGATTTTTAAGAATGAAACTACTGATAAAATCATTGATATAAAACCTGATGTGAAGGATTTTGTTTCGCCTTATTTGTCAGGCATATTGCCATTAAATACAAAGAAAATTCATTGGGAAAGTAAAAGAGGTTGTATTTTTCATTGTGATTTTTGCGAATGGGGTAAGGCAACAAATAATATGATTAGAATTTCAGATAGAAGAATTGACCAAGAAATTGAATTGTTTAAACAAAATAATATACAAGAAATCAACGTATTAGATGCGACATTTTTGATATGTAAAGATGATATAACAACCTTGAAAAAATTATTGTCTATACCAAGTTGTAAAATCAATTTACAAATGCACTTTTCGCCAATTAAAAATGAAATTGGCAGTGAATTTCTTGATATTTGCCAAAAACATAAAGATAGAATTTCGCTTGAATTTGGTTTGCAAACTATTCACGAAACAGAAATGAAAATTCTAAATCGAAAAAATAATCTTGAGCAAGTTAAAAGTGTAATGAAAGAATTAAAAGAAAGGGATATTATTTACGAAATCAGTATTATTTTTGGTATTCCGAGCCAAACGGTAGAAACTTTTAAAAAAACGATTGAATTTATTGAAGAAAATGGGTGTAAAAAATTCTGTGCATTTCCTTTGCGGTTGCCCCAAAATTCTAAAATGGCAGAACAGAGAAAAGAGTTGAAAATCAAAGAAATTCAAGATAAATCATTTTCACTGAATTTTGTAAATGAAAGTTATTCATTTTCTAATTCAGATTGGGAAACAATGTATCAAATAGCAGATGATTATGCAAAAGTTCCGCTATGTGGCGACCCGATAGAAGCAATGAAACCTGTAATTGACAAAATTGCAAGAATTTATATTTATGGTGGTTTGCATAGTAGATTTCGGGAATATAGAAATGAAAACACTTGTAGAAACAATAATAATGTTAGTATTTTTTGGCGATTATAATACATAATTCATAATTTAAATTTCAAAAAAAATGGACTTACAACCAATTAACTTAAATGGCATTGCCAACGACCGTCCCTTACTGATTGCGGGACCTTGCAGTGCCGAAACCGAAGAACAAACCCTGTGCACAGCCAAACAGTTGGCAGACAGGGGAGTAAAAATCTATCGCGCCGGAATATGGAAACCGCGCACCAAACCGGGAGGCTTTGAAGGCGTAGGCGCAGAAGGCTTGCAGTGGCTCAAGCGTGTGAAAGCCGAAACGGGTATGTACGTTTCCACCGAAGTAGCCACCGCCAAACACGTGCGCGAAGCCCTGTCTAACGACATCGACCTGCTGTGGATAGGCGCACGCACCTCTGCCAACCCCTTTGCGGTGCAGGAAATCGCCGATGCGCTCGAAGGCGTGGATATTCCGGTGCTTATCAAAAACCCCGTTAATCCCGATTTGGATTTGTGGATTGGCGCGATTGAACGGATTTACAACGCAGGAATCCGCCGCATCGGGGCTATTCATCGCGGGTTTAGCAGTTTCGACAAGAAGATTTACCGCAACCTGCCGCATTGGCACATTCCGATGGAACTGCGCCGCCGCCTGCCCAACCTGCCCATTATTTGCGACCCGAGCCACATCGGCGGACGCCGCGAACTGATTGCGCCCATCAGCCAGCAGGCGATGGACTTGGGTTTTGACGGCTTAATCGTGGAAAGCCACTGCAACCCCGACAAAGCGTGGAGTGATGCCGCACAGCAGGTTACGCCCGATGTGCTGGAATACATCATCAGCACCCTCGTGGTGCGCGATGAAAAGCAAAGCACCGAAAGCCTCGCCCAACTGCGTCGACAGATAGACGAACACGACGAAAAACTGCTCGAAACGCTCGTGGCGCGTATGCGCGTGTCGGAAGAAATAGGCAAGTACAAAAAGGAACACAACATTGCCATTCTGCAAACCGAACGCTACGACGAAATCCTGCAAAAGCAAGCCGCCAAAGCCGCGCCGCTGGGCTTGAGCGAGGATTTTATCAAGACCATTTTTGTGGCGATACACGAGGAATCGGTTAGGCATCAGTTGGAGATAATGAAGTAATTTTTTGGCACGCAGATGACACAGATGACACGGATAACGCAGATTTACGCAGATTATAGAATTTTATCTGCGCAAATCCTAAAAATCTGCGTTATCTGCGTGCAAAAAAACAAAGAATAATATGAACAATAAAATTGAAATTCCACAGGGGAAAACAAAAGAAGAAGTTCAAGAACGCGAAAAAATCATCAAAGATTTTTATGCGCAATGGAATGCCACGAATCCTGAAAAACGTGTGTATAATGCAAGTTTACAGGCATTTATTTATGTCAAATTTTTATCTATTCAGGAAACTGCCGAAAAAGCAGCGCGAAGTTATAAATCTACCATTGCCGTTACTTATTTGACTGAAATATTGGAACTTGCAAAAGTAATAACGCATACCAAACCCAAAGAAGGAAATAAAAAACAAAGCCGTTTTTCGGAGGTTATTATTATGCAGTACAATAAGTCAAGTTTTGGGAAAATAAAACTGACTGTCGGACTTTTGCGCGGGAAAGGCGAACATATTCAATACTGCATTACAGCAATAGAAAAAACGACTGTACAACCCGCAACAAACACGCAATAGTTATACACATCGTTTTATGCGACAAAAGTACAACATTATTTTTAATCAATCAAATATTTTGACAGAAAAAAATTATAATAAAATGAAAATCCTAATTCTCGGTGCAGGAAAGATGGGAACTTTCCTCACAGACGTGCTTTGTTTGCAGCACGAAGTCGCTTTGTTCGACACAGACCCCAAGCGGTTGCGCTTTGTTTTCAACACTTTGCGTATGACCCAATATGACGAGATAAAAGCCTTTGAGCCGGAACTCGTTATCAACGCCGTTACGCTGAAATACACCATTTCGGCATTTGAAAAAGTAATTCCGCACTTGCCCGCCGGCTGCATTCTTTCGGACATCGCGTCTGTGAAAACCGGCTTGCAGGCGTTTTACGAAAAAAGCGGTTTTCGCTACGTGTCCTCGCACCCGATGTTTGGACCCACCTTTGCCACGCTCGACAACCTCAGCACGCAAAGCGCGATTATCATCAGCGAGAGCGACCATCTGGGCAAAGCGTTTTTCAAAGATTTGTACAACTCGCTGAAACTGCAGATTTTTGACTACACTTTTACCGAACACGACGAAACAATTGCCTACTCGCTGTCCATTCCCTTTGCCTCCACGCTGGTTTTCGCCTCCGTGATGAAACACCAAAAGGCACCGGGTACGACTTTCAAACGCCACTTGGACATTGCACGCGGACTGCTGTCGGAAGACGATTTTTTGCTCACGGAAATTCTCTTTAACCCTTTCACTGTCGGGCAGATAGAGAATATTCGCGCGGAATTGAAAAACCTTCTCGCCATTATCGAAGAAAAAGATTCGGAAAAAATGAAGAAGTTTTTGACAAAAGTACGGCGAAATTTGGAATAAAATGCTTATTTTTGCCCATTCAAAAAAGCAAAAGTAATGATTAAGGTTTTGTATCGGATTTATTTTTGTGTCGTTTTCGTACCAATAATGGCTGTTGTAACCATATTGACGGCACTTATCACGATACTGATGTGCAGTTTCTTTGACGACCGCATTTGGGGCTTTTACCCTGCGCGGACTTGGGCGCGGCTGATGTGTTGGCTGTCCTTTGTGCGCGTGGAAGTGGTCGGCAGAGAGAATATTGCCAAAAATCATTCCTATGTTTTTGCGGCAAACCACCAGAGTTTTTACGACATTTTTAGCATCTACGGCTGGCTCAACGTGCCTTTTAAATGGATAATGAAAAAGGAACTTGAAAAAATCCCTTTTGTGGGACACGCCTGTCGCTCGGCGGGGCATATTTTCATTGCTCGCGGACAGGCAAAAGCGGCTTTGCAAAGCATTAATGAGGCAAAAAAGAAGTTGGTGAACGGCTTGTCGGTGGTCATTTTCCCCGAAGGGTCGCGCACCTATACCGGCGAGGTCGGGGCGTTTAAGCGGGGCGGGTTTCAAATCGCATCGGATTTGCAACTGCCCATTGTGCCGATAACCATACGCGGCGCATTTGAAGTGATGCCGCGCACTACTTATTGGGCTACGCCACGCAAAATTACGCTCATTATACACGAGCCTGTGGATACGGCGAAATATATTGAAAACCAAAACGAATTAATCGAAATCGTTAGAAATTCTATTTTGAAATGAGAAAAATATTTATTATCTTTGTATGTTGGGCAATGTTGTTGCCTGTTTATGCTCAAAACGTTTCCACCAAGTCAAAAGGTGCACAAAAAGCCTATTTGGAGGCGGTCAGTCAGATGCGTATGGGGCGCAACAAAGAGGCGGTAAAGGGTTTTCGCGATGCCATTGACAAAGACAAGTATTTTGTTGAGGCATTTTGGCTGTTGGCAGAAACGTATAAGGCGATGGGGAATGAGGACTTGCGCATTTCCACTTTGCAGCGGGCTACGAACAAGAATTTCCCGCGCGTGTCGGAAACCTACCAACGAATGGCAATGGCGCAATACGAAAACGGTTTGTACAAAGATGCACAAAGTTCGTTTTCGTCTATTGCCGAAGAGGATAAAAATTCGCGGATTGTCGAGTGGATAGAAAAATGCAAAACGGCGCAGGACTTGCGAAACCACCCCGTACCTTTCGACCCAAAGAACTTGGGGGCGCAACTGAATACCATTTATGATGATTATTGGCCCTCGATTACCGCCGATGAGCAGACGCTTTCGATGACCGTTCTCTACGGCAAACTGCCCGGCAGCAACGTAACGATGGGCATTCACGAGGAAATTTATCATAGCAAAAAGGTGAATGGCGTTTGGACAAAGAGCCTAAACATCGGCGCACCGATGAACACCTACGGCAACGAGGGGGCGCAGACCTTTTCGTTTGACGGACAATATATGTTTTTCGTAGCCTGCGACCGCCGCGCGGGAATGGGCGGGTGCGACATTTATTATTCCATCAAAAAGGGCGAAATCTGGACTGAGCCGATAAATCCGGGCGAGCCGCTGAACTCAAAATATTGGGAAACAAGTCCGAGTTTCTCGGCGGCGGGCAACGAACTGTTCTTTTCGAGCAACAGACCGGGCGGCAAGGGCAACAAAGATATTTGGAAATGCAAAGCGAACATCGGGGCAGACGGCAAATTGACATTCAGCGACCCGGTCAATCTCGGTTTTCCGGTAAACACGGAGGGGGACGAGTTCTCGCCGTTCATCCACGCGGACAACAAGACACTGTACTTTTCGTCAACCGGACACGCGGGGCTGGGCGGATATGACATTTATCTTTCGCGCCGCGAAGACGGAAAAAGCAACACGTGGTCGCAACCCAAAAACTTGGGCTACCCGATTAACACGCACCGCGATGAGATGGGTTTTGTGGTGAATGCGCGGGGGGACAAAGCCTATTTTTCGTCAGACGGCATTGAGAACAACGGTCGCGGAAAGGATATTTACGAAATTGTGCTGTACGATGCCATTCGCCCCGAGCCGGTCAAATATTTCAAAGGAAATGTGTACGATTATGACAAAAAAGTGCCTATGCAGGCGCAAGTAGAGTTATACAGGCTGGAAGACGACGAGGTGGTTTATAAATCGGTGTCGGACTCGGAAACGGGCAACTTTATGGCTGCCTTGCCTGCGGATAAGGAGTATGGTTTCCACGTGAGTAAGAAGAATTATATTTTCCACTCGGGGCATTTCGGCGAGGGGGACACTACGGAAATACGCATCAGCAAAGATATTGAACTGCCGCGCATAGAAAAAGGTAGGTCGGTTATCCTGAAAAATGTCTTCTTTGACTTCGACCTTTATGACCTGAAACCCAAATCGAAGGCGGAACTCGACCGCGTGTATGACTTCCTGCTGCAAAACACGCGCGTGAAACTCGAACTCGCCGGACACACGGACAGCAAAGGCTCTGACGACTATAATCAGAAATTGTCCGAACACCGCGCCCGCGCCGTATATAATTATTTGATAAAGAAAGGCATCGCTCGCGAACGGCTGACCTTTGCAGGCTACGGCGCAACGCGACCGATTGCTACCAACGATACTGAAGCGGGGCGGGCGTTGAACAGGCGCACGGAGGCGATAATTACGGACAGATAAAAAAACAATAAAATAAAACGGTGCAAAAATTTGTACCGTTTTATTTTTATTTCTACCTTTGCCCCCGATTTTGGTTTCAATGTTTTTTTTCAAGAAACGTTGAAGAATAGGGAATCAGGTGAAAATCCTGAACAGTACCCGCTGCTGTAAGTTCTTTTCAATTAAAACAGTTAATTGATTATTTTGAACACACTTTGCCACTGGTCTTTTCCCCCTCTTGCGGAGGGGTTAGGGAAGGCTGGGAAGGCGTTCACAGAACAAGTCAGAAGACCTGCCAAAGTCATCACATTTTTCGTTGCTTTCGGGAAAATAAAGCGCGGAAAGATAAACTAACCATTATCTTTTCGGATTTTTCATATAACGGGAAATGTTGCTGCGCGGGATTTTCTAACATTTTAAAAATTTACAGTTATATGAAAAAAATCAATTATTATGTAGCAGCTGCCGTTATTGCAGCATTTTTCTCTTCCTGCGAAAAAGAAGTGGAAGTGATAAAAGAGGTCGAAGTACAAAAAGAAGTGCAACGTATTTCATTTGAGTACGTGGCTTTGAATGAAAATGGCTATCAAAACAGTTTCCCCAACGGGCTGATTTTGAGCGATGTCGATTTCTACAATTACAGCGATGAGTGGTCGTGGTCGGGCTTTGCGGTGTCGAGCAACACGGACAGCGTTACCGCCGGTTACGACAATCAGTACAGCGTTTTCGGCACGGGCGGCGCGAATGGCTCGCAGAAGTTCGCCGTTGCTTATGATGGCTGGTACGAGGGTGCAAACTACGAAACGACCTACTGCCAACTGCCTGCCGGACAAGCCCACCAATTCAAAGGCTTGTGGGTTAACAACGCCACCGTTGCCGCCCTTGATATGCGCAGCGGCAGCGGCTTTTCCAAAAAGTTTGCCGAAGGAGACTGGTTTAAAATCATTATCACAGGCTTTGATGCCGCTGGTACGAAGACCACTGATGAGGAGTTTTACCTCGCCGATTTCCGCGCAGGCAAAAACTTTATCTGCAACCAATGGACATTTGTTAATTTAAGCAAACTGGGGAAAGTGAACAAACTCGGTTTCGCTTTCGAGTCGTCAGATACCGGCGATTATGGCGTGAATACGCCGAAATATGCTTGCATTGATGACATTGTTTATTACGAATAAATAAAAATCCGTCAGATAAATCTGACGGCAATAGGCAGAAGTCGGCTTAAGCCGACTTTTGTTACTTATTGCCGTCAGTTTTAACTGACGGATTTCAATTCATTTATTTCTTATATGGCACACGGCTTGACGGCACAACGTCAGATGCCGGTTTGACGTGCAGTTCCTGGTCGTCGAAGAAAATATGCGCATTAAAGGCTTTCAGCACTTTGTCTTTGGGTACGCCGCCGAGAAAAAACGCTTCATCTACGCTCACGCCCCACGCCCGCAGGGTTTTGATAACGCGGATATTGGCAGGATAGTCGCGAGCCGTAACGATGGCTATGCGTATCAGCCGCTCGTTGAGTTCAGACTGCACTTTGGACAGCACTTTGATGAATTTGGCGAAAGGTCCTTCGAGCAACGGTACATTCTCGTTTTCCCGCTCGTTCTCCTGAAATTTTTCCAAGCCTTCCGCTTTGAAAATGCGCTCGCTGTCGTCAGAAAAAATCACCGCATCGGCGTCAAAGGCAATGCGCACCGTTTGTGTGTCGGGCTTGTAGTCCTTCGGGTGGTCGTAAATGAGCGCGGCGGCGCATTTGCCGGAGTTGATAATATCTTGAATATCCGCCTCGTGTTTCGAGAGGAACAAATCCACCTCAAAAGATTCTACATAATCCGCCAACGGCTCGCCGCTCGTAAAAGCCGAGCGCGTGATGGGCAAACCGTAATGGCTGATGGAGTTTAAAATCCGCAGCCCCGTGTCCGGCGAATTGCGCGACATCACCACCACCTCAATCAGTTGCTTGTCCTTTCGGTAAGAATTGATTTTCAGCAGCGATTCTATCAAATGAAAGGCAGTGCCTTTTTCCAAAGGAACATTTTCGTTCTCTATTTGATAACGTTGATACTCCTCCACGCCCGATTGGTCGAAAAGCGTGTTTTCTTTTTCCAAATCGAACAGTGCGCGAGAGGAAATTCCGATTACTAATGTGTCTTTTAAATTTACAGGCATTGTTTTTATTTTTTTTTATACAGAAAATGCGATATTTGTTAAAATTTTTTCGGCGGCGATTTCCTGCACGCACGATGTCAGGTTTTTTTTTCGGCGGCGATTTCCTGCACGCACGATGTCAGGTTTTTTTTTCGGCGGCGATTTCTTGCACGCACGATGTTAGGTTTTTTTTTCGGCGGCGATTTCTTGCACGCACGATGTCAGGTTTTTTTTCGGCGGCGATTTCCTGCACGCACGATGTCAGGATTTTTTCTCGGCGGCGATAATGTTCGCAAACATTGTCAGGATTTTTTTTCGGCGGCGATTTCGCCAATAATTAATGATAAAAAAACAAATCATTTATAATTGTTTATTCCTAAAAATCACCCAAATAATCAGCGGCGCACCAAAGAGCGCACTGATTGAATTAATCGGCAGGGTATATCCCCCGCCGGGCAGTTGCGAAACGAGGTCGCACACCAGCATCAGCAACCCGCCGCAAAGCATACACGCGGGCAAAAGTGTGCGGTGGTCGGAAGTTCGGAAAAACCCTCGCGCCAAATGCGGCACTGCCACGCCGATAAAAGCAATGGGACCCGTAAAAGCCGTTGTCGCGCCTGCCAAGAGGCTTGTTGCCAAGATGACAAGAAAGCGCGTTTGCGGAATGGACACACCCAGATTTTGTGCATAATGCTCGCCAAGCAATATGGCGTTCAGCCGTTTTTGCAGGAAAAACGCCAACAGCAGCCCCACTGCCACTATCGGAAACATCACTTTCATAAAAGTCCAGGTAACCGCGCCCAGACTGCCGAAAGTCCAAACAATATAGATTTTCAGCGCATCGGGGTTGCTCACGCTTTGCAGAATATTGACCACCGAGCCGACAATGCTGCCGAACATAATCCCGATAATGAGCAGCGACACCGCGCTTTTCACGCGCAGCGACACCGCCAAAACGATAAGCAAAATAAATGTAGAGCCGACCACCGCACCCAAAATCTGCCCCCAGCCCGATGCCGCAAAAAAGGCAGGCAACACGCCCGCACTCATCACCATCAACGACACGCCCAAACTCGCGCCCGCCGTTACGCCCAGCACATCGGGTCCCGCCAGCGGATTGCGGAAAAGCGTCTGCATCAGCAGCCCCGCAACGGACAATGCCGCGCCGGTCAAAATCGCCGTCAAAGCCTTTGGCAAGCGGAAATTGAAAATAATTTCCCTGTAAATGCTTTCTTCGCCAAACGCCACCACAAAATCGCGCAACGAAATCATTACGCTGCCAAACAGAATATCGAGCAAGAAAAAGCCGATAAGCAATAAAAACAGCAATATGAACAAATATCTATTATTCATTTATTTCAGGATATTGCATCGTTACACAATGCAGCGAGCCGTGTTGCCTGATAAGCACGCTGCAATCTATACCCACAATTTCGCGGTCGGGAAAAGCCGCTTGCAAAACTTCACGCGCCCGCTCGTCATTTTTCGGTTGGCGGTAAGTCGGATACAACACCGCGCCGTTAATTATCAGAAAGTTGGCATACGTGGCGGGCAACCTTTCGCCATCGTAATACACCGCATCAGCCATCGGCAAAGGCAACAAGCGATACGGCTGTCCGTCTAATGTGCGAAAGGCTTTTAACTCATTTTCCATTGCCTGCAACTCCGAAAAATGCTCATCATTTTCGTCTTCGCACTTCACATAAACAATCGTATCATTGGGACAAAACCGCGCCAATGTGTCAATATGACTGTCCGTATCATCGCCCGCGAGATAGCCGTTCGCAAGCCACAAAATTCTTTCCGCGCCGAGATATTCTTTTAATTTTTCTTCGATTTCCGCTTTTGAAAGATAGTTTCTGTTTTCCGAAAGCAGGCATTTTTCGGTGGTCAGGATTGTGCCTTTGCCGTCAGATTCTATGCTGCCGCCTTCGAGAATGAAATTGCGGCAGTCTTTATAGTTCCATCTGTCCGCTGGCGCGGATTTGCAATCCGTGCCGAATATTTTTGAGGTAATCAAATTATCTTTATCCGCAGCAAATTTCAGCCCCCAACCGTTGAAAGTGAAATCAAGAATGACAGGTTTGCCGTTCTCAAAAACGGTAATTCCGCCGCAATCTCTCGCCCACGTGTCATTGCTGGGAATTTCGGGGGGCGTTATCAACAATTCCTCGCGCAAAGAAATTTCCCGCGCAATATTTCGGAAACATTCCGTTGCCTCTTCCAAATACGGCTGCCAATCCGTATCCGCGTGCGGAAAAGTCAGTTGCACAAAACTTTGCTTATGCCATTCGGCGGGTAAAACTATCTTTTTCATTTTGCAAACATTTTCCGCGCCCGCTCAATGCCGGTCGCGAGCACATCAATTTCTTCCTTCGTATTATACAGCGCAAACGATGCCCGCACCGTGCCTTCGATGCCGAAAGCGTCCATCACCGGCTGGGCGCAGTGATGCCCCGTGCGCACGGCGATGCCGAGTTTGTCCAGAATCGTGCCGATGTCGTAAGGGTGAATATCGCCCACGAGGAAAGACACGAGGCTGCTTTTGTGCCGCGCGTTGCCGATAATCCGCAAGCCGTCTATTTGCAGAAGTTTTTCGGTGGCATACGCCAAAAGTTCCTGCTCGTGCACCGCAATTTTTTCCAAACCGATGGTTGAAACATATCGCAACGCCTCTGCCAACGCCGTAGAGCCGATAAAATCAGGCGTTCCCGCCTCAAACTTGAAAGGCAGCACATTGAAAGTCGTTTTCTCGAAAGTTACCTTGTCAATCATCTCACCCCCACCCTGATATGGCGGAATTTTGTCGAGCCACGCCTCTTTGCCGTAAAGCACGCCGATGCCTGTGGGCGCGTAAATTTTGTGTCCGCTGAAAACAAAAAAATCTGCATCTAAATCCTGTACGTCAATTTTGAAATGCGGAACGCTCTGCGCCCCGTCAATCAACACGGGAATGCCGCGAGAGTGCGCCTTTGCGATGATTTCTTTCACCGGATTGACCGTTCCCAAAGCGTTGGATACCTGCGTAACGGCAATGAGTTTTGTCCGTTCGGTAATCAGCGTGTCAAGTGTTTCGAGGCGCAATTCACCCCGCTCGTCAAAGGGAATAACTTTGAGCACTGTGCCTTTTCGGTTTCCGAGAAGTTGCCACGGCACGATGTTTGAGTGGTGTTCCATTTGGCTGACGATAATTTCATCTCCCTCCGCGAACAACTCGCCAAAACTGCTTGCCACGAGGTTAATCGCCTCAGTCGTTCCGCGCGTAAAAATAATTTCGTTGGTGGAACGCGCATTGACGAACGCCCGCACCGTTTCTCGCGCCGCCTCGTGCGCCTCAGTCGCCTCCTGACTGAGGAAATGCACGCCGCGATGGATATTGGCGTTGTGCTTGTAATAGCCATCAACGAGTTTTTCGACTACCGCGCGAGGTTTTTGCGTGGTCGCGCCATTATCGAAATAGACTAAGGGCTTTCCGTAGATTTGTTCGGAAAGGATTGGGAAGTCGGCTCTTATTGCTGTTATATTCATTTGTGTTTTTATTTTTTCTTAATATATAATCCGTCAATTTGTTTTTCTGGATTGCTTCGTTCCTCGCAATGACGCGAAACCCAAGAGCAGTGCGTCAGTGCGAGGAACGAAGCAATCCAGAAAAAGCAAGTGTAATTCATTCAATAGTAACTCATTTACTTCAAAAATTCAACCAACTTTTTTACCGCCCGCACAGTCTGGCGCAAGTTGTTTTTGGGAAATACAAAAGCATTTACTTCAGACCCTTCGCCGATTTGTTAATGTTTTGAGAGATGGTAACAAGTGCGGCTTGTAGCGTAAGTATTTCCTGTGGCGAAAATTGCACCGATTTTCCGTGAATTTTATTGCCGTTCAATCGCTGATAAAACCACGAAGATGATTTGCCGAAAAAGTTTTTTGCAATATTGGAAACCGATATATAAGGCAATATTTCTGCCAATTTTTCTCTTGTATCCAAAACTTTATTGATTTCGGAAACTTCCTTGTGCATAAGGGAAAAATCCTCTGTTACAGCCGATTGCACTTCCACTTTTTGTGTTTCCGTAAGCGAGGCAAAGAAATTGTCCATTTCTTTTTCCACAAGTTCTTTTTCGCTGCCTTTGGCGCGTTTCCACTTGTCTTTAAGTCTGAAAAATTCTTTTTTTGTGTCCATAGTTTTGATATTTTTTTGATTAAAAGAAAGTCCGCCGCTGCAGACAGCGGACTTCTTTTTCTGTTAGAACAGTCTTGTTCGGAGGCTCAAAGATTTAATCTCTTGTGTAATCGCCTCAATTTCTGTATCTAACACCGATTTTCTAAAACCGATAGCAATCAACCGATTGTAGTTTCGGAGGTAGTAATTGAGATTTTCCTCAAGTTCTGCTACCCGACCTTTTAGGTCTTTGTCGTCAATCATTAAATGAACGTTCAACCTTATTGATTGATGGCGCAAAGATAATATATTTATTATCACATTGCAATTTTTTTCGTCATTATTTTTTGTGAAGACTGCATTTTTAACATTTGAACAAAAAAATAGCAGGCAAATTACTTGCCTGCATTGTGATAATAGAATTAAAACAATATTTGTAATTCTGTTTTTTTATTTCAAAAATTCAACTAACTTTTTTACCGCTCGCCCTCTGTGGCTAATTTCGTTTTTCACTTCCAAAGGCAGTTCGGCAAAGGTTTCCGTAAAACCTTCGGGTGTAAAAATCGGGTCGTAGCCGAAACCCGCCGCACCACGTTTTTCTCTTTCGATAACGCCGCGCACTTCGCCCTCAAAAAGGTATTCTTTTCCATTGATAATTAGCGCAATAACCGTGCGGAAACGTGCTTTTCGGTTGTCTTTGTCCGCCATTTCCGCCAACAATTTTTGCATATTATCCTGCGGATTTTTCTGTTCACCGGCATAGCGTGCAGAATACACGCCGGGCGCATTGTTCAACGCCTCAACCTCTAAACCGGTGTCGTCTGCAAAGCAATCCGCGCCGAAATTTTCATACACGTAACGCGCTTTTTGCAGGGCATTTCCTTCCAAAGTGTCGGCAGTTTCGGGTATGTCGGCGTGGCAGTTTATGTCGTTCAGGCTCAAAAGTTGCACGTTTTCTTGCAACAATGCCGATACTTCGTGCAGTTTGTGGGCGTTGTTTGTGGCAAAAACTAATTTCATATTATCGCTTTTCTGATTTTTACCAATTTTTCCAAAAGTTCCTCCATCAAGTCGAGGCGCAACATATTTGTGCCGTCAGATTTTGCAACGGCGGGGTTTTGGTGCGTTTCCATAAACAAGCCGTCTGCCCCAACGGCAATACCCGCTTTGGCGATGGTTTCAATTAAATCCGGTCGCCCGCCGCTCACGCCGCAAGTCTGGTTGGGCTGCTGCAACGAGTGCGTAACATCAAGCATGACAGGATAACCGAACTGCTGCATCGCGGGAATGCTGCGGAAATCGACCACCAAATCCTGATAGCCAAACATCGTGCCGCGCTCGGTAAGCATCACATTCGGGTTGCCGCTCTCCGCCACTTTTTGCGCCGCAAATTGCATTGACTCCGCCGACACAAATTGCCCTTTTTTGACATTCACAATCTTGCCTGTCTTTGCCGCTGCCACGAGCAAATCCGTTTGCCGACAAAGGAACGCGGGAATTTGCAGCACATCAACATATTCTGCTGCCAACGCCGCCTCTTCGGCTGTGTGAATATCGGTAACGGTCTGTATATTAAATTGTTTCCCGATTGCCTGCAAAATTTTCAATGCCTTCTCATCGCCAATGCCGGTAAAAGAATCCAGCCGCGAGCGGTTAGCCTTTCGGTACGAGCCTTTGAAAAGATAGGGAATTTGCAGCCGCTCGGTTATTTTTACCAGTTTCTCGGCAATGTCGAATGCCATTTCTTCGCCCTCGATTACGCAGGGACCGGCGATTAGGAAAAAGTTATCGTTCATATTTCTAAATGATAAGGGTCTGTTTTAAATGCCTCAATCCATTTTGCTAAAATGGAAAAATCGGAGTTTTCGTTTTGTTTGATGGCTGTGAATAAGCGTTTAAATTTCAGTTCAGCATCTTTTACAGAACGAATCTGTTTTGTTATGTTTTTCAATCCGTTTAAATCGGTTGGCAAATTATAATCTGAAAGAGAAATGTTACATTTTTCTGCATTTTTCAAAATAAAATCTTCAATTGCCTTATGTTTTGCGCCTATTGTAATAATAAAATGTGATTTATTGCCGATTTGATAAATAGAAAATAACTCAAATTGTTGCAGACAATTAAAAGTATTAAACACCTCCTGTTTGTCTTTGTCATTATCTATAATTCCCAACGCAGCATTGTTTGAAAACTTTTCGGACATTGTTTTCAATACATTGTTACAAGAAAATTGATGATTATATTGTTTTGCAGGCGAAAGCGTGCGTACAAGCAAAGTGTCAATGTAACATTCCGTTAAAATATGCCAATTATTCATCTTGTAAGAAACTTTCAATGTTGAAAAATAAATCTATACCATATTCATATACTTCATTTACTTCTTCGTCTGTCAAGCGTTTTACTGTTGTTTGGTCATTTTTGAAATCAAACAAATAAATAGATACTTCTTTTCGCAAATCGGCATATTCTATAAAATCATTGATGACAAATGGACTGTGCGTAACAATAAAAAATTGATTGGTTTTTGTATCAATAATATCCTGTGTCATAGTTTTAATATAAGGCGGAAATGCGTGTGCCTCAGGTTCTTCAAACAGTAAAACGCTGTTTTTATTTGAGGCAATGGCTGTTTTGTAGAAAATAATGCGCTGCAAAGTGTCGGCAATCGAAGAATATGGCAAACTATAAACTTCGTCTTCGTTCAAACGCTTTTGGACTTTTAATTTACTATCTGTTTTATCCAAAACAAGTTCTAATTTATATATTTCAAGTTCTTTTTTTATCCAAGATTTGACTTCCTTTATATTAGAATTATAAGATAACACGTCAATAATATTTTCACCAAAAGGAGGCAACAAATATTTATCTCCGGTAGATTTCCATTGTTGTTGCGGATTAAAAATATACCGCAATATATTGCTTTTTGGGAATTTTTCACTTGGTGTAAGAGAACTAATTTGGGCTAATAATTTTAATTTCTTGGAAAAATCATATCCTTTTAATTCTGAATCAAGATAGCGATGTATTCTCAAACCATAGTCATCTATTTCAAATGCAATTCTTTCGAGATTTGTTTCAACACCACAATAATTCAATGCAGTATTATAAAATAATTCATTTCTATTTTCTACTCGAATAAATTTATTCAGATTTTCGTCTATTTCCAAATACGGCACAGAAAACAACCCCAATGCCTCCAAAACATTAGACTTTCCCACATTCGGATAGCCGATAAACAAGTTTATCCGTCGACAATCTTCCAATCTCAAATCTTTAATTGACTTGAAATTATGAATATCTACATATTTAATAAAGTGTTCCATAATAATATAATGTATTGAAATTATCCGTGAAAATCCGTGTTATCCGCGTAATCCGTGTGCCCTGTCGCGCAAGCACAAATCCAAAACCACCAAAGCCGCCATAGCCTCTACTATCGGCACAGCACGCGGCAAAACGCAGGGGTCGTGCCGTCCTTTGGCTTTCAAAATGGTTTCGTTGCCCTGTAAATCCACTGTGTTTTGGTCTTTCAAAAGCGTAGGCACAGGCTTAAACAGCACGCGGAAATAAATATCCTCGCCGTTGGTGATGCCGCCCTGAATGCCGCCCGAATTGTTGGTGCGGGTGCGGATTTTGCCGTTTTCGCTGCAAAACTCGTCATTCGTTTCCGACCCGCGCAGAGCCGCGCCGTCAAAGCCAAGTCCGTAGTCGAAACCGTGCGCGGCATTGATGCTCAACATCGCGGCAGCAAGTTCGGCGTGCGCTTTGCCGAAAACAGGCTCGCCCAAACCGACAGGCGCATTTTTTATCACGCAACTGACCACGCCGCCGATGGTATCGCCCTCTTTTTTGATTTGAAGAATATAGTTTTCCATTGCTTGCGCCGTTTCGGTATCGGGGCAGCGCACGGCGTTTGTTTCAATCAAAGACAAATCGTGATTTTTGTAAGTGCCTGACAGTTTGATGTTGCCCACTTGCGAAGTGTAAGCGGTTATTTCCACGCCGATTTGCCGCAGCACAAGTTTTGCCAACGCACCCGCCACCACGCGCGAAATGGTTTCGCGTGCCGAACTGCGCCCGCCGCCACGATGGTCGCGAATGCCGTACTTCGTTTGGTAGGTGTAGTCGGCGTGCGAAGGGCGGAATGCCTCGCGCAGGTTTTCATAGTCGTTGCTGTGCTGGTCGGCGTTCCACACTGCAAAAGCGATGGGCGTACCGGTGGTTTTTCCCTCGAAAATGCCGGAGAGAAACTCCACTTTGTCCTTCTCGTCTCGGGCGGTGGTAATGGCAGACTGACCGGGACGGCGGCGGTTTAACTCATTCTGAATAAACGCCTCATCAACCGCAATACCCGCCGGACAGCCATCAATAATGCCGCCAATCGCCCGCCCGTGCGACTCGCCGAAACTTGTCAAACGGAATATGTTACCAAAAGTGTTCATAATCTTCCATTATTTGTCATTGCGTCTTGGGGGATTGCGGGTCAAGCCCGCAATGACAGCGTTCTTTTTTATTCTCCGCAGCCGCAACCGCAGCCATCACTGCAATCTGACGAGCAACCGCCGCCGCAACTCGGGTTAAGAATAGCAATCAATTCTTCTTCGGTGGCATCGCGCACTTCGAGGATTTCGCCGATGAAATGCAGGTTTTCGCCCGCCAAGGGGTGGTTTAAATCCACCGTAACGGTAGTGTCGCCCACTTTCACAACAGTGGCGCTCACGCGGTTGCCTTCGCTGTCCATCAAAGGCACAAAACTGCCTTCGGCAATCATTTCGTTGTCGAATTTACCATCAACCTCAAAAATATTTTTGGGCAAATCCACCACGCTTTCATCGTCATATTCGCCATACGCCTCGCTGTGGTCAATGACGAAATCGAACTTGTCGCCCGCCTTTTTTCCTTTGAGGTTTTGCTCAAAGCGTTCAAGCATCATTCCGATACCGAAACAAAAAACCAAAGGCTGTTGTTCGGTGGCTTGTTCCATCAACTCTTCCTCGTTTTCGCCATCGACATAGAGGTCGTAAGTGGCGGTTACCATTTTTTTTGCTGCTATTGCACTCATTTTTATTTAGGATTAAATTTGAAAAGACAAAGGTACGACTTTTTTTTGATATAATAAAAAAGAATGGATTTTATACTAAACGTAAAGTTCGCAAAACCGCAAAGGCGCGAAGTATAATAAAACTTTGCGTCTTTGCAACTTTGCGAACTTTGTGTTTAGTATATCCGCATTCTAAAATATTTCTCCGCTGCCCCAGCAAATCTGCGCGTTTTCGTCATACACCACGCCAAACTGTCCAGATGCAATGCCCTGCTGCTTTTTATCGGCGATAATGCGATATGTATTGCCGGTTTTCAGCCATTTCCCGCGTGTAAATTCGGGCGTATGGCGGATTTTGAAAGTAATATCTTTCTCGTCCGAAAAATCGCCGAAAGGGTCTTCGGTAATAAAGTTGAATGCTTTTAAATCAATGACGTTTCCGTATTGCGTTTCGGGGTCGTAGCCGTTGGAAACGTAAATAATGTTTTGTTCCGCATCTTTTTTAACCACAAACCAAGGTCCGCCACTCAAGCCCAAGCCCTTGCGCTGCCCGATGGTGTGAAACCAAAAACCGTTGTGTTTGCCGAGCGTTTTGCCGGTTTCGAGTTCGATAATTTTGCCTTCTTTTTTGCCGAGATGCCGTTCGATAAACTCATTGTAATTCACTTTCCCCAGAAAGCATATACCCTGACTGTCTTTGCGTTTGGCGGTTATCAAATCGGCTTTTTCGGCAATGGCGCGGACTTCCGTTTTCATCAAATTGCCGATGGGAAAGAGCAATTTTGATACTTGCAAATAGTTGATTTGCGCGAGGAAATCCGTTTGGTCTTTCACCGGGTCTTTGGCGGTAGAAAGGTAAATTTTACCATCTTTTTCGGTGGTTGTGGCATAATGTCCGGTGGCGATTTTGTCGAAATCCTTACCGCGAATTTGTTCAAAGTAGCCGAACTTCACAAATTTGTTGCACATCATATCGGGATTTGGCGTGCGCCCCATTCGCACCGTGTCAATCATATACGCCACCACGCTGTCCCAATATTCTTTGTTTAAATCCAGAATTTCGAGCGGGCAGCCATATTTTTTGGCAATCACTTGGCACAATACAATATCGTCTTGCCACGAACAATCGTCTTCGCCGTTACTGATTTTCAAGTAAAACAACGAAGGCGTATATCCCTGTTCTTTAAGCAGATGCACCACTACGCTGCTATCTACTCCGCCCGATATTAATGCTGCGATGTTCATTTCAGTTTCCTTTCTATCTCTTCATTACCAATAAGAGCAATTATCGCTTTCCCATCAGGCGCATAGTTAGGATTTGAGGTGTTGAGCAGACGATTGAAAAGGCGGCTCATTTCTTCGGCGGTCAGTTTTTGTCCCGATTTGATTGCCGTTGATTTTGCCAATGCCAGCGCGATGGTTTCGTGCAAGTCCGTTTTGATGTCCATCGACTTGTTTTTCTGTGTATCAATCATTTGTTCGATAACCGCCGCGCCGCTTGCACCTTCCAGTATGGCAGGCACGGCGTTGATTTGCAGTGCGTTTTTGCCCCCATCGCTCAAATCAAACCCCAAAAATTGCAAATCTTCCCGCATTACCTCCAAAATGGGCATATCTTCGGGATTGAGGTCTAATATTTCGGGGAAAAGCAGGGTTTGCGAACTGCCTTTTTGGGTGGCTATCGTGCGCAGGTTTTCCTCAAAAAGCACTCGCAGATGCGCCCGCCGCTGGTCTATCAGCATAATGCCCGCCTCGGTGGAACGCAAAATATATTTTTTCTGAATTTGGAAAAAATCGCTGAGTGAGGTTTCTTCCTCATACTCAATGGCGTTTTCTTCCTGCGGCGTTTCCACCACAGACGGCTTTTCAAAATCTTCGTAGAGTTTTTCCCAATTCTGCACAGAGGGCGCACTTTTAAACGGATTGTAGTTCGGATTAAGGCTCACTTTGGGTGGCGCAACAGGCTCTTTGCTCGGCACAAAATTGTTTATCATTTCCACTTCGCTGTCGAAACTCATCGGCGAAAATACGTTGAACTTGCCCAGACTTTCTTTGACGGCAGCGGCGAGAATTGACCAAATCGCATTCTCGTTTTCAAACTTGATTTCCGTTTTTGTGGGGTGTACGTTCACGTCTATTTGCGCGGGATTGACCTCAAAATAAATGAAATAATTGGGTTTTGTGTCCGGTGGCAGCACTTTGTCGTAAGCCTGCATCACAGCGCGGTGGAAATACGAATGGTTCATATACCGCCCATTGACGAAAAAATAGGTCAATGCGCCCTGCCGCCGTGCCGACTCCGGTTTGCCCACAAAACCGTGAATTTTGATAATATCGCTGTCTTCTTTTATGTCAAGCAATTGGTTGTTCAACGATTTACCGAAAACGTCTAAAATGCGTTGTTTATAATCGCAAGCGCGGAGGTCGTGCAGCAGGCGGTCGTTGTGGATAAACTCAAATTCTATTTCGGGATAAACCAGCGCGATACGTTGAAAATCAGTGATAAGGTTTCTCAGTTCCGTACTGTCTGCTTTCAGAAACTTGCGGCGGGCGGGTACATTGTAAAACAGGTTTTTTATGGCAAAATTTGCCCCGCGCGGACACGCGATTTTCGTTTGGCTGAGTACTTCCGAGCCGTTTATCTCAATGAGCGTGCCGAGTTCATCTTCTTCGCGGCGCGTGCGCAGTTCCACGTGCGCAATGGCGGCAATTGATGCCAACGCCTCGCCGCGAAAACCCATCGTGCGCAGGCGGAAGAGGTCGTCAGCCGTGCGAATTTTCGAGGTGGCGTGCCGCTCAAAAGCCATACGCGCATCGGTTTCGCTCATACCTTTGCCGTCATCAATGACCTGTATCAGCGTGCGCCCCGCATCTTTCACAATGACCTGTATCTTGCTTGCGCCCGCGTCAATGGCATTTTCCACCAACTCTTTGATAACCGAAGACGGTCGTTGAATGACCTCGCCGGCGGCTATCTGGTTGGCAATGCTGTCGGGCAATAAATGGATTATGTCGCTCATTTTGCGAAAATATATTTTTAGACTTGCAAAGATAGAAAATATTTGCGGGATACGAAAAAAGGGATTGCGGAGTTTGTCCCGACAAATCGGAATAAACCCCGCAATGACAACATTAAATGAGGCATAACTTATTGTTTCAGAATGCGATACAGGTTTTTATCATCTATAAAATTCAGTACATCATTTATTTTGTCTTTGCCGACTTCTATTTGCAACAAAATTTTTGTAGGATTGTCGTCTTCTTTGTTCGGCAAACAGAACGGTTTGAGCAAATCCTTGTTAATGACTTCCGCGACTGTATATAAATCCTTTACATATAAATCGTCTTTTTGAAACCAGCCGTTGAGTTGTTGGCGTGAAATGCCTATTCTACGCGCTACTTCTGCAAATGTATATCCGCTGTTATTTACAGCATCTTTAACGAATTGTCCGATATGAATTTTTTTTGTTTCCATAAGTTGCTAAATTACAGTTATTTATAATTGGGTTAAGTTTTTTTAGTAAAGAAATGCCGAAAAAGAGTACATAAAATTTGGTGCAATGTAAATATAATATTTACTTTGCAATCTCAAATATATGAGAAAACCTTACTGTAAAAATCTCAATTTTTTAAACAAAAAAGCGCAGAAACAAAATGTTCTGCGTTTTTTTATCTCAAAAAAGGGCAAGCGGGATTTGCGCCATTTTAAAAAAATTTCAGATAGTTGTCAAGATTGTCCGTTCAATTCCCACTTCCTCCAAAAACCTTTCATCGTGCGAAACTACCACCAGCGTTCCCTCATATTCGTTGATGGCGGCGGTCAGCATTTCGATGTTTTGAATATCAAGGTTGTTGGTCGGCTCGTCAAGAATGATGAGGTCGGGCGATTGGCTGCCGATGGTCAGGCAGCAAAGCATCAGCCGCATTCTTTCGCCACCGCTCAACGCGCTGCACGGCTTGTCCCAGTCGTTTTTGGTAAAAAGAAAACGCTTGAGGCGGCTTTTGATTTCGTGTTCCTGCAACGCCTGCTCGTTGAAAATCTGCGCTTGTTCGTAAATATTTAATCTGTTGTCAATCAGCGAATAATCTTGGTCTATATATACCGATTTATTGTCGGCGCGGTAGATATTGCCCACTGTCGGCTGCAAATCGCCCAAAATCAACTTGATTAAAGTGGTTTTGCCCGAGCCGTTTGCGCCTTTCAACGCAATACGCTCGCCGCTTGTGATTTGGAAATTCAGGTTTTCGCGCCACAGCATCTCTACACGGTATGCAAAATTGATTGCATTTGCCGAAACCAGAATTTTCCCTTTGTGCAACGCCGAATTATCAAAACCGAACTTCATTTTGTCGATGTCGGGCAAAGCGGCTCGCAAGTTTTGCAATTCCTGCGAAATGCCGCTAATTTTCTCCGTATGAATGCTTTTCAGTTTCGACGAAGTTTTTTCGGCATCGTTCTTCATTTTGTCCATCATTGCTTTGCCGGTACCTTCTTTTTTCTGCTGTTTTTTGCCCCGCTCGCTTATTTTTTGTTGCCGTTCCTGTGTTTCCCGCGCTTTTTCTTTGGCTTGCCGAAATGCCTTTTCTTTGTTCTGAATATCTTGATTTAGAGCATTTTGTTCCATTTTCTTTTGCTCAACATAAAAATTGTAATTGCCGCCATAGGTTTTAATTTCGTGCCGGCTCAGTTCACAAATCGTATCAAGTTGATTGAGTAAAATCCTGTCGTGGCTGACCACCACGAGGGTGCAGGAAGTTTCGTTTACAAACCGATACAACAGTTCTCTGCCCGCTGTATCCAAATGGTTTGTCGGCTCATCAAGCAAAACCAATTCGGGCTGGTGAATGGCGATGCCTGCGAGAAAAACCTTTGTTTTTTGCCCTCCGCTCAATGTTCCCATTGTTGTTTTTGTAAGGGCGAAAGATTTTTCGTCCCTACCGATGTCCCAATGATTTAACGCCTCGCGACAACGCTCTTCGATTGTCCAATCGTCATTCAGCACATTGAAATTTTCTTCTGTTGCATTACCTTCCAGAATTTCATTTAAGGCAGTGATTTTCTTGTCAATACGCAATGCCTGCGCAATACTTAAATGATTGTATTGCCCAAAAACCTGCGGAACATAATACGGTTCGACAACCGCTTTCAGTTGTCCGCCCATTGCTTGCAATTCGCCCGCAATCATTCGCAGCAAAGTAGATTTTCCCGCGCCGTTGTTGCCGATTAATGCAAGTTTATCGTGCTGATTTACAGCAAGATTAAGATTCTCAAATAATAAATCTTTATTGGAATGTTGGTATGAGATATTTTGTAAAATAAGCATTATTTCTTTCTTTAAAAAGTGGTTAAACAAATCGCGCCGCAATTCTTTTTGCGGTGTCGTTATTTATCTGTTTTTTGAAAGAAATCGTATTTTACATTTTTGTCGGTGATTTTTTGAATTTTGAGGGTGCAAAAATACGAAAATTCTGCAAATATACAATAAAAACATTGCCTAAAAATAAAAACGGCGAAATAGAAATTCCGCCGTTTTTTCTATATACCTCAAAATCAAATATAATTTTTCCCTTCAAAGCGCACTGTGGCATCATTCACATACTGTCGAATATTTTGTTCGTCTTCTTTTTTGCAAATGAGCAGCGAGTTGTCCGATTCGGCAACGATGTAGCCATCAAGCCCCTGAATAACAACAAGTTTCGGTTTTGACATTGCCACGATGTTGTTTTGGCTTTCATATAATAATGTATCGCATTTGAGAGTAACGTTCTCATTCTCATCTTTTTCCGAGAGGTCGTAAAGCGAGCCCCACGTTCCCAAGTCCGACCAGCCGAAGTCCGCACAAAGCACATATACATTCGGGGCTTTTTCCATTATGCCGTAGTCAATGGAAATGTTTTGGCACGAGGGATACATTTTGTTGATGAACGCCTGCTCGCTTTCCGTACCATACACCGCTTTGCCTTCCTCAAATTTGCTGGCAACATCGGGCAAAAATTCGGTAAAAGCCTTTTGTATGGAGGACAAACTCCACAGGAAAATGCCCGAATTCCAAAAAAATTCACCGCTTTCCACAAACACTTTGGCAAGGTCGATGTTGGGTTTTTCGGTAAAAGTCTTCACTTTGCGCAGGTTGCCCTCGCCCTCGTCAATCTGAATGTAGCCGTAGCCGGTTTCGGGGCGCGAGGGTTTGATGCCGAGCGTGAGCAGCACGTCATCTTTGGCAATAAAGTCCAAGCCGGTTTTGACGATGTGTTCAAACTCATCTTCTTTCAAAATGAGGTGGTCGCTCGGTGCCACGATGATGTTCGCCCTGTCCGTTACGGCGGCAATGCGGCTTACGGCGTAGGCTATGCAGGGTGCGGTGTTGCGGCGCATAGGCTCAAGCAGCACTTGCGAGGCGTTGATTTCGGGCAGTTGCTCGAGAATCAGGTCGCGGTACAAGATGTTCGACACAATATAAATGTTTTCGGCGGGCATCAGTTTCCGAAAACGGTTAAAAGTCATTTGCAGCAACGAAGTGCCTGTTCCGAAAAAATCAATAAACTGTTTCGGGTAATTATTGCGGCTAAAGGGCCAGAAACGGCTACCTACACCACCTGCCATAATAACACAAAAGTTCTCATTCATAGGTATTTAGTTGTTAGTTATTAGTTATTGGTTTTTGGTTAAATCAGCAGACTAAAATACTGCTTTTTTTTGAATAACGCAATAGTTGTGAATATATTTTGCAGGAAAAGAATAAAAATAATGCAAAAAGATTTGGTGGATTGATTTTTTTATGTACTTTTGCACCCGCTAAACAGCAATGCCCAGATGGCGGAATCGGTAGACGCGCTGGTCTCAAACACCAGTGGATTCACTTCCATCCCGGTTCGACCCCGGGTCTGGGTACAAGAAACGAAGAGAGTTTTAAAAAATTCTTTTCGTTTTTTTGTGTAAATATACCTCATTTAGGGTATTTCCTACTCCAATAAACAGCCTTACCTTTGCAAAAGCAAAAAAAGTGTCCCCTATTACCAAGTTGCGTAAGGTATTAGAAGACACCGCTTTAAAGCAATATTAACCTAAAATTTTAATTTAAAGCGAGGGCAAAAGTACGGTATTTTATTAAATCTACCAAACAGAAAAGCCGTTTTTTTCAATTTTCTAAAACATTTCCCATAATGTTTTACCCTCCTGCCGGTTATTGGTTTAGTCGGCAGGAACTTATATAGAACGCGGATTACGCAGATAACGCGGATTTTCACAGATTTAATTATAAAAATATCTGCGAAAATCTGCGTAATCCGCGTTCTGCTTTATTTTTGAATACTCCCGCTAATTCGTTTGATTTCATCAATTACCGCTTGGGCAAACTTATCTGCCTGTTCGGGCGTGGGAGCCTCGCTGTAAATGCGGATAATCGGCTCGGTGTTCGATTTGCGCAGATGCACCCAGCCCTGCGGAAAGTCTATTTTCACACCGTCAATGTCGTTTATTTCGTATTGCTTGTAGCAACCTTTGATAACCGCCAAAATGCCGTCCACATCAATGTCGGGCGTGAGTTCTATTTTGTTTTTTGAGATAAAATATTCAGGATAGGTCTTGCGCAATTCGGAAACTTTGAGTTTTTTCTTTGCCAAATTAGTGAGAAAGAGCGCAATGCCCACCAGCGCATCGCGCCCATAGTGCGAGGCGGGATAAATAACGCCGCCGTTGCCCTCGCCGCCGATAACGGCATTGATGGCTTTCATCTTTTCTACCACATTCACTTCGCCAACAGCGGCGGCGGCGTACTGCCCACCGTGTTTTTCCGTAACATCGCGCAAGGCTCGCGTGGAACTCAAATTACTTACAGTATTTCCTTTGGTATGGCTCAGTACATAATCGGCAACGGACACGAGCGTGTATTCCTCGCCGAACATCTCGCCATCTTCGCACACTATCGCCAGCCTGTCCACATCGGGGTCAACCACAAAGCCGACATCTACTTTGTTTTTCGCGATATATTCCGAAATCTCGGTCAGGTTTTCTTTCAGCGGCTCGGGGTTGTGGGCAAAATTGCCTGTCGGCTCGCAATTCAGTTTGGTAATTTTCGTAACGCCGAGTTTCTCGAGCAACTGCGGGATAATGATGCCGCCAACGGAATTGACACAATCAATCGCCACGCTGAAATCGGCATTTCGGATAGCCTCAACATCAACCAAATCCAAACTTAATACATTATTAATATGGTAATCGGAAAAATCTTTGAAGGACATTTGCCCCAAATTATCCACCGTTGCAAATTCGGTATCTTCGCTTTCGGTAATCTGCAAAACTTTTTCGCCGTCTTCCTTGTTCAGAAACTCGCCTTTGCTGTTCAGCAGTTTCAGGGCGTTCCACTGTTTGGGGTTGTGGCTGGCGGTGATGATGATGCCGCCGTCTGCCCCTTCGGCGGTAACGGCAATTTCGGTGGTCGGCGTACTTGCCAAACCGATATTGACCACATCGCAACCGCAACCGATGAGCGTGCCGCACACCAAACTATCGACCATCGCGCCCGAAATGCGGGCATCGCGCCCGACAACGATTTTTAGGCTTCGACTACGCTCAGCCACCGGACTACGGTCGCTGAGCGTAGTCGAAGCGATGTACTTAGCATACGCCGTTGTGAATTTTACAATATCATTCGGCGTAAGGTTGTTGCCGGATTTTCCGCCTATCGTGCCGCGAATGCCGGAAATGGATTTGATAAGTGTCATTTTATTCTACTTTGATGTATCTGATTTCGTAAACGTAGGGCGTGATATTGCTTTTCGCGTCTGTCGAGCCGATGGAGGAGGGGACAATGGCATACGCTGCGCCGTCTGTGCCCAGATAGCCGATTGCCTCCGACAGTCCCGCAGGAATATCGCCGCTGCCGAACTTGGTGGAAGAGGCATCGCGGCTCTCTTCGGGTGTCATCGCACGCGTGATGATGTTACCGCTCAAATCGCGCATATAAAAACGGAAATACACTTTATCATTGACTTTCGGTTTTCTGCTTTCGCCTTTGTTTTCGATGTTCAAATACAAGCCGGTCGAGGAGTGGTAATACACTTTTTCGGCGAAAAGCGTGTCCGCAGGCAATTCATCAACGACCACGTATGCACTGTCGGCAATGAATTTGGCGATGGCGGCGCGTTCTTCGGCGCGTTTTTCGGACAATGATTTGCCTTTTTTGCACGAAAAGCCGAATATGATGCAGGTTATTAATGCGAAGAAAATAGTTTTTTTCATATTGTTGCAGTTTTAATTATTCTGTTTTTTCTACTGATAAAATCTCATAAATCACAGTCCGTTTTGCCCCGATGCAATCCCCATCTCCCGGCATTCCGAAAGCCAAATCGGCGGGAATGATAAATGTGCCGCGCCCGCCGTCATTGAGCATTAGCAGTGCCTCGTCGAGCCCGCGCGTGATGTCGTATCTGCCGAGCGAAATGTTGCGGTCGCCTTTGTGGTCGGGCGTGTAGCACAGCGAGCCGTCAAGCAGGCGTACATTAAATAATATATGCACTTTATCGCCACGCGTGAGTTTTTTGCCGCTGCCCTGCTGCTCTATTTTGTACCATATCAGCGAGGGCGATTTCCGGAAAGTGCTGTCCGTTTCGGCAACGTATTGCTCTATGTTTTTCGTTTCCAACTCCGCCAACACGCGATTCATTTCCAACAAATTCTCTTTTGTCAGATTTCTCGGTTGCTTGTTGAGCGGCGTTTGCGGCGTTTCGCTGCCACAGGAAGACAGAAAAAACATCAGCAATCCACAAAAAGTAAATATGATATTTTGGGCATTATTTTGACAAAATCGTTTCAACTTCAATTTTTAATTTTGGAATATGATTAATCACAAGTCCCCACAAAAATTCTACCGTAACGCTATCGTATCCGTGAATAACTTTGTTTCTTGTATCAACAATGTCTTTGGCATTAGGCAACGAGAATTTCGGGTCAATTTTCAAAATTCGATTGATTGCCTCGCCCATAATTTCAACATTTCGTTCTACTGCTCTTTGACGAAGGCTGTCTTTGGCAAATCGTTCAAAAAGTTTGGGTCGCCCTTTGAAATATTTTTCGACTTCTTGGGTCGCCATCAGAATGTCAGTCAGATATTTTTCAATATATTCATCCATAAATCAGATGTTTAGATTTGTCTATATTCCTTTTGAGAACAGGGTTTCGGATAGCCTTATTTTCCAGCAAATCAACTTCCCTGCCAAGCAAAAGCACAAGCCCGTTTCGCAAAGAGAAGTAATTATCTACATAATTCATCAAGTCTATTTTCTCAAATTCCACAACAAAATCAACATCGCTTTTGTCGTTAAATCTGTTGGTAAGCACAGAGCCAAAAGCAAATAACTTGCTGACTTTATGGTTTCTGCATAAAGCCGCTATCTTTTTCAGATTTTTTGTTATGATATTTGTTACTTGTGTCATACTATAAAATTTCAAAAATAGAACGCACAAAGATAGTGATTATTGCGCTTATTCAAAAACAAGAGAGGGAAAAAGTCAAATTAAACTTTTCCAAAGTTCCAAACTTTGGAAAAGTTGCCGTTTATTAATCCAACTTTTATGTTGTCAAACATAAAAAAAAGCCAACGATTTATTTGCGACTACAAAAAATACTATTTATATTTGTGGCGTTAAACGAACGCGTATTCGCGTGCCGTAAATCATTCCACCCCCTAACCCCCGC
>JAISJU010000028.1 GCA_031261165.1 Prevotellaceae bacterium
AATAAATCGAATTATTCTGCCACCGCACGGACGCTAAATCCGACCCAGCGGTAGGCGTCGTATATGCCCGCAACGTCGCTGATGATGTCTAAACTACACGCGTTGCGCTCATTGTACTGCGTACTGCTCCAATAGCAGCCGGACGTGCCTGCGCCGTGGAGCTTACCGTTGTTGCCCCAGTTGCCGGACGCGGGCAAGAAAAGGCTGTTGTTAGTAGTTTTGTCTGTAAATTTACGACCGCTTACGCCGTTTTGAGTTGTCCATTCACTTGTTACTTTTGCAGCATCAAGCAGAGTTCTTTGTTCTTCTGTTGTTGGCACGCGCCAACCGACAGGGCTGGGGTCGTTGGCTTTTTCCCAAGTTGTGCCGGCAGCAGCAGTATCAGACCAACCACTTACACTGCCAGTGGCAGACCAAGCCACCTTTTTGTTCCATTGGTAGAATTTGCCTGCGCTTTCGGGAGTGGCAGCAAAAGTACCCGGCTCATCTACATTGCGGGTTGCCCATTTTACGCCATTGATTACTATGACTGTATCAGTAGTAGCAGTAGGGTCGGTAGGGTCTGTGGGCGTTTCTTTCTTCGGCTCTTCTTTGTCATCGCCGCAGGCGGTCATCATACTCGCTGTGGTTGCCACGCTTAGGGCAAGCATCAGATAAAATAAAATCTTTTTCATTGTGTTTTTTTGTTTTTAGTTATTAATAATGTAAATAGATAATTTTGTTTTTTTCCACCCCCTAACCCCCATTGTGAACAGTAACAATACCCATTGTGAACGATAACAACACCCATTGTGAACGATAACAATACCCATTGTGAACAGTAACAATACCCATTGTGAACGATAACAATACCTATTGTGAACGATAACAATACCTATTGTGAACGATAACAATACCTATTGTGAACGATAACAATACCTATTGTGAATGATAACAATACCCATTGTGAACAGTAACAATACTTGTTGTGAATGATAACAATACCTATTGTGAACAGTAACAATACTTATTTGAGAGGGTTTGCATTTTGTTTTTTCTGATTTTTTCGTGGGACAAAGATATAGAGGTTTTTTTATAATACAAGCATTTTTTCAAAAAAATATTCTTTGATATTTTTATTTCTGAAAAAACAGTATAATATAAAGAAAAAGCCGTATTTTTGCACATCTGAAATTTAATAATAAAAAGGAATGATTAGTTTTGAGAACATCAACAAACCGAATTGGAAATATACATTATTACATAAGTATGTAAATCCGGTTCACAATTATGTTTTTTACCGCCACTATTATGTGCTTCACGCAGAGCGCATTCCCAAGGGCGAGGCGGTGGTGGCAATAAGCAACCATCAGAATGGACTGTCCGATGCTTTGGGCATTCTTTTTGCGTTTAAGAAAGATGGCCGGTATCCGGTTTTCATTGCCCGCGCGGATATTTTCAAGGAAGAAATTGCGGCAAAAGCCCTGCGATATTTGCGCATTATGCCCGCTTTTCGCGCCGTTGACGTAGGCAAAGAGGGCTTGGAAGACAATGACGAGATTTTTAATAAATCGGCGCAAATTCTTGCCGAAGACAAAGGCGTGGTGGGGCTTTTCCCCGAGGCGGGACACGAAAATTGCCACCACCTGGGTACTTTTAAAAAAGGCTTTGCACGCATTGCCTTTTCTGCTGCCGAGCGCACAAACTTTGAGCAGAAAATCAATATTCTGCCGATGTCCAACCATTATTCAAACTATTTTGGCGCACGCAACAAGTTGGTTATCACCATCGGCGAGCCTTTTACCTTTGAAGACCTGTACGACATCTACAAAGAGCACCCGCAACGCGCCCAAAAAATGCTTGCCGACCGCGCCCGCGAAAAAGTGAAGGCGATGATGCTCGACATTGAGGACAAGGATTTGTACGAAGAATACGACCTAATCCGCCGCGCTTACGACAAGGAATTGTTGAAAAAAGAGGGCAAGTCGCTCGGTTATTTCCCCAACTTTTTGGAGGCGGACAGAAAAATCGTGTCGGCGTTGGACAAACTTCGCGCCGATGAGCCTGCGAAATTCGACAAACTGATGTCGCAAACCAAAGAATACAACAATGCTTTGATGCGTCTGCACCTGCGCGATTGGATTTTTGCGCAAAAACTGTCGTGGGGCGGCTTTTTGTTCCGTTTCTTGCAGGCAATTTTGCTGATACCGTTTATGCTCTACGGTTTGCTTGTGAACTTTGTGCCTTTCCACACCAGCACGCTGGTAACCAGACGGATAAAAGACGAAATGCTGCACTCTTCTTTCCATTTTGTAATCGGTGCGCTGTTTGCCTTTCCGCTGTGGTACATCATTTCGTTCGTTGCGGCTTGGTGCGTTACCGGCGTTTGGTGGATAGCCCTGCTATACCTTATCTCGCTGCCCGTCAGCCTTGTCGCCTATTTCCACAGCAAAATTATTGTCAAAAAACAGTACAACCGTCTGCGCCGTTTCCGCTTCTGGTTTCGGGGAAATCGGCATTATTTGCAGGCGATAGAGTTGCGGAAAGAGATAATTAAAACCGTAGATAGATTGATGAAAAAGGATAAATAATGAAAAGAAAACTCCTTATTTTCTGTCTGTTTGGCACTTTTTTAGCGGCATTTTCGCAAGAAAATGTTGCTAAAAAAAATGCTGCGTCCCTCTCCGTCTGGAATATTTCGGAAAATTTGGGGACAATGCAGCCTGCCGTGCCGGACACCATCGAAACGAATTTTCAGAATACTTCCACCGATGCCCCTTTCGGCATTGCCAATGCGTGGAACGGTAATCTGGGGTCGCCGATGGAGTCTAAAATTTATTTCGACCGCAGGCGGGAATCGGATTTTCTGTTTCTCAAACCCTACAATCCTTATTATCAATCCGTTGAAGATTACCAATTTTTCAATGTCAAGTCGCCTTATTCCAACATTGCGTATTGGCGCGGCGGTCCGTCTTATGGCAAGGAAGAGCGGTTTAAAACCGTTTTTGCCGTCAATGTCAATCCGCGCTTGAACTTCGGTTTCAACTTCGATTATCTCTATGGCAGAGGCATTTATCTGTCGCAGTCGAGCAACGATATGCTCGGCGGGCTGTTCGGCAGTTACACCGGCAAGCACTATCAGGCGCACGGCGTTTTTTCGATTAACAACTTTAAAAATCTTGAAAACGGCGGCATCAAAGACGAGCGATACATCACCAATCCGCAGCAAATTCAGGAAGGCACGGACAACTTCGACCCGCAAAATATCGAAACCAACCTGCTTGTGAAAAACGCCACTTCGGAACTCAAAAACCGTTTGGCGTATTACAACCACAAGTACCGCATTGGCTCTGAGCGCGTCAGCAAAACAGACAGCACCAAAACCGAGTTTGTGCCGATTACAAGCATTATCCACACCATAAAACTCGAAAGCGATAAAAAATATTATTCCGAGCAACAGGCGGATACGCTTTGGTATGCAGATACTTACGACCGCGCGAAGACCAACGACCGCGCCGATTTCTTTTCGGTGAAAAACACAGTCGGCATTGAGTTGAACGAGGAATTTAACACCCTCGCGCGTTTCGGAATGACGGCGTTTGCCGCCCTCGACCATCAGGAATACCGTTATGCGGATTTCGGCACGAAAAACGAAAACAACGTTTCGCTCGGCGGCATTTTGTCGAAAAATCTGGGCGTGCGGCTGAAATACAACATTTTCGGCGAGTATTACCTCGTGGGAAAACGCATTGCCAACGATTTTAAACTGTCGGGCAATCTGTCCTATCTTTTCCCGATAAAAAACGACACGGTGAAAATTTCTGCCAACGGATTTATAAACAGCAACTCGCCCGACTATTTTATAAATCATTACCAATCAAACCATTTTGAGTGGCAAACGAACTTCGACAAAGAATATAAAACGCACATCGGCGGAAAAATCGCTGTGCCGACACGCTATTTTGAGTTGGGCGTAAATGTCGAAAACATCACGAATTACATTTATTTTGACAATGGGGCAAAACCGGCACAAAATGACGGCAGTGTGCAAATTTTGGCGGCAAATTTGAAACAGGACTTTGTTTTGTGGTACTTCCATCTCGAAAATCAGGTGGTTTTTCAACAATCGAGCAAACAAGAAGTGTTGCCTTTGCCTGCGTGGGCATTTTACCATAATCTGTACTTCAAAAAGCAAATTTTCAAAGTGTTAGATGTGCAACTCGGCGTAGATGTGCATTGGCACACCAAGTATTTTGCGCCCTCGTATATGCCTGCCACAGGGCAATTTTATGTACAAAACAATGAAAAAATCGGAAATTATCCGGTTGTAAATATTTACGGCAATTTTCACCTGAAACAATTCCGTTTTTTCCTGATGTACTACCACGCGAACTACAATATCAGCGAGCCGGCGTATTTTTCGATGCCCGCCTACCCCATCAATCGGTCAATGCTGAAAATCGGGGTGTCGTGGAATTTTTATGATTAAATACGAATAGCCACTAATTCACTAATTAATTCGTGAATTAGTGGCAAAAAAAATATACTATGAAAAAAATCCAAATGGTCGATTTGAAAAGTCAGTACGACAAAATCAAACCGGAAATCGACCGAAACATTCAAGAAGTGATTGACAGCACAGCCTTTATCAAAGGCGGAAAAGTAGTTGATTTTCAAAAGAATTTGGAAAATTATCTCGGCATAAAACACGTTATCCCTGTGGGCAATGGCACTGACGCACTGCAAATTGCGCTGATGGCACTTGGCTTGAAAGCGGGCGATGAAGTGATTACGCCCACTTTTACCTTTATCGCTACGGCGGAAGTAGTTGCCTTGTTGGGACTTACGCCGGTGGTGGTTGATGTGGATTTTGACACGTTCAATATTTCCGTTGAAAGCATCAAACGCGCCATTACGCCGCGTACCAAGGCGATTGTGCCGGTACATCTTTTCGGACAAAACGCTGATATGGAGGCGATTTTGGCGTTGGCAAAGGAACATAACCTTTTTGTGATTGAAGATGCCTGCCAATCCATCGGCTCGGTTTATACTTTCAAAAACGGCGAAACGGCGCAATCGGGTTGTATGGGCGATGTGGGTTGCACTTCGTTTTTCCCCTCGAAAAATCTCGGTTGCTACGGCGATGGCGGTGCCATTTTCACCAACAATGACGAACTCGCTCAAAAAATGCGCGTAATAGCCAATCACGGTATGCAAGTGCGTTATTATCACGACACGGTGGGTGTCAATTCGCGCTTGGACAGCATTCAGGCAGCGGTTTTAGATGTAAAACTGAAATACCTGAACGATTACATCGCTGCCCGGCAACGCGCTGCCGCGTTTTATGATAATGCCTTCCGAAACAATGAAAAACTGATTATTCCGAGCAGAAATCCAAATTCTACACACGTTTTTCATCAATATACATTGAAATTGAAAGATGTTGATAGAAAAACGCTTATCGAAAAACTGCAAGAACGCGGTATTCCTGCAATGATTTACTATCCTGTGCCGTTGCATTTGCAAAAAGCGTATCGCGATGAACGCTACAAAAACGGCGATTTTCCCATTGCCGAGCGGCTTTGTGCGTGTGTGCTTTCTTTGCCAATGCACACGGAATTGGACGCGGAACAGTTGAATTATATTGTAGAAAGTTTATTATCTGAACTTTGATTTTATATGATTTATTTGATTATACTGATTTTATGCCGTTAGGCATTATCGCTTGGTAGAAAAAATAATAAAACACGAAAATAGCAAGCTGTAGGTTTACAACCTCAAAAAAATAAAATTTATGAATAAGAACATTTGGAATTTATATAAATCATCTGCAAGAGGGCAAAAAGCGATTTCTTTGTTTCTTTTCAAAGAAAACGAAGATGAAGTAGAAAAAGCAAGAGAAATTTTTCAAAAAACTTGTGAGTATTTTGGTGGCAAGGAGATTGAAGATTATTTCTTGGAAAATTTTTGTTTGGCTATATCTAATATAATTGCTGACAAATTTGAAATGAAAGAAAACGAAGATGCTGCTGATTATTTTGTTAGATTAATTGATAATCTTGAAATTGGGTTTACCGATGTTGATAAAGACGGACTGTTATTTAAGATAAAAGATGAAATTCCTATTGTTAAACAAAAGGACTATAAAACTCTTTGCTCCATAATGTCTGAAATTTCTCTTGCACTGTATGTTTTATTTCCTGATGCGTTTTTTCCAATTCTTTTTCGTGAGCAGTTCGATGTTTTAATGAAAATATTAGACGTTTTGGAAATTCCATTGCCTGCATTGCCTGCAAAAACAGACAAACGAGGCAGATTATTGTTTTACAACGATTTATGCAATGAGATTTTCAAGTTTAAAGAAGAAAACAGTTTAACAACAGAAGAAACTTGTGCTTGTATTTATGACTTTGCTTTGATGTTAGTTGAAGATGATAAAGATACAGAAAATCTACCCGAACCGACAAATATTTGGCTTACAGGCGGCAGTAAAGAAGATTACGAAACATTTTTGAAAGAGCCTGTTGCAGGAAACAAATCAGTTTGGACTTGTAACGAAAATACAAAACGAGGCGATATTATTATAATGTATGTCCGCACACCATATAGTTGTATTCAATCTATTTGGCGAGCAGATATTGATGGCGTTTTTACGCCTTTTGGTTATTACAATAGCCGTGCAAGAGTTACAAATGGTATCGTTGTTCCACACATAACTTTGAATGAATTAAAAGCCGATTCCTATTTTTCACAATTACCTATTACACGCAAAAATTTTCAGGGCGTTAATGGTGTTCAATTTTCGGCAAAAGATTATCAAGAATTACAACGTTTATTGACAGAGAAGGGTTTTGATGTTTCAACTTTGCCTCAATTATACAGTCCTGATTTGAAACAATTTGCTGATTTGAAGAATGAAAAAGATGTAGAAGAAAAATTGTTAATTCCTGTTTTGGAAAAATTAGGTTATACTGAAAACGATTGGACTCGTCAATTATCGCAAAAAGCAGGGCGGAAAGAAAAAGCAATTCCCGATTTTGTGTTTTTTCCAAAAGGCGAAATTCATTTTCAAAATGCACCAATGCTTATTGAGGCAAAGTTTGATATGAGTTCCAATATTGAACGTACAAAGGCATATAATCAGGCGTTGTCTTATGCTCGTATGATGAAATCGGCAATTTTCGGAATTTGTGATAAAGATAGAATTGTTATTTATAAATCGAAAAATGATTATTTCGACCGTTTCAAACCAACCTTTGAAAAACATTGGCAAAGTTTGAATGATGCAGAAACTTTTTCACAACTCAAAAAACTGATTGGAAAAAATATAATTAAAGCAATTTAGGTTGCATTCCTGCGGAATGCACACTCGTGTATGTCATATTTTTCTACCAAGCGATAATTCCTAACGGCATAAAAATCAAGAAAATCATAAAAATCAAAGTTCAGACAAATTATGAATTATTTCGCACACGAAACCGCCATCATTGACGAAGGCGCAAAAATAGGCATAACACCAAAAAAAGGAAAAAATTAATTCAATGGAAACAGAACAACCCAAAGGCGAAATAATAATTTACCAAAACAGCGAAAACGATATTTCGCTCAATGTGAAATTGGAAGACCAAAACGTTTGGCTGACACAAACGAACTTGGTTGAGTTATATCAATCAAGCAAATCGAATGTAAGTGAGCACATTAAGCATATTTTTGAAGAGGGCGAACTGAATGAAAATTCAGTTGTTCGGAAATTCCGAACAACTGCGGCAGACGGTAAAAATTATGATACGATATTTTATAATCTCGATTTAATAATTTCGCTTGGCTACCGTATCAAAAGCCGCATTGCAACGCAATTCAGAATTTGGGCGACTGAACGGCTAAAAGAATATATTATCAAAGGTTTTACGCTTGACGATGAGCGGCTTAAAAATGCAGGCGGTGGTAATTATTGGTATGAACTGTTAGACAGAATTCGCGATATTCGCAGTTCGGAAAAAGTGCTTTACAGGCAAGTTTTGGACTTGTATGCAACTGCGGTTGATTACAACCCGCAAACCGCCGAGAGTATAAAGTTTTTTAAAATTGTACAAAACAAACTGCATTATGCAGCACACGGACATACGGCTGCCGAAGTAATTTTTGAGCGTGTAGATAGCGACAAAGCGTTTATGGGTTTGACTGTTTTTTCAGGCGAACAGCCCACAAAAAAAGAAGTTACGGTTGCGAAAAATTACTTGAATGCCGAAGAATTGAAAATTTTGAATAACATTGTTTCGGGTTATTTTGACTTT
This sequence comes from Prevotellaceae bacterium, assembly GCA_031261165.1. GTDB lineage: Bacteria > Bacteroidota > Bacteroidia > Bacteroidales > Paludibacteraceae > JAISJU01. The sequence goes on from JAISJU010000028.1 coordinate 8,274, forward strand.
GCCGAAGTGCAGGCAATGAAACGCCGCACGATGTATATGCAGGACTATATCAATCAGTTGGACAACATTTTAACTTCCACAGGCGAAACGGCTTTGCAATCGGCAGGCACAATTTCTCACGAGCAAGCCGTAGAAAAAGCGTTGGCGGAATACCGAAAATATCAGGTAAAAACGCTTTCGCCTGTTGAACGGGCATACTTGGAAACCATAAAAACGGTGCAGAAAAAAATATCAAAAAAGTAAAACTATGCAAAAATATTTCGCACACGAAACCGCCATCATTGACGAAGGCGCAAAAATAGGAAACAACACCAAAATCTGGCATTTCTCGCACATAATGCCGCGTTGCACGATTGGCGAGGATTGCAATATCGGGCAAAACGTGGTGATTTCGCCCGATGTGGTGCTGGGCAGAAACGTGAAAATTCAAAACAACGTGTCGGTTTATACCGGCGTGATTTGCGAAGACGATGTGTTTCTCGGTCCGTCAATGGTTTTTACCAATGTGATAAACCCGCGCAGCCACGTTTCGCGCAAAGACGAGTATCGACAGACGATTATCCGCAAAGGCGCATCTGTGGGGGCAAACGCTACGATTGTGTGCGGCAACGAAATCGGCGAATATGCGCTCATCGGCGCGGGAACGGTGGTTACAAAAGCGGTAAAACCCTTTGCGCTCGTGGTAGGCAACCCCGCGCGGCAAACGGGTTGGGTGAGCCGCAACGGACACAAATTGAAGTTCGACGACAACGGCATTGCCATTTGCCCCGAAACAGGCGAAAAATACATTTTGCAAAATAATGAAGTTAAAAAACAAAATTAGTTTGCCAAAAGTTGCAAAATATACTATCTTTGCAGCCCGAAAAAATATATAAAAGAAATGATAAAATTTGCAGTAATCGGACAGGGACATATCGGCAAACGCCACGCGGAAATGATAAGCCGAAATCCTGATGCGGAACTCGTTGCCGTATGCGATGTTTTACCCAAAGAAAGTGTAGGGTTGGCAGAAATTGAAGTGCCTTATTTTCAGAGTATTGACGAACTTCTGTCGGCAGGTTTGGATATTGATGTGGTAAATATTTGCACGCCGAACGGATTTCACGCCGAAATGGCGCGGAAAGCGTTGAAAGCGAGCAAGCACGTTGTGTTGGAAAAGCCGATTGCGCTCACCAAACGCGATGCCGAAAAAATCTTGGCAAAATCGCTCGAAATGTCGCGCCACGTCTTTTGCGTGATGCAAAACCGCTACTCGCCGCCCTCCGTATGGCTGCGCGAAATAATGGACAAACGACTGCTCGGCAATATTTATATGGTGAAACTTGACTGCTATTGGAATCGCGATGACCGCTACTACAAAAAAGGGAACTGGCACGGCAATCAAACGCTTGACGGTGGTACGCTTTTCACGCAATTCTCTCATTTCATTGACATTATGTACTGGCTCTTTGGCGACATCACGAATATTCGCGGGAATTTTGCCGACTTCAACCACCAAAACCTAACCGATTTTGAGGACAGCGGCGTGGTAACTTTCGACTTTATCAACGGCGGAATGGGAACGCTGAATTACTCGACTTCCGTGTGGGACACCAATCTCGAAAGCAGCATCACCATTATCGGAGAGCAAGGCACGGTAAAAGTGGCGGGACAATATATGAACGAGGTAACGTATTGCCACGTGAAGGACTACGAAATGCCCGAACTCGCGCCCTGCAACCCACCCAACGACTACGGACTGTACAAAGGCTCGGCACAAAACCACCATTATGTGATTGAAAATGTGGTGGAAAAACTGAACAACAAATGCCCGATTACGACCAATGTACTTGAAGGACTGAAAGTTGTGGATATTATCGAAAGAATTTACGCTGTGCGTGATAATCAATGGAAAAAATAATGTATTTTTGTAGCCCGATAAACTCTAAAAAATATGGACTACAGTTTTAAAGAAATCGAAAAAAAATGGCAGCGTTACTGGATTGAAAACGCCACTTACAAAGTAACCGAAAACCCCTCTAAACCAAAATATTATGTGCTGGATATGTTCCCTTACCCTTCGGGAGCAGGTTTGCACGTTGGGCATCCGTTGGGCTACATTGCCAGCGATATTTTTGCCCGCTACAAACGCCTGAAAGGTTTTAATGTGTTGCACCCAATGGGTTATGATGCCTACGGACTGCCGGCGGAGCAGTACGCTATTCAAACCGGACAGCACCCCGCCGTTACCACCGAACAAAACATCAAACGCTACCGCGAACAATTGGACAAAATCGGTTTTTCATTCGATTGGAGCCGCGAAGTGCGCACTTGCGAGCCGGAATATTATAAATGGACACAATGGGCTTTTATCAAGATGTTTAACTCCGTTTATTGCAATCTTTGTAAAAAGGCGTTGCCTATCGAAAACATCATATCGGTTTTTGAGGAATGCGGTACGGAAGGTTTGAATTTGGCTTGCAGCGAGCCAATGACTTTTACCGCCGAGTTTTGGAAATCGCGCACGGAAAAGGAACAGCAGGAAATTTTGATGAACTATCGCATTGCGTATCTGGCTGATACAATGGTAAATTGGTGTCCGCAACTCGGCACAGTGCTTGCCAATGATGAGGTGATAAACGGCGTTTCCGAGCGCGGCGGCTATCCTGTGGAACAGCGCAAAATGCGGCAATGGTGCTTGCGCGTTTCGGCATACTCGCAGCGGCTTTTAGACGGTTTGGAAAAAATTGACTGGACTGAATCGCTGAAAGAAACGCAGCGGAATTGGATAGGGCGAAGTGAGGGCGCGGAAATCAGATTTTACCTCTCCCCCGACCCCTCTCCACAGGAGAGGGGAGAAATACCCGAAAACCCGAGTAGAGAAATGCTCGAAAATCCGAAAGGTTGGTTTAAAAATACTACTGATGAGAATAATTGGAAGTTTTTGATAAATATAGCCAAAGATTTTCGGTCTAATCAAACGGAGGCTGAAAACGAACTTTGGCAGGCAATTCGCGCAAAGAAAATCGGTTATAAAATCAGAAGACAACATATTGTTGATGGTTTTATTGCTGATTTTATTAATCTTGAAAAACAAGTTATCATAGAAGTTGATGGAGGTATTCATTTAACAACTGAACAAAAAGAAAGAGATAAACAACGTACCGCAATCTTAAATCAATTCGGATTTGAAGTTATCCGTTTCACAAACGAAGAAATTTTCGATAATGTACAAAATGTTGCCTTAAAAATCAAAGATTATTTAGACAAAGTCCCGTCAAAACGTACCGCCACTACTCCCCTCTCCTGTGGAGAGGGGTCGGGGGAGAGGTCTTTCGTGGTTTTCACAACCCGCCCCGACACTATTTTCGGTGTAACATTTATGGTGTTAGCCCCTGAAAGTGAATATGTTTCACAGGTAGTTACCCCCGAACAAAAATCCGAAGTTGATACGTATTTAGACGCCACAAAAAAACGCACCGAACGCGAACGACAAGCCGACCGCAAAGTAACAGGCGTATTTACAGGCTCTTACGCCATCAATCCTGCTAATGGCGTGGAAATTCCGATTTGGATTTCCGACTATGTATTAGCGGGTTATGGCACAGGCGCGATTATGGCAGTGCCTGCGCACGACAGCCGCGACTACGCTTTTGCAAAACATTTTAATTTGCCGATTATTCCGCTGATTGAAGGTGCAGATGTAAGCGAAGAAAGTTTTGATGCCAAAGAGGGAACGATGATTAACAGCGGTTTTCTCAACGGATTGACCGTAAAAGAAGCGATTAAAAAAGCCAAAGAATATATTGCTGAAAACAATCTCGGCAAAGTAAAAGTGAATTACCGCTTGCGCGATGCCATTTTCAGCCGCCAACGCTATTGGGGCGAGCCGTTCCCGATTTATTATAAAGATGGAATGCCTTACACGGTTGCTTTGGAAGATTTGCCGATTGAATTGCCCGAAGTGGATAAATTTTTGCCGACTGAGACGGGCGAACCGCCACTTGGAAGAGCAAAAAATTGGAAATATGAAAAATACCCCCTCGAATTAAACACAATGCCCGGTTTTGCGGGCAGTTCGGCATATTATCTACGCTACGAAGACCCGCATAATGACAATGCTCTGGTCAGTCGTGAGGCAAACGACTATTGGGGCAATGTAGATTTGTATCTCGGCGGCACGGAACACGCTACGGGACACTTGATTTACAGCCGTTTTTGGAATAAATTTTTGTTCGATTTGGGCATTGTCGGCAAAGATGAGCCGTTTCAGAAATTGATTAATCAGGGAATGATTCAGGGGCGGAGTAATTTTGTATACCGTGTCAAAAACACAAATACTTTCGTATCCTATAATCTTGAAAATAAATATGATACAACAGAAATTCACGTTGATGTAAATATTGTTTCAAACGATGTGTTGGACATTGAAAAATTCCGTGCGTGGCGACCTGAGTTTGCTGATGCCGAATTTATCCTCGAAGACGGCAAATATGTTTGCGGTTACGCGGTGGAAAAAATGTCGAAATCGATGTTCAACGTGGTGAATCCCGATGACATTGTGGAAAAATACGGCGCGGATACTCTCAGAATGTACGAAATGTTTTTGGGACCGCTCGAGCAATCCAAACCTTGGGACACCAATGGCATTGACGGCGTGCATCGCTTTCTGAAACGTCTATGGGGATTGTTCTACAAAGGCGATGAATTTGTGGTTACAGACGAGCCGCCCACCGCCGAAGAACTGAAAGCCCTGCACAAAATCATCAAAAAAACGGCTTACGACATTGAACATTTTTCGTTCAATACATCAATTTCGGCGTTTATGATTTGCGTCAATGAACTCGCGACATTGAAATGCAGCAAACGCGCCATTTTAGAGCCGTTGGTGATAGTGCTTTCGCCCTTTGCACCGCACATTGCCGAAGAACTTTATCACGCGCTCGGCAACACGACAACGGTTTGCGATGCGCAATTCCCCGAATATGACGAAAAATATCTGGCGGAAAGTTCGGTGAAATATCCGGTTTCGTTCAATGGAAAAGTACGCTTTACGCTTGATTTTCCTGCCGATACGCAAGCCAAAGAGGTAGAAAAATCGGTGCTGGAAAATGAACAAACGGCTAAATTTTTGGAAGGGAAAGAGATTAAAAAAGTGATTGTGGTGCCGGGAAAAATTGTGAATATAGTATTTTAAAAAAACATATTTTAAATAAATTTCTAATTATGATAACAGAACTGTACCGTAAAATTATCCCTATCTCATTCAG
>JAISJU010000051.1 GCA_031261165.1 Prevotellaceae bacterium
TGATGGCGGACAGTTCCCTGCTGGTGCTGCTTGCGCCGAATGAAAGCGAGGCTGCCGCTTTCCTGCCCGGCAAACTCTTTGAATACCTCGCCGCCCGCCGCCCCATTTTGTGCATCGCCGCGCCCGACAACGGCATTCGCCAAATCATAGCCGACAGCCGTGCCGGACAGTCCTTTGACTATGCCCAAGAAACCGCAATGCTGCAATTCCTCGAACAACAAAAATCCGCGTGGGAAAACGGCAACACCGCCCGCTTGACCGAAAGCGGCTATCTGAAATATTCGCGCCGAAACCTCACCGCAGTGTTGGCGAAATTATTAAACAACTTATGAAAACCCTATCCGCACAAGCCCTCGCCATCGGCTACCGCAGAGGCAAAACGCCGATAATCGTACAGCAAAACATCAACGTGGAACTGCACGCGGGCGAAGTCGTTTGCCTCATCGGCACGAACGGTTGCGGCAAATCCACGCTGCTGCGCACACTCGGCGGACTGCAAAAACCTTTGGCGGGCAATGTTTTTATCAATGACAAAGATTTCACAAAACTCTCGAATGCCGAAAAATCCCTCTTGATGGGACTTGTGCTGACCGAGCAAGTGTCGGTGGGCAAACTCACCGTATCGCAAATGGTGTCGCTCGGACGGTATCCGCACACCGATTGGGTGGGCAAACTCACCACCGAAGACGAAGAGAAAATCGCAGAGGCAATCGCCCTCGTGCATTTGCAACCCAAAGCCGCCGCGTATTTCGACGAACTCTCAGACGGCGAGCGGCAGCGCGTAATGATAGCCAAAGCCCTGTCGCAGGACACGCCCATCATCTTGCTCGACGAGCCGACCGCCCACCTCGACCTGCCAAACCGCGTAGAAATGATGCTCTTACTGCGCCGCTTGGCAACCCAAACCGGCAAATCCATCTTGCTCTCCACCCACGAACTTGACCTCGCCCTGCAAACCGCCAACCGCATTTGGCTGATGACGCACGAAAAAATTCTCTGCGGACAGCCCGAAGAACTTGTTGCAAACGGCAGTTTTCAGGCAGTATTTCATAACAAAGCCATCAATTTTGATGAGAAAGGAAGAATAAATATAGCCGTCAATTAAAAACAGTAAACCGTCAGTAAACCGTCAGTTAAAACTGACGGCAATGAATACAAACAAGCCGGCTTAAGCCGGCTTCGGAAAACCAATTGCCGTCAGTTTTAACTGACGGATTACGGAAAACCAATTGCCGTCAGATTTATCTGACGGATTACGGAAAACCAATTGCCGTCAGATTTATCTGACGGATTAGCAAACAAACAACAATGAGATTAGGAACAGATTTTTTCAGCAACGATGCCCTCTGGTTAGCCGAAAACCTTTTGGGCAAAAGGCTCTTCCGCCGTTTCGATGACGGCTGGGTGGGCGAATACATCATTACCGACACCGAAGCCTACTTTGGCGAAGACGATTTGGCTTGCCACGCCAGCAAAGGGCGCACCCCGCGCACAGAAGTAATGTATCGCGAGGGCGGCAAAATTTACGTTTACCTCATCTACGGAATGCACTGGCTGCTCAACTTCGTCAGCGGCACGCCCGACCACCCCCAAGCCGTATTGATACGCGGCTTACAGGGCATCAACGGACCCGGCAAAGTAGGCAAAACCCTGCAACTCAACAAAAGTTTTTACGGCGAAGACCTCTGCACTTCCGAGCGTATGTGGGTAGAAGACGCCCCGAAAATCACCGATTTCCACACCGCCCCGCGCGTTGGCATTGATTATGCGGGCGAGGTTTGGAAGAATAAATTGTGGCGGTATTATGTGGTAACGTAGCAGAGCCTACGCCAAATAGGGTACAAAATATTTTTTTTATTTTCCCAAATCTTTTGCAAAATAAATTTCAATTCGTATCTTTGCAGTCGAATAAACTGTTTTGAATTTTTATTTTTCTGGTTCCGCTTTGTTTGCGGAAGACGGTACTAATATTTTTCGGTGCTACATACAAACGTTGTGCTGCCCGTCATTGCGAGGAACGAAGCAATCCGGAAAAGAAATATAAATCCATAATTTAGAAATTTCAAAACAGTTTCTGAAAATATTAGACAAAAATAAATTGTTATGATAATAGAAATATCAAAACCCATTACTGCTGTAACTTTTAGACAATCAATAAATTCGCTGAAAGAAAAACGGAGAATGCAACGAAGAGAAAGTTTTGAAGAATTTTTTGGTGCATTGCCAAACATTGGCGATGGACTTGAATATCAAAAATCTTTACGCAATGAATGGAAATAAAGGTTTTTCTAAAATAACAGAATTAGATTCAATAATAATTAATCCATAAATAACAAAACAGAAAAATAACTGCGTAAGAAATTACGCAAGACGTACGAAAAAATAGCGTTTAACGCTATCTCGCTTACGAAAATTCCACAAATTCAAAAAGCACAAGAAAAGTTAAACTGCAAGAATGCGGGTTTAATCTTGTGTTTGGGTAGTGGAATACCTCGTAAGCGGATTGAAGTCCGCTATTTTTTATGTCCAGAATTGAAGAAAATAAGACGACAGGAAAACTGCCACAATCATATACAGAATAGCAACTGCCCATAAATGCTAACAAATAAACAAAATTTATTCACTA
>JAISJU010000052.1 GCA_031261165.1 Prevotellaceae bacterium
TAGTGAATAAATTTTGTTTATTTGTTAGCATTTATGGGCAGTTGCTATTCTGTATATGATTGTGGCAGTTTTCCTGTCGTCTTATTTTCTTCAATTCTGGACATAAAAAATAGCGGACTAATCCGCCAATGAGGTTCTCGACTACCTACCACAAGATTAAGCCCACAACATTGCGAGCGTTAATTTTTCTTGTGGTGTTACAGAAATTGTCGAGATTTCATTGACCAGAGATGTATTAAACGCTATTTTTTCCGTACGTCTTGCGTAATTTCTTACGCAGTTATTTTTTTCTGTTTTGTTATAATTGTATTTTTTATAATTCGACTGCAAAGATACAACTTGAATTTTATTTTGCAAAAAAAATGAGAAATAAAAAATGTTTTGTAACTTTGCGGGGTAAAAATATCTGTATTTTATGGCAGCAGAAGAAAAAACAGTAAATGGTTGCTTTGCTTTTTCTGGATTGTTTCGTGCCTCGCAATGACGGAACTAACATTGCTCGGTGCGGCGTACAAACGCTGTGCTACCCGTCATTGCGAGGCACGAAGCAATCCAGAAAAAAGATTATTTTTACCAAACAACACATTTAAGACACTACCCAAAAACAGTAAAGACACTATATAATGCGTTATTTTCTTTACCTTTCCTACAACGGCACCGCCTATCACGGTTGGCAGACGCAGCCCAACACCCCATCGGTGCAGGAAACGCTTGAGAAGTGTTTGAGCGTTCTTGTGGCGGAAGATATTGCCGTAACGGGCGCGGGGCGTACGGATACCGGCGTTCACGCGGAAATGATGACCGCGCACTTTGATGTGGAGACGCCGATTGATACTGCCGTTTTGACGAAAAAACTCAATTCTTTTCTTCCGAACGATATTGCCGTTCAAAAAATTATTCAGGTAAAAGATGATTTGCACGCGCGTTTCGATGCCGTTTCGCGCACGTATGAATATCGCATTACGCTGCAAAAAAATCCCTTTTTGCAGGATTTAGCCTGCCGCTTTCACGGTGAACTTGATTTTAAGCGAATGAACGAGGCTGCCGAAACGCTGTTTGATTACACGGATTTCACCAGTTTCAGCAAACTGCACACGGACACGAAAACCAACAACTGCCGCATTATGCAGGCGGAATGGCTGCAACGCGGCGATGTTTGGGTGTTTCACATACAAGCCGACCGCTTTTTGCGAAATATGGTGCGAGCGATAGTCGGCACGCTGCTCGAAGTGGGCAAAGGTAAAATCACCATAGAAAAATTCCGGCAAATCATCGAAGAGAAAAATCGATGCGCTGCCGGAACGTCTGTGCCTGCTTGCGGGCTGTATCTGGTTGATGTAGAATACAATATAAGTACATCAAAAGAATTATTGTAACATTTTAAAACTTCGTATCTTCTTCGTGTAATGAATTTTGTTACACGAAGATGCACGAAGAAAACACGAAGATACACGAAGAAAGAAAATATAACATTAGTTTTTTACAATCTGCGTGCTAAACCGCTTTCAAACTCATATCCAAACTTTTAACGGAGTGCGTCAATGCGCCCACCGAAATAAAATCAACGCCCGTTTGGGCATAAGGGCGCAGGGTGTCGAAAGTAATGCCGCCCGATGACTCGGTTTCGTATTTTCCGCCCACTATTTCAACGGCTTGGCGCGTGGTGGCGATGTCGAAATTGTCGAACATTATTCTGTTGATGCCGCCTACACGTATAGCCTCGCGCAGTTCGTCAAGGCTGCGCACTTCAATTTCGATTTTCAGGTTTTTGCCTTTTTCGGCGAGGTATTTCCGTGCGCCGTTAATCGCTTTTTCTATGCCGCCCGCAAAATCTACGTGGTTGTCTTTCAACAATATCATATCGAACAAGCCGATGCGGTGATTTACCCCGCCGCCGATGCGCACTGCTTCTTTTTCCAACAGGCGCAGTCCGGGCGTGGTTTTGCGCGTGTCCAACACTTTGGTGTGCAAGCCGTCTAACTGCCTGGCGTAGCGGCGGGACACGGTGGCGATGCCGCTCATTCGCTGCATCAAGTTCAGCACAATGCGCTCGGTTTGCAAAAGCGACTGCACTTTGCCCGACACGATAAACGCGATGTCGCCCACATTCACTTCCGCGCCGTCATTGATAAAAACCTCCACGTTCAGTTCGGGGTCGAAACTGCGAAATACCTCTTTCACCACTTCCACGCCTGCCAAAACGCCTTTTTCTTTAACGATTAACTGCGCTTTGCCCTGCGCGGCGGCAGGAATAGACGACAAAGTAGTATGGTCGCCATCGCCAATGTCTTCGGCAAAAGCGGACTTAATTAAATGTGCTAACTGTTCTTTATATAAATTTTCCATAATACGATATTTTGTTCGGCAAAAGTAATCATTATTCTGCAAACGGCAAGAAACTGTTTTTGATTTCTGAATACTAAAGGCGCAGCGCGCCGCAAATATTTGTAGCATAAAAGGATTTAATTGTTCTCAAAAGGTGCAGCGCACCGTAATCTGTTTTTAATATTACGGTGCGCTGCACCTCAAAAACAACAAATTCTTTATGCTACAAATATTTACGGCGCGCTGCGCCTTTAGTCCCGCGCGGGGCATTCAGAAAAACAATCAAAACAATTTCTATCATTTGCTGCGATACGCTTTGGGCGACAGCCCTTCGCATCGCTTAAAATATTTCCCGAAAAACGACTGCGAGGGAAAATTCAACTCGTCGCTGATTTGCTGAATGGTCATATTTGTTGATTTCAACAGGGCTTTGGCTTCGAGCACCACAAAACCGTCAATCCAACCGGCAGCCGATTTGCCGGTGGTTGATTTAATGACCTGCGACAGATATTTGGGCGTAAGGCAAAGTTTGTCGGCATAAAATACCGTATCGCGCTCGCGGCGGTAATTTTCTTGCACAAGACTGACAAATTCCTCGACCAGCAATGCCTGACGGGGCTGTTTGGCAGTTTGAACAGGAATTTGGAAATACGGACGCGCCCAATAATAAAATACCATCGTCAGGTGTTTTACCATTTCAATACGATAGGGATTGTCTGTCATATTCAAAAATACTTTGAGCATTTTAAAGTATTTTCGGATAAATACCAAAGCCTCTTTGCTAAGTTGAGCGTAGGGTTTTTCGCGAATAGTGGAAGCAATGAGTATTTCTTTATTGAGATGCGGTAATATTTCAGATGCGAAACTTTGGGACACAACAATGCCGTGTCCTGCAAAATCGGGGCTGATATACTCGTGGTGCAGCACTTGGTTTGGGCGGACAATAATGGCAAACGGCGCGGACAAATAATAGGAGTGCATTCCAATCCTTCCACGCACCGAGCCTTTGGTGCAAAGCAAAATTATCAACATATCCAGTTTGAAAGGATATTCAAACATCGGCAGAGCCGAGAAATCATCGAACAGAATGAAATCGCTGCCGATATGTTGGCTTTTAACCCTGTTTTTAACGTCTATTTGCCACGTCAATGGCGTTATTTTCTTTTCCATAACGCTGCAAAAATACAACTATTTCCGTTTTTTATTCCAATGATAAATCATTTTATTTCTTAAATAAATCATTTTTCAGCCATTTAGTCCAATTTCTCGGCAAAATCAGCCTTTTGAAGACGAAAAGCCGCTGTATCTTTGCAAACAAAAAAAAAGTAAAAATATGAAAGGTTATTCAAAGTTATGTATTACGTTGTTGGCAGTGTGCGTTTTTGCCGCTTGCAACCGCAAACCAACAGATAAGCAGGAAAAAATCATTCCTGTAAAAACAATGGAAATTGCCGCCTCTCAAACGGCAAACGGACAAAATTATGTCGGCACGGTGGAAGAGTCGGTTGCCGTTTCGCTCTCGTTTTCGGGTACGGGAACGGTGGAACAAGTGCTTGTGTCCGAAGGGCAACGGGTATCCAAAGGGCAGTTGCTCGCCACGCTCAATGCGGCAACGATGCAAAATTCATACGATGCCGCACGGGCAAAATTGGTACAGGCGCAAGATGCCTACGACCGCCTCGCAAAAGTTCACGAAAACGGCAGTTTGCCCGATATTAAATTTGCCGAAGTAGAGGCAGGTTTGCAGCAGGCAAAGTCGATGACAGCCATCACCAAAAAATCGCTTGACGACTGCAAAATGTACGCGCCGCGCGATGGCGTGATTGCCACCCGCAACATTGAAGTCGGCACAAATGCTATACCCGGCGTGGCGGCGTTCAAACTCGTTTCGGTGGATAAAGTAAATGTAAAAATTTCCGTTCCCGAAAACGAAATCGGCAGCGTGCAAACAGGACAAAGGGCAAGCGTTACCGTTCCTGCGCTCAACAATGCCGTTTTTACAGGCAAAATTGAAACGAAAGGCATTGCTGCCAATGCAATGTCGCACGCCTATGAGGCGAAAATAGGGATTGACAATGTAAGGGCGAAAAATGTTTCGCCTCTGTTGCCGGGAATGGTTTGCAAGGTTACGCTTGCAGGCGAGGGCAACACAAAAATATTTGTCGTACCCAACCGCGCTATTCGTATTTCGCCTGACGGCAAGCGTTTTGTTTGGCTTGCAGAGGGCAATATTGCCCGTCGCCGCCTCGTAGAAATAGGCGATTTGACCGACAATGGAATTATTGTTACCGAAGGCCTGACGGCTGGGGACAAAATAATTATAGATGGTTTTCAGAAAATCAGCGAAGGAATGAAAATTTCAATTGAAAAATGAAAAATATCCGAATCGGGATTTACAAGATTAAGTTATGATTATTAATGTTATGTTTTACAAGTAAAAAACTTCGCGGTTTTGCAACTTTGAGAACTTCGCGTTTAGTATAAAACTTGTTTTCAATAATATTTGGAATTAAAATTCAAACTGAACGCAAAGTACGCTAAAACGCAAAGGCGCAAAGAAATATTACATTAATTCTTAATTGCTACTTAGTTAATCCTAAAATCCCGTCAATCCTGATTCCGACAAAAAAATGAACATTATGCAGAAAAATAATAAAATCATTGAATGGGCAATGCAAAACCGGCAAATTATTCTTTTGCTGGTGGGCGTGCTGTTTATTGCGGGCATTTATTCGCTGGCAAAAATGTCCAAGCAGGAAATGCCCGAATATGTTATCCGTCAAGGCGTTGTGGCAGGTGTGTATCCGGGTGCCAATGCGCAGGAAGTAGAAGAACAACTGACCAAACCGCTCGAACGCTACCTTTTTACTTATACCGAAGTGAAACGCGCCAAAACCACATCGAAAACCGAAGACGGTATAACCTATATTTTCGTGGAACTTGCCGATGAGGTAAGCGATAAAAACGTGGTTTGGAGTAAAATCAAACACGGCTTGGCGCAATTCAAATCCTCTTTGCCGGCAGGCGTTTTGGCGGTGATTGCCAACGACAATTTCGGCGATGTGTCGTCATTGCTTATCACACTCGAATCGGAGGACAAAACATACCGCGAAATAGACGGATATTGCGATGCGCTCGAAGACCGTTTGCGCACCGTTCCGACTGTTGCCAACGTGCGGCGTTACGGCTCGCAAAAGGAGCAGATTACCATTTACGCGGATAACGAGAAACTGTCGGCTTACGGCATCGGCTCCAAAATGCTGATGGCAAACCTGATGACGCAGGGACTTACCATTACAAGCGGCACGCTCGAAAACAGCCAAACGGTTATGCCGATACACATTGCCGAAACCTTCCGCAACGAACAGGAAATAGCCGACCAAATCATTTTTGCAACCCCGCAGGGCGATGTGGTGCGCACAAAAGACATTGGGCGTGTGGTGCGCGAATATCCCAAACCGGACAGTTACATTACCCACAACGGACGGAAATGCGTGCTATTGTCGGTTGAAGTCAATCCGAAAGCGAACATCATTTCGGTTGGCGCAGAGATAAACGAGGTGTTGGACAAATTCAAATCCGAATTGCCTGCAAGTGTGAATATCAACCGAATAGTGGAACAGCCGAAAGTGGTCGGCGAATCCATCAATCATTTTTTGATGGAGTTGCTCATTGCCATTCTTGCCGTTGTGCTGGTAACGATGATTTTGCTGCCTTTCCGCGTGGCGGCGGTGGCGGCAATGTCTATTCCCATTACCATCAGCATCACGCTGGCGGTACTGTATGTGGCAGGCATTCCGCTGAATATGATTACATTAGCGGCTTTGATTGTGGTTTTGGGAATGATTGTGGATAATTCTATCGTGGTGGTGGATAGTTACATTGACAAACTCGACAGCGGCAAAGACCGTTGGGAATCAACCATTCGCAGCGCACAGGAATATTTCAAGTCCATTTTGTCCGCAACGCTGGCTATCAGCATTACGTTCTTTCCGCTGCTTTTCACTACCACAGGCACCATTCATGACTTTTTGATACATTTCCCCTGGGCTATCGGCATCACGCTTATTATTTCGCTCATTGTGGCAATGCTCGTTATTCCGATTATTCAATATTTTTTGATTAAGAAAGGATTGCACCCGAATGTAGGGGCGAATAATTATTCGCCCCTACCACCGAAACACCGTTCCATTCTCGATTACGTTCAATCGGCTTATGAATGGCTGCTTGCTAAAGTTTTTGCTTATCCGAAAACCACTTTGGTTATTGCATTGGCGAGCGTTGTTGTGGGCGGATTGATTTTTACGAGCATTCCGCAGCGTATGATGCCGATTGCCGAGCGCGACCAGTTTGCCGTTGAAATTTATTTGCCAAAGGGCAGTCCGCTCGAAAAAACCGCTGCCGTGTGCGACAGTTTGGAACATATCCTCAGGGCAGACGAGCGCGTCAAGTCCGTTTCAGCATTTATCGGAACAAGTTCGCCGCGTTTCCACGTGGTGTATGCGCCCAATATGCCCTCAAAAGCCTATGGGCAATTTATTGTCAATACCGTTTCAAACGAGGCAACCGAAGAAATGTTAGACGATTATACCAACCGATACGCTTTTTATTTCCCCGAAGCATACGTCAGGTTTAAGCAACTTGATTTTCAGGCAGTTGATGCGCCGATAGAAGTTCGTTTGATTGGCGAAAATATTGACAGTTTGAAAGCGCAGGCAGAAAAAGTAGAAAATTATCTGCAATCGTTAGACGAATGCCTGTGGGTACGCACAAGTTTTGACGCTCCCGTGCAGGGTGCAAAAATCGAACTTGCCCCTGACGAAACCTCGCGTCTGGGAATTAATAAAACGCTTGTTGCTTTGGGCATTTCATCGGGCTTGACAGGTATGAAAATCAGCAGTTTGTGGGAAGGCAATTACGCTGTTCCGGTGTGTATTGAGCCTGAAAGTTCAACCCGTCATTGCGGCGAAAGCCGCAAGCCCCAAAATGAAGAGGGGATTGCGGGTCAAGCCCGCAATGACAACAAGAGCATTTCCGATTTGGAAAACCTGCAGATTTCGGGCTTGCTCGGCGCGACTGTTCCCCTGCGGCAAATCGCCAAAATTACGCCCGAATGGAACGAAAGCGTCATCACGCACCGCAACGGTTTGAGAACTTTGAGCGTTCTTGCCGATGTGAAACGCGGCGAATACGCCAACAAGGTTTTTGCCAAAGTGAGCAAATATGTGGATAGCGAAATTGCGCCGCAACTGCCTGACGGTGTGGAATATTCGTATGGCGGTTTGGGGGAATTTGAAGACGAAACAATGTCGCCGATGTATTTGGCTATGGTCATCTCGTTTATTATGATGTTCTTCATTCTTGTGTTTCATTTCCGCAAAATCAAGATGGCTGTTATCGTAATGCTTGCCTCTTCGTTAAGCATTTTCGGCGCAGCATTCGGCGTTTGGATTTTGGGGATTGATTTCAGCGCGTTTGCCATTTTGGGTATTATCGGACTGGTCGGCATTATCATTCGTAACGGAATAATAATGTTTGATTATATTGATTTTCTGCGATTTACGCGCGGCGAAAGTGTCCGCCAAGCCGCTTTTGATGCGGGCAAACGCCGAATGCGCCCGATATTCCTTACCTCTGCCTGTGCCTCTATGGGCGTGTTGCCGATGATTATCACTGCAAGTCCGATGTGGGCGGGAATGGCGGCTATTATTTTCTTCGGCACGCTGATTTCGATGGTGCTGATTGTTACGGTAATGCCGGTGGTGTATTGGCTGGTTTACAGGAAACAAGACGAAATTTAATTACGAATTAAAAATTACGAATGACGATGAAAAAAACAGTAATATCCATTTTATTGGGAATAATCGCTTTCCCTGCATTTTCGCAAGAAATTTTGACTTTGGAAAAATGTAAGGAGTTGGCATTAAAGAACAACGCGCAAGCGAAAAATGCCGAGTTGTCGGTTGAAGCGGCGGGGCAACAGAAAAAAGAGGCACTCACAAAGTATTTTCCGTCTGTGAGCGGTGCGGCGATGGGGCTTGTGTTCGACAAGCCGCTGATGACCACCGAAGTAGCAACCGGCTACCCCGCACCCCACGACAAAGTGCAAGTTGATATAATAAAAAATACCCTCGTGGGCGGTTTTATGGCAATGCAACCGATTTTTGCCGGTGGGCAAATCATCAACGGAAACCGGCTTGCCAAAGCGGGCGTGGAAGCCGGCAAACTGCAAAAACAAATGACCGAAAACGAGGTGCTGCTCGCTACGGAACGCTATTTTTGGCAAATCGTTTCGTTGAAAGAAAAAATGAAAACGATTGAAGATTCGGAAACGATGCTTAACCGTATTCTCTCAGATGTGAAAGTGGCGGTTGAGGCGGGACTGACCACCCGCAACGACCTCTTACGTGTGGAACTCGAACAAAACCGTTTGGCAAGCGGCAAACTCAAAGCCGAAAATGGACTGAAAATTCTCAAAATGGCATTGGCACAGCATATTGGAATGTCGTCTGATGCTTTCGATATTGATGTACCAAACCTGTTAAGTCTTGAAAACTTAACAGATTCACAAGACTTAACAGGTTTAGAAAATGAGGTAAAAAACCGCCCCGAATACAAATTATTGGAAACATCGGTTGATGTAGCGCGTTTGCAGCGCGATATGGAAATCGGCAAACACCTTCCTACCATCGCCATTGGCGCAAGTTACAACTGGGTAAAAATGGATTTGGACAAGCAAACCGAACAAAACAAAAACGTGGGGCTTGCCTTTGCGGTTGTTTCCGTGCCGATTACAGACTGGTGGGGCGGTGCGCACGCCGTCAAACGGAAAAAACTCGAATTGCAGCAAGCCGAAAACACGAAAAACGAGAAAACGGATTTGCTACTGCTGCAAATGCAACAAATCACCAACGAACGGAACGAGGCATACCAACAAATTTTGCTTGCAAAAAAATCCATTTCGTCAGCCGAACAAAACCTGAAAATCAGCCGCGATAATTTCAACGCCGGCGTAATGACCCTCTCGGACTTGCTCGAAGCCCAAAACCTCTTGCAGCAATCGCAAGACCAATATACGGAGGCGGCAACGGCGTATTTTGTGAAATTGGCGGAATATGAGCAGGTAATGAATACGGCGCATTGATGGCATAAAAGAACGTAAATTACGCAGATTACGCAAATTTACACAAATAAGACAACAAAATATGCTTTATTTGTGTAAATTTGCGTAATCTGCGTAATTTGCGTTCTAAAAAAAATACAATACTGCCTCGTTTTGTTTTTATGCCAACTTTTTTTACCTTTGCACCCTCTAACTATCAAAAACTTATGGAAAAAAAATACAACAACGGCGAAATCACTATCGTGTGGAAACCCGATTTGTGTATTCACAGTACGAATTGCTGGCACGGACTGCCGAGCGTATTCCGCCCCGTACTTCACCCTTGGATAGAGCCGCACGGCGCAGATACCGCCCGCATTATCAAACAAATAGACGCTTGTCCTTCGGGGGCGTTGAGTTATTATTTTAATAATTAAAAACTATGGAAATCAAACACAAAGATGATGAACGAAGAGGCATTTTTATTGCCAAAGAAGACGGCAAAGACTGCGGCGAAATGACCTATTTCTGGTCGGGTGATGATATATTTACCATCGACCACACCGGCGTAGAGCCTGCTTTTGAGGGCAAAGGAGTCGGCAAAGAACTGATGAACGCCGCCGTGTGTTTTGCCCGCGACAGCAACTGTAAAATCGTGCCTGTTTGTTCCTTTGCCCGCGCTATGTTTGCCCGCAATGCGGATATAGGCGATGTGTTAGCACGCTGATGACGCTTGGATTAAATTCGATAAGTAATATAAAAAATGAATACTACATACACAAACCACAACTTCCTCCGCATAGCCGCCGCCATTCCGCAACTGCGCGTTGCAGACAGCCGCTACAACGCGGAACAGATTGAAAACCTGATGCACAAAGCCGCCGACGAGGCGGTGAAAATCGTCTGTTTCCCCGAACTCTGCATCACGGGCTACACCTGCGAAGACCTCTTTCATCAGGAACTTCTGCTCGACGAGGCGAAAGAATCCTTTTTGCAACTGGTGGAACGTACCGCGCCGCTGGATATTATCGCCATTGTGGGGCTGCCGCTGCGGGTGGGCGATACATTATATAATGTAGCCGCCGTTTTCGGACACAACCGGATTTTGGGCTTTGTACCGAAAACCTACCTGCCGAACTACAACGAGTTTTACGAGCGGCGATGGTTTTCGGGCGCGGACAACCTGCGCTTGAACGAAGTGGAAATCAGGGGCGAGCGTGTGCCTTTGGGTACGCAACTGCTTTTTCAATCGGAAAAGGTGAAGTGTGCCATCGAAGTGTGCGAAGATTTGTGGGTGCCGGTGCCGCCGAGTTCGCTGCACGCTTTGGCAGGCGCGAATGTGATTTTCAACCTTTCCGCCTCCAACGAGTTGATAGCCAAAGACGATTACCGTCGGCAACTCATCAGGCAGCAGTCTGCACGCTGCATCAGCGGCTACGTCTATGCCTCCTGCGGCTTTGGCGAATCGACCACAGACGTGGTGTTTGCGGGCAACGGCTACATTGCCGAGAACGGCGCGATACTTGCCTCGTCAGAACGATTTTTGTTCAGCGGACAGTTGGTTATCAGCGATATAGACGTGGAACGATTAATCAACGAAAGGCAAAAAACAACAAGTTTTTCGTATAATGCACACAGTTTTGTTAATCCCCAGGAGTACAAAACGATAAAGTTTGATATGCCCATCAACCGGTCAGAAAAATTCTCGCGCACGATTGCCCCGCACCCCTTTGTACCCTCTTCGGGCGAGATTTTGGAAGAACGTTGCCGCGAAATCTTCAACATTCAGGTGTCGGGCTTGGCTACGCGCCTGAAACATACGGGCATCAAAACCGTTACGCTCGGCATCTCCGGCGGGTTAGACAGCACTTTGGCGTTGCTCGTCTGCGTGCGCGTGTTCGACAAACTTGGCATTCCGCGCAGCGGCATAGTCGGCATCACAATGCCCGGCTTCGGCACCACCGACCAAACCTATAACAATGCCATTGATTTAATGCGGCATCTCGGCGTAACAACCCGCGAAATATCCATCAGAGAGGCTTGCATTCAACACTTTAAAGACATAGACCACCCCGAAGACCTGTTTAATGTAACTTTTGAAAACGCACAGGCACGCGAGCGCACGCAAATCCTGATGAACGTAGCCAACCAAACCGGCGGCTTGGTGGTCGGCACGGGCGATTTGTCAGAACTCGCGCTCGGCTGGGCAACCTACAACGGCGACCATATCTCGATGTACGCCGTCAATGTGAGCATACCCAAAACGCTGGTGCGATACCTCGTGGCATACGTGGCGCAGACGGAAGGCACGACAACGGCGCGAGAAACGCTGCTCGACATACTCCAAACCCCCGTCAGCCCCGAACTGCTGCCTGCCGAAAACGGCAAAATAACGCAGAAAACAGAAGACTTGGTGGGACCATACGAGTTGCACGATTTCTTCCTTTATTATATGTTGCGTTTCGGTTTCCGACCCGCCAAAATCTTCTTTTTGGCAGAAAAAGCCTTTGCAGTTCGACAAGGCTCACCGACCGCCGAAAAGTATGACAAAGCGACCATAAAACATTGGTTAAGCACATTCTACCGCCGGTTTTTCGCGCAGCAATTCAAGCGTTCTTGCCTGCCCGATGGACCAAAAGTCGGCTCGGTGTGCCTCTCCCCGCGCGGGGACTGGCGTATGCCCAGCGATGCCTGCGCTACGGCGTGGCTGCGCGAAGTGGAGGAAATGTAAAAAAAAATGTGTTGCATAACATATCTTTTTATTTGCATATATCAAAATTCCCTTTTACTTTTGCCCCATCAAAATAAATTTAATAATTAAAAACAAAAACACAATGAAAAAGATTTTATTTTATCTGATGCTTGCCCTAAGCGTGGCAACAGCAGCGAGTATGATGACCGCCTGTGGCGATGACAAAGAAGACCCAACCGACCCATACAAAGAAGCAAAAGAAGCCTGCGCCGCCAAAGTCTATCAGGATAGCACTTTTACTTGGAATGAGGAGGCACACAAATGCGAAGGAATTTATACAGGTCAACCGATAAATTTTGCTGAATTGAAAAGACAAGAGATGCAACAGTTCTTTGCAGATTCATTAAAAAATCCAGATTACAGAAATGTTTTTAATTACTACCTAAAACAACGCCCCATCCCATATACAAATATTGATACTGCAGAAGTTGCACAACCAGCGGCGATTAGAGCCGCTGAGGATGGGTTACATCCAGTGGTAGTTACTAGAGCTAATAAATTTGCTCAAATGGGACAAGAGTATCTTCAACTTATAAAATAATAATTATCCACAGTTTGGCGCAAGTCTTCCCGCTGGCGCGGATTTGCAATCCGTGCCGATTTAACTTGATATAAAATACCATACAATAAAAAAATGCTCAAATCAATACAATGGATTTGGGTGTTTTTTTTATTTTTAGACCTGTTAGGTTTTGAAAACCTAACAGGTCTGGTCTAATCCGCGCCGGCAGTAAATCCCAAAATGATAGACGTAACACGTTTTTGAAAACGTGTTACGTCTTTATTTTTGAGAAAAGTATTGTAATTTAATGCAACTGTTATCTGATAGAATAAGCCCATACAGCGCGGATAATCCAAACCTCGTTATCTATAATCGTGTAAATAACAGACACCTTTTTATAATTCAACCGGCGCATATTCCAACCGAAATTCTGTACAATGTACTTGTCGGTTTGAATAGCGTACATTGTCGGATACTTTTCTAAACTATTTATTTTTTCCTTTAAACCTCTCAAATATTTGAATGCCGTTTGCGGCATACCAAATTCATTGGTAATTAACAGAGATATATCTCTGAAATCATCAAGCACTTCATCGGAATATCTAATCGTGTAGTTCATACCGTCAAATTTGTTCCGTAATGCTGATTAAGAATATCCGCGCACATATTGAATACATCATCTGTGGTAAAATTATTTTTTGTACTACCTATTTGAGGTGGTACATAGTTTATTTTTGCCACTGATTTATGTTGCTCTATTGTCCGCAGCAATTTCATACCTGCCGGACGCGTTACATCAATTTCGGCTGTTACTGTCATAATCTTGTGTGTTTAAAAATAATGCTACAAAGATACTGAAACATTTACTACAAACCAAACAGAAAACAAAAAAACTCCATTGCGGAGTTTTTTGCGGAGAGAACGAGATTCGAACTCGTGAAACCCTTTAGGGGTTTACACGCTTTCCAGGCGTGCCTCTTCAACCACTCGAGCACCTCTCCAAATTTGATTTCGACTGCGCTCAACCACCGAAGTATTGACTTTTATCAAAATCGGGTGCAAAGGTCGTAAAAAAAATTCTTATTCGCAAATGCCAGTGAAAATACTTTTTGCATTTTCTGTCGTTATTTTATCCACCTCTTCAATGGAGGTCTGATAAATCTCTGCCAATTTCTGTGCAACGTACTGAACATAAGCCGTTTCATTGCGCTGCCCCCTGAATGGAACGGGCGTGAGATAAGGCGCATCGGTTTCGAGAACGAGGTCGTTTAAACTGATTTGTTGCAACGTTTGCGGCAAATTGGCGTTTTTGAAAGTAAGCACGCCGTTGATGCCGAGTTTGAAATTGCCGAGCCGCAGGATTTCCCGCGCCTGCTCGATAGAGCCGGAAAAACTGTGGAAAATGCCGCGCAATGGCGTATGCGAGGGCGTATTCAATACGCCCCTACCAATTTTTTTCAAACTGCGGATAATTTCGTTGTGCGCCGTGCGGCTGTGAATGATTATCGGATAATCGTACTCCAACGCCCATTCCACCTGCGTTTCAAAAGCGGCGACTTGCTCGTTTTGAAAAGTTTTGTCCCAATATAAATCTATGCCGATTTCGCCGATGGCGACGTAGGGGCGCGTGTCGAGGTGCTGTTTTATTATTGATAATGATGTTTGA
This sequence comes from Prevotellaceae bacterium, assembly GCA_031261165.1. Lineage (GTDB taxonomy): Bacteria > Bacteroidota > Bacteroidia > Bacteroidales > Paludibacteraceae > JAISJU01. Next base: position 14,348 of record JAISJU010000052.1, read on the forward strand.
TAATCCGCATCAACGCTTGTGGGGTGCAAACCCATTGCGGCGTGTAATGTAGGGGCGTTGCGCGCAACGCCCTTACGCTCGGCACGGTGCAAGCGTTCAATGCTTGCCACATCAACATTCGGCAAAACGATATGCCGCACGCCAACATCTTTGGCACGCAGGATTGCCGCATCGAAATCCGTATCAAATTCTTCGGCGTAGATATGTGAATGGGTGTCAATCATAAATAATTGAATAAATGAATAATTGAATAAATGAATTTGAATGCGTTAGCCATTCAATTATTCATTTATTCAATTATTCGATTAATTAATTCCAAATCGCCGAAATCGGGAATGATGTTTTCGGCATAGTTTTTCAATGTTTCGGCGGGCAGGGTGGTGGCGAGGGCTACAACTTTTGCGCCTGCTGCCTTGCCCGACTGTATGCCCGCGATGGAATCTTCAAACACCACGCAGTCGTTGGGCGAAACGCCGAGATTTTCGGCAGCCAGCAGGTAACACATCGGGTGGGGTTTGCCCTGCGTAATCTGCGTGGCGGTAACGATTGTGTCGAAAGAAAGCCCCATTTTTTCGAGCGCAATGTCCATTTTGCCCTGCGGGGAACTTGTTACCAATGCTGTTTTGCAGTCCGTTGTTTTCAGGTAGTCGATAAATTCTTGTGCGCCGCGAATGAAACGGAAATCCATATTTTTTTCAAACAGCAGGGTGTCTGCGGTGATTTTCTGCTTGACGTTTTCCGACAGTGCGGAAAAATATTTTTCGAGCATATTGGGCAGCGTAACGCCTTTTACCTTTGCGGCGAAGTTGTTGCCCAAGCCGTATTCTTCGCCCAAACGGTTGAAATAGAAGTCGTATTGCGGCTCTGTGTCGGCTATCACGCCGTCAAAATCGAAAAGAATTGCTTTTGTTTTCATTGTTTCCTGTAAATTTTGGCACAAAGGTAATAATTAAATATTATTTTCTCAAAAAAAGCATTGTACATCTTATTATTTTATCTATTTTTGCGCCGAAATTTTATGATTTACAACCATTAATCAAATACTAATTATGTCGGAAAGCATTAAAGTAGGCGAAAAGATACAATCTCTTCGCGAACAAAAAAACATCACGCGCGAGGAACTCTCCGAGCGCAGCGGCTTGAGCCTCGAACAGGTGGCGGCAATAGAAGAAAACGCCACGCTGCCTTCGCTCGCGCCGCTCATCAAGATTGCCCGCGTACTGGGTGTGCGGCTCGGCACTTTTCTTGATGACAATGACGAGTTGGGACCGGTTGTTTCGCGCAAAGCGGACAAAACGGGAGGCATCAGTTTCTCCAACAGTGGCACAGAGTCGCGCAAGAGTATGGAATATTATTCGCTCGCCAAATCGAAAGCGGGCAGGCATATTGAGCCCTTCGTTATCCAGGTGCAGCCTTGCGCGGAAAAGGATTTTATACTTTCTTCGCACGAGGGAGAGGAGTTTATTTATGTGCTCGGCGGAAAAATTGAAATTAATTACGGCAAAGAAATTTATCTTCTCGAAGAAGGCGACAGCATTTTCTACGACTCGATTGTGGAACATCACGTTCACGCCGACTGCAAAGAAGGGGCGAAGATACTTGCAGTTGTTTATACTCCGTTTTAAATGATTGAATAATTGAATAAATGAATAATTGATGGCTGACGCGATTGTGGTCAATTATTCATTTATTCAATCATTCTTTGTATTTATCGCGTCAGCCATCAATTATTCATTTATTCAATTATTCATTTATTCAATTATTATTGACTTATGCAATTATACGACAGAACTCTCGGCGACTGGCTCGAACATTGGGCGGAAACTACGCCGGACAAAGAATATTTGGTGTATTCCGACCGCAACTTGCGCTTTACCTGGAAACAGTTTGACGCGCGGGTGAATGATATGGCGAAGGGCTTGCTTGCCATCGGCGTGAATAAGGGCGACCACGTGGGATTGTGGGCTACGAATGTGCCGGACTGGCTGACCTTTCTCTACGCTTGCGCAAAAATCGGCGCGGTGCTTGTTACCGTTAATACGAATTACAAGCAGCACGAGTTGGAATATCTCTGCGAAAACTCGGATATGCACACGCTGTGCATTATTGACGGAACGTGGGACTGCGACTATGTGGAAATGACTTACGCGATGCTGCCGGAACTGAAAACGAGCGAGCGCGGACATATCAAAAGCGAGCGTTTCCCGCGTATGAAGAATGTGATTTACATCGGGCAGGAAAAGCACCGGGGAATGTACAACACTTCGGAAATACTTCTGCTGGGGAAGAATATCGAAGATGAGCGGCTGCACAGTATCAAAAAAACCATCAGTTGCCACGATGTGGTGAATATGCAATATACTTCGGGTACAACGGGTTTCCCCAAAGGGGTGATGCTCTCGCACCACAATATTGCCAACAACGGCTACCTGACGGGCGAGCATATGCGCTTTACGCAAGACGACAAACTGTGTTGCTGTGTGCCGTTGTTTCACTGTTTCGGCGTGGTGCTGGCTACGATGAATGTGCTTACGCACGGCTGCACGCAGGTGATGGTGGAAAAATTTGACCCGCTGGTGGTGCTTGCGTCTATTCATAAGGAAAGATGCACGGCGGTGTATGGCGTTCCCACGATGTTTATTGCCGAAGTGAACCACCCGATGTTTGATATGTTTGACCTCACAAGCCTGCGCACCGGCATTATGGCCGGCTCGCTTTGTCCGGTGGAACTGATGCGGCAGGTGCAGGAAAAAATGTATATGAAAGTAACCAGCGTGTATGGGCTGACGGAAACTTCGCCCGGAATGACGCAAACGCGCATAGACGATTCGTTTGACGTGCGCTGCAACACGGTTGGCTACGAGTTTGAATTTACCGAAGTGGCGGTTATCGACCCCGAAACGGGCGAGCATCTCGGCGCGGAGCAGCAGGGCGAACTTTGCAACAGGGGCTACAATAATATGAAGGGGTATTACAACAACCCCGCCGCCACTGCCGAAATAGTGGATAAAGACGGCTGGCTGCATTCGGGCGACCTCGGCATTCGCGACAAAGACGGCAACTACCGCATCACAGGGCGCATCAAAGATATGATTATTCGCGGCGGCGAAAACATTTATCCGCGCGAGATAGAGGAATTTCTCTATCATCTCGATGGCGTAAAAGATGTGCAGGTAGCCGCCGTACCGTCAAAGAAATACGGCGAAGAAGTAGGCGCGTTCATTATCCTCAGAGAAGGCTCTAAACTGACGGCGGAAGATGTTCGCGACTTTTGCAGAGGCAAAATAGCCCGCCACAAAGTACCCAAATATGTCTTTTTCCTCGATGCTTTCCCAATGACGGGCAGCGGCAAAATTCAGAAATTCAAATTGAAAGAAATGAGTTTGGAACTTTGCGCAAAGGCGGGGGTAGAGGTGATTTGATGTAGGGGCGGGGCTTGCCCCCGCCCTCTTTCGTTCATAAACAAAAACGGCGGCAACTTTCGTTGCCGCCGAACAATTTCACAAAGCAAACGCAGGTGGAACCTGCGGAGATAGACCGGACAAGGTAGAACCTTGTCCGAACGAGGGGTTTTTATAGGCTTACC
>JAISJU010000065.1 GCA_031261165.1 Prevotellaceae bacterium
GAGAAAGCAAACAGTTTTTTGCCCAAATCTTTAAATGATGCGCCAATATGATAGACTTCGTTGTCTATCAAAAGGAAACGGTCGTGTATGTTTGGTTTTTCTGCGATAAAAATTTCAGCATATTGGGCATTGTGTCTGTCTAAATCAAGTTGAATTTCGGAGGTGATTTTTGCAGTGTAAATGGTTGTTTTTACATCGGTATTGCGTTTTGTCAAAAGCATTAAAACACTATTATCTACCCAATTATCTATCAAAATAATTTCTTTTTTCGCCATTTTAATCAAGTCGGCAACAAAAGTGTAGGCATCAAAAATCTGTCCGTTGTAAAACACCCCTTCAACAGGTGGCAAACTTGTCCGAACAAAAAAATCAATCTGCTTTTCGGCATTTAACAATCGTTGTTCGTGCTGAAAAAGTTTGTTATCTACCTGCTCAAAACGCTGATTGATAGCGTAACCTTTCAAAATATAATCTTTCAAAGTTTTGGTTGCCCAAATACGAAATTCAACGCCACGCCGTGATTTTACGCGGTAGCCGACAGAAATAATCATATCAAGATTGTAGAAAGAAACCAATCTTTGCACTTCGCGATTGCCTTCTTTTTGAACTGTCAAGAAATCCTTGACAGTTGAATTTCGCTGCAATTCGCCTTCTTTGATGATGTTATTGACGTGCAAACTGACAACAAAACGGTCATTTGCAACTGCGTAAGCCACACCGTATCATTCTCAATCATTACTTCCAACTGAATGGAACTATCCGGTTGATAGAGAATAATTTCGTTCTTTTTATTTACAGAGGTTTCTGTCGCCATTTAACTTTAAATATGAAAGTACAAAAATACAATATAATCAAAACTCACTCGTAAAATGAAATCGAATATTTTTAAAATCTGCCTGCGCCATTTGCAGCACATAATTACTGTCGGCGAGGAAGACATCGCGCCCCTCTTTGTCCGCAGCCACGAACTGGAATTTGCGCCTTTTGAAATTAGCCAATTCTTCGGCATCATCGCTCTCAATCCAGCAGGCTTTGTAGAGCGAAAGCGGCTCCCAGCGGCAAAGTGCGCCGTACTCGTGTTCGAGGCGGTACTGTATCACTTCAAATTGCAGTTGCCCCACCGTGCCGATGATTTTCCTGCCGTTGAACTGATTGACAAACAACTGCGCTACGCCCTCGTCTATTAATTGTAAAATGCCTTTTTCGAGTTGCTTGGTCTTCATCGGGTCGGCGTTTTCGATGTACTTGAACATTTCGGGCGAGAAACTCGGCAGCCCTTTGAAATGCAACTCCTCGCCTGAGGTGAGGGTGTCGCCGATTTTGAAGTTGCCCGTGTCCGGCAAACCGATGATGTCGCCCGCAAATGCCTCATCTACCGTTTCTTTCTTCTGCGCCATAAAGGCGGTGGGCGCGGAGAATTTCATTAATTTGTTGTGGCGAATGTGTTTGTAATTCACATTGCGCTCGAATTTTCCCGAACAGATTTTGACAAATGCGATGCACGAGCGGTGATTCGGGTCCATATTGGCGTGGATTTTGAAAACAAAACCCGAAAAGGTTTCTTCATAAGGATTTATTTTTCTTTCCAAAGCCTCCACCGGCTGGGGCGAGGGGGCTATTTGCACAAAACAGTCGAGCAATTCTTTGACCCCGAAATTGTTGAGTGCAGAGCCGAAAAAGACAGGGGCGAGGTCGCCTTTCATATACCTTTCTAAAAATGTACTATGGGTTTGCGGGTCAAGCCCGCAATGACAGTCTATCGGGTCATACACGCCTTCTATCAGTTCGATGTCTTCGCGCAATTTCAGCGCATCGTCTTCGCCGATATATTTTTCGAGTTCGGGGTTATTCACATCATTGAAAGCCACAGACTCGGTGATGCGCTGTTTGTTGGGAGTGTAGAGGTCGAGTTTCTTTTCATATATATTATATACGCCTTTGAATTTCAGACCCATATTGATGGGGAAACTGAGTGGGCGCACGCGGATACCGAGTTCTGCCTCAATCTCATCGAGCAGGTCAAAAGGGTCTTTGCCCTCTCTGTCCATTTTATTGACAAAGACGATGACCGGCGTTTTGCGCATACGGCACACTTCCATCAACTTGCGCGTTTGCGCCTCCACGCCTTTGGCGGCATCAACAACGATAATGACGCTATCCACGGCGGTGAGCGTGCGGAAGGTATCTTCGGCAAAGTCCTGGTGTCCGGGCGTGTCGAGAATGTTGATTTTGTATTGGGTGCTGAGCGAAGTCGAAGCACTTGTACTGAGCGAAGCCGAAGTATATTCAAAGCCCATTACAGACGTGGCTACGGATATGCCGCGCTGCTTTTCTATTTCCATCCAGTCGGAAGTGGCGGTTTTCTTGATTTTGTTTGATTTTACCGCGCCGGCAACGTGGATTGCACCGCCAAACAATAGGAGTTTTTCGGTCAATGTGGTTTTGCCCGCATCGGGGTGGCTGATGATGGCAAAGGTGCGGCGGCGGCGGATTTCTTCTTGTAAAGTCATATATGATTTGTTTTTCGGGCTGCAAAAGTACGAAAAAATATTGATTTTTATTTTGATAATGCAGAGATGTTGCTTATCTTTGCACTTCCTTTTAAAAATATAAAAAATGGAATATACAGCAATCATACAAAAAACCGAAGATGGTTGGTATGCAGCACAATGTGCGCAAATACCCGAAGCCATCACGCAAGGACGTAGCATTGAAGAGGTAAAGGAAAATTTGATAGATGCCGTAACATTGGTATTGCAAATGAGAAAAGAAAAAACGTTGCAAGCAATGAAACAGCAAGCTGCTCATAAATATATTTACAGAAAATTGGCAGTAGTATGAAACGCAATAAATTTATTAAATATCTTAATGAATATAATTGTTTTCTGACAAGAGAGGGCAACCGGCATTCTATTTTTACGAATACTGCAAACGGAAATTATGCAACCATTCCGCGACACCCTGATATAAATGACTACACAGCAGAAACTATTTGCAAACAGTTGGGTATTCCCAAAATACTATCTCATTAAAATTATCAACAAAAAAAAATGAAAGTCAGAGTTCGTTTTGCCCCCAGCCCTACGGGCGCGTTGCACATCGGCGGTGTGCGCACAGCATTGTACAATTATCTATTCGCCAAAAAGCACGGCGGCGAAATGCTGCTGCGCATTGAGGATACGGACAGCAACCGCTTTGTTGCCGGCGCGGAAGAATACATTATCGAATCGTTAAATTGGCTCGGCATCAAGTTTGACGAGGGCGTGGGTGTCGGCGGGCAATATGCGCCATATCGCCAAAGCGAGCGCAAGGATATTTACAGGAAATATGTAGATTTCCTGTTAGAAAACAAAAAAGCATATATTGCCTTTGATAAACCCGAAGAATTGGAGGCAAAGCGCAATGAAACGGCTAATTTTCAGTACGATGCCTCTACGCGCCTGCAAATGAAAAACTCGCTTACTTTATCGGAAAATGAAGTAACAGAGAAAATCGCAGCAGGCGAAAATTACGTTGTGCGCATTAAAATAGAGCCGAATGAAGATATTACGGTGAATGATTTAATTCGCGGCGAGGTTACGATAAACTCCTCAATACTTGATGATAAGGTGCTGTGGAAATCGGCTGACGGACTGCCGACTTATCATTTGGCAAACGTGGTTGATGATTATTTAATGAAAATAACGCAGGTTATTCGCGGCGAAGAATGGTTGCCCTCTGCGCCCCTGCACGTGCTGCTCTACCGTGCGTTGGGCTTTGAGAGCGCGATGCCGCAGTTTGCGCACCTGCCGCTACTGCTGAAACCTGAGGGCAACGGCAAACTGAGCAAGCGCGATGGCGACCGGCTCGGTTTTCCGGTCTTTCCGCTGGACTGGACTGACCCGAAGAGCGGCGAAAAATCTTCCGGTTACCGCGAGGCGGGGTATTTCCCTGAGGCGTTGGTGAATTTTCTTGCTCTCTTGGGCTGGAATCCCGGCACGGAACAGGAAATTTTCTCAATGGAAGAGTTAATTGACCTTTTTTCGCTTGACCGCGTGAGTAAAAGCGGTGCGAAATTCGATTATGAAAAAGGAAAGTGGTTTAATCATCAGTATCTTATACGCAAATCTGATGAGGAATTGGCGGTGTTGTTTAATACTTCGACTTCGCTCAGTAACCAATTTGACGATGCTACGTTAGCGCACATCGTAGGTTTGGTAAAAGAGCGCGTTACTTTTGTGCAGGAATTGTGGGAACAAACGGCGTTTTTCTTCCTCGCGCCAACGGAATATGACGAAAAAACGGTGCAAAAACGTTGGAAAGCGGAAACGCCCGCGCTGATGCAGGAATTAATCGTCGAATTGGAAAAAATCAGCGACTTCTCGGCTGCAAATACCGAAGAAATTATTTTGGGCTGGATAAGCACCAAAGGCTATAATATGGGCGCGGTGATGAATGCCTTTCGCCTCGCGCTCGTGGGTGCTGCTAAGGGACCGCATTTGTTTGATATAACGGCGGTTATCGGAAAGGCGGAAACGATTAAACGCATCGAAAAAGCAATAGAAACATTAAAATAGTTTTTAACCGCAAAGTTCGCAAAGAACGCAAAGAATAAACAAAACTTTGCGTTCTTTGCGAAAATAACTTTGCGGACTTTACGGTTATTCACATCAATATTCTTAATCTCGTCTCGTATCTGGCTCAAATCTGCGACTTGTACCTAAAACAATCAAAGTTTTCAACTTTATATTTACTACATATTTATTTTACAAAATACCCTAAATGAGGTATTGCAGCAAAAATAAGGACACGCTACTTTTGGTCGCTGTTCTTTTACTTTTTATAATGTTGCATTATGCCGACATCTTTCCAGCAAATATTAATCTTTTTCGCCCGCTTTATTGCAATAGAGCCGGGGCATTCCTCGCATCTATTGTCAATATGCCCGCAAAAAAGTCCTGCAAATGCTGCGAACATTTACAGGACAGGAAAGAAAACAAGTGAGGACACTAACCGACTATGGCTATTACACCTCTTTTAGTTCCTTTCGGGGGACAAAGGTAAGCATTTTTTTGTAGAAACAGATAATCATTTTATTCGTTTTTGCTAAGGGTAATATACTGTCCGCATATCCTTATCGGCAAAGGACAGAAGTAATTTACTTATTAAAAAACATTCTGATTATGAAATTTTTTTTGATAACAATGGCGGTGCTGTTGCTTTGTATGGGAGTGGCGGGCTGCGAGAGAAAAATAGAATTTTTATCATTGTCTGTTTTGGTTTCAAAATTGCTTCAAAACACAACAGCGAGTTTAAATATTAATCACAAATTAAATTAATAAAATATGAAAAAGATAATTTTATTTTTAGTATTGGCAAATATCACGATAGGATTGTTTGCCCAAACAGATTTCTTTTATCAACCTAATGGAGAAAAAGAATTGTTCAAAATCCGCAAGGATAAAATCCTAATCAAAGCAAAATCGGAAGATTATTCCAAAGAGTTGTTATCACGAGATGTTTTTATTTCCGCTTTCCGATTAAATCGTAAAGATATAGTTGCAAGTATTGATACTGCGAAAAACACGTTTGAAGATTTACGAAAAGACCCGAATATCGTAGATGTTGCTTATGGATTAGAATATGCCGATAGTACTTTGTACTTTCCAACCAAACGGATTTTTATTAAATCAAAAGAAGGTTTGAAAATAGAGAGCGTTATTGAAAAAACTAAACTGAAAGAAATAATAGAAAAGATAGAATTGATTGATGTTGCAAATGAAATTTATTTGGTTAATTTAAAAATCAATATTGGCGAAGTTTTGGGTTTGACAAGAAAATTATATGAGAGCGGACTATTTGAATTTGTAGAGCCTTCTTTGTTAAGTTTTGTCAAGCCGAGTAATACTTATTATTCAAGTCAATGGGGATTAAAAAACACAGGACAAAGTGGAGGAACTTCAGGGGTAGATATAAATGCCGAGGCTGCTTGGGCTATTACAAATGGTAGTAATAGCATAAAAGTGGCTGTTATTGATGAGGGTGTAGATTTAACTCACCCTGATTTGCAGGCAAATCTTTTAGCTGGATATGATGCTGTTCCTGCTGCGGAGTCGCCTGGCGGAGCAAATGGTAGCCCGTATGGCAATAATGCACACGGTACGGCTTGTGCAGGTATTATTGCTGCACTTAACAACACAATAGGAATTAGAGGAATTGCATCTAATGTTAAAATACTGCCTGTCAGAATTGGCTATAGAGTTGATGGGAGCAACCTACTAACAACGGAAACGTTATGGATAGTTAATGGAATTAATCATACAAGATTAAATGCAGATGTACTTAGTAATTCTTGGAAACAAAGTGCTTCGTCTGCGACAATTACAAATGCTATAAATAATGCCACAACGCAAGGCAGAAGTGGGAAAGGTTGTATAGTTGTTTTTTCTGCCGGAAATGATGGTAGTAGCAGCACAGTGAATTATCCTGCAAATTTGTCTTCCTCAAACAGTGCAGTTATTGCAGTAGGAGCGATAGACAAGAAGGGTGAAAGGTCTTCTTTTTCCAATTATGGAACAGCACTAAATGTGGTTGCACCCGGAGAAGGTATTTATGTGACTGACATTCAAGGAACTGCAGGATACAATACAAATAGTGGAACAGCAGGTAATTATTATGAAAACTTTAATGGAACTTCTGCGGCTTGTCCTTTTGTTGCAGGCGTTGCAGCATTAATACTTTCAGCAAAGCCCAGCCTTACAGGTGCGGAAGTTAGATATTTAATCGAACAAACGGCACGCAAACTTAGCGACCATTATGTTTATATAAACAATAACAGTTATCCTAATGGTACTTGGAACGCAAATACAGGCTATGGTTTAGTAAACGCAGGTAATGCTGTAGCATCTGCTATCTATCCTATTTCAGGGGCTTCTACAATTAACGGACTTAATAATACTGCAACCTACACTATTCAAAATTTACCATCGGGCGCAACAGTTACTTGGACTTGGAGCAGTAATTTAAGTGCATCGGGAGGAAGTACAGGCAGCAGTAAAACTTTCACGGCAACTGCAATTTGCCCCGTTGCTGCTTGGGTAAAGGCTACGGTAACAATCGGTAGTTTTGCCTATAATTTACCACAAAAAGACATAACCATAAGCCATAGTATTTCCGGCACCTACACTCAAGCAGGCAGCACTAAAGCATTAAATTCTATCAACTATTGCAGTTATACAGGTGGCACAATTACCATTAACTTGCAAAATATATCCGGTGCCTCATACTCTTGGACAGGTGCAATAATAGGTACAGGCAGTACAAAATCATATACACCTTCTTCCCCATCAGGTTTCTCGACTACTGTTACTCGAACAATATCAGGTTGTCAGCAATCAGCAGGCTTTAGTTTTGATGTTACCTACGACCCGGGCGGTTGCGTAGCCCCTTATAACCCTGATAATGGCACAATAGTAATCTCTTTTGATGATAGAGATATTATCAGCAAGCCCACATTGTCGCTGCAATCAACAGAGAGCAAAACAGTAGAAAGCGTGAAGACAAAAGCCGCCTATCAAGCCCGTTTGATAGATATTAGCGGCATTGTGTTAAAAGAAACACAATCACCGGGCGAGCCTGTCAGTTGGAATATTGCTGCATTGCCCGCAGGGGTGTATGTGGTGCAGATTGTCAATTTGACTACCGGCGAAACAAAAACCGAAAAAATATTAAAACCGTAAATTTTCGCAGGGGGTGAAAATTTTTCGCCCCCTGTATTTTAAAAACTAATTAAATTATAAACATTATGCCCATATTATTTAACCGAGTAGAACGCGGCAACCCGCAAAATCCTGTTGCCCCGAAAAAATGGTATCCGGTGCTGAAAACCATCAGCCGGCTGGAAGAAAAAGACGTGGCTCGCGAAATAGCAGACGAAACTACGCTCAACCGCAAAGAAGCCGAAATGGCACTTGACCAACTCGAAAAGGTGCTTATCCGTAACTTGTTGGCAAGCAACAGTGTGCAGATAGGCGATTGGGGTACTTTCCACCTGACTTGCAACGGCGCGGGAGCCGACAGCAAAGAGGCATTGACCGCCGGCAATATCAAAAACCTGAACATTAGGTTTGTACCCGGCAAATCGTTGAAAGATGCCCTCACAAAGGCAACATTTATTCCTGCCGAAAGCGTGGTAAGTAAATCACAATAGCGGCGACCTTTCCCTATTGCAATGGCGACCGCTCGCGAATAGAACGGCGACCGCTCGCGAAGAATATCGTGAGCGGTCGCCGTTGTCCATCAGATTTATCTGACGGATTATTTCCCGATAATTATCCGCTTTATCTCATTCAATTTGTTCAACGCCTCTATTGGCGTGAGGTTATTCACATCAATATTTTTAATCTCGTCTCGTATTTGGCTCAACACGGGGTCGTCAAGTTGGAAGAAACTCAGTTGGTAGCCTTCGCGCTGTTCCACGATGTCCTTTATCGGTTTGCCGATATTGCCCTGCCGGTTGTCCTTTTCGAGTTGGACAAGGATTTCGCCCGCGCGTTTCACGATGCTTTGCGGCATTCCCGCCATTTTGGCAACGTGGATACCGAAACTGTGCTCGCTGCCCCCGCGCACCAACTTTCGCAGGAAAATGACCTGCCTATCTACTTCTTTGACCGACACATTGTAGTTTTTTATCCGTTTGAACGATTTTTCCATCTCGTTCAATTCGTGGTAGTGCGTGGCAAAAAGCGTTTTCGCCCGCGCATTCGGGTGTTCGTGCAGATATTCCACGATTGACCACGCAATGGAAATGCCATCGTAGGTGCTGGTGCCGCGCCCGAGTTCGTCGAACAGCACGAGGCTGCGGGCGGAAATATTGTTCAAGATGCTCGCCGCCTCGTTCATTTCCACCATAAAGGTGGATTCGCCCACCGAAATATTGTCGCTCGCCCCCACGCGGGTAAAAATTTTATCCACAACGCCGATTGCCGCGCTGTCCGCAGGCACAAAACAGCCGATTTGCGCCATCAGCACAATCAACGCCGTTTGCCTGAGCAATGCAGACTTACCCGCCATATTGGGACCCGTGATAATGATAATTTGCTGCGTTTCGTTATCCAAATACACATTATTTGCAATATATTTTTCGCCCGCCGGCAATTCTTTTTCGATAACCGGATGCCTGCCGTTTTTGATGTCAATCACGTCATTATCGCAAACGGCGGGGCGAATGTAGCGGTTTTGTTCCGAAACGGCGGCGAAGGAGTGCAGGCAATCGAGTTGCGCCACGAGGTTGGCGTTGATTTGGATTACCGAGATGTAATCCGTCAGTTTCAGTATCAATTCATTGAAAATCTTTGTTTCCAATGCCAATATTTTTTCTTCCGCGCCGAGAATTTTGTCCTCATACTGCTTCAATTCCTGCGTAATATAACGTTCCGCCTGCGTAAGAGTTTGCTTGCGTATCCAGTCGCTCGGCACTTTGTTTTTGTGCGTGTTGCGCACCTCAATGTAGTAGCCGAATACATTATTATAATCTATTTTCAGGCTCGGAATGCCGGTGCGCTCGCTTTCGCGCTGCTGAATGGTCAGCAAATAATCCTTGCCCGAATGCGCGATTTTGCGTAATGTATCGAGTTCTTCACTGACACCGAAACTGATAACGCCGCCTTTATTGAGCATTGCGGGCGGGTCGGATTTGATTTCTTCTTCGATGCGGTCGCGGATAATGGCGCAGGGGTTTAGTTGGTCGGCTATTTTATTTAATGTTGGGTTGCTGCTGTCGGCGCAGGCTTTTTTCAGCGGCTCGATGGCGTTGAGCGCAATTTTCAGTTGCACCACCTCGCGCGGATTGACACGCCCCACCGCCACTTTGGAAATGATGCGTTCCAAGTCGCCGATGAGGGCAATTTTTTCTTTCAACAATTCCTTTAATCGTAAGTCTTTAAACAGATATTCCACCACGCTATGCCGTTCCTCAATCGGTTTCACATCTTTGAGCGGAAACGCCACCCATCGCCTGAGCAAGCGCGCACCCATCGGCGAAATGGTTTTGTCCAGCACGTCAATCAGCGTTTTTCCGCCCTCGTTCATTGTGCCGTAGAGTTCGAGATTGCGGATAGTAAAGCGGTCGAGCCACACGTAGCGGTCTTCTTCTATGCGCGACAAATGCAAAATATGCCCCGTGTGTTCGTGGTGCGTCTGGTCTAAATAATGCAAGATAGCACCGGCAGCAATCACGCCATTCGGCAAATTATCCACTCCGAAACCTTTGAGGTTCGCCGTTTCAAATTGTTTCAGCAGCCGGTCGCGGGCAGCATCGGCTTTATACACCCAATCTTCCATTGTATAAGTGCAGAACTTGCTGCCGAACGCCGCCTCGAAGTCCTTATTTTTTCCACGCTCGTAGATTACTTCTTTCGGCGCAAAACTGTTCAGCAGTTTATCAATATAATCAAAAGCCCCTTCGGCAAGCAGAAATTCGCCGGTAGAAATATCAAGGAACGCCACGCCCGCCTTTCGGCTGCTGAGCGAAGTCGAAGTAAGCAGATGCACGCTCGCCAAAAAATTATTTTCTTTGTGATTGAGCGTGGTATCGCTGTAAGAAACGCCGGGCGTAACCACTTCCGTAATCCCGCGTTTGACAATCCCCTTGGCAAACTTCGGGTCTTCCAACTGGTCGCAAATCGCCACGCGCAAGCCCGCCCGCACAAGTTTCGGCAAGTAAGTATCAATGGCGTGATGTGGAAATCCCGCCATATAATCATCACTCGCGCCGTTGCTGCGCCGCGTGAGCGTGATACCCAGCACTTCGGCAGCCTTCACGGCATCGGTACGGTAAGCCTCGTAAAAGTCGCCGCAGCGAAACAACAGAATGGCATCGGGGTGTTGCGCCTTCATCGTGTTGTATTGGCGCATCATCGGGGTTTCTTTGGGTTGCATATATCTATTTTTTTTTGGAAGGCAAAGGTAGGAAAAAAATTACAATTGATATTTGCTTCGTGATATTTACTTCGTGATATTTCTACAAATATCACGAAGCATTCTCGGCAAATTCCAATAAATTGCGAAAAGTCTTGTCATAAGAAAGATTACATTCCTTGCTTAAAAACACCGTTTTCATTCCCGCATTTTTGCCGAACAGCATATCGCCGGTCGAATCGCCAAGCATTACGGAGTGTGAAAAGTCAATGTCCGGAAAATCGCGTTTTGCCTGCAACGCCATTCCGATATTGGGCTTGCGATTGATATTATTTTCGCTTTCCAAATGAGGCGAAAAATAGATTTTGTCAATTCGTCCGCCCGCTTTTTCTATTTCAGCAAGCATAAAACGATGAATTTCCGTCAAATCATCTTCCGTAAAAATACCTTTCCCTATTCCCTGCTGATTGGTAACAACGAAAATGTATTTGAATTTTTTTGCCAAAATCCGTAACGCTTGCAACACATCGGGCAAAAACTCAAATTCTTCCGGTTTTGTAACATAACCGCCGATAATTTGGCGATTTATCACGCCATCACGGTCAAGAAAAAGGGCTTCGTCATTCAGAATTTCTTTTTGCGCCTTTGCATAATCTTCGGGAACGCCAATGTCTATAAAATAGTCATCAAAAGGCAGTCCGAAAAAATTATCCGTCAGATAGCGTTTTTCTAAAATTTCTTTTTCAAAGGAAAATTTCTCAGGAAGTGTTTGCTTGGTGATTAGTTTCTTGTTCAATATATAAATACCGCCATTGATAAAACCTTCGCCGGCACTTGCGTTTTTCTCGGCAAAGCCAACGATTTTTGCGTTTCCGTCAATCTGCACCGAGCCATAGCGCGAGGTATCTTCCACCTTTCGCAGGGCAACGGCAAGATGACATTTCTTCTCAAAATAAAATCTTTCAAACCGCCCGAAATCAGTATCGAAAAGCGTGTCGCCGTTCAGCACCAATACATCTTCCGTGTCGGCTTTTTGCAGCGCGAGTTTTATTGCGCCGCCGGTGAAAAGCGGCTCGGTTTCCTGCGAATAGGTAATTTGCAAATTCTCGAAACGGCGGCCGAAGTATTCTTCGATTTTTTCGTGCAGATAGCCGGTTGAAAAGATGATATGCTCAATCCCAGCCGTCTGTAATTTTTTCAGCAAAAACACCAAAAAGGGCGTGCCGTTAATTGTCGCCATCGGCTTGGGAACATCGCTCACAATGTGTTTCAAGCGCGTTCCGAAACCGCCTGCAAGTATAATTGCCTCTTTCATTTGCCTTCGGGGAACATTCGTTTTTCCATTTCTTCGCACACGATATGCCCGATGGTAATATGCGCTTCTTGAATGCGCGGCGTATCGCTGCTTGGCACATTGAGCAAAATGTCTGCTGCGTCTTTCATCTTTCCGCCACTTTCGCCGGTGAAGGCTACGGTAGTGATGCCTTTTTCGCGTGCTGCGGCAAAGGCTCTGAGGATATTTTCGGAATTGCCCGAAGTGGAAAGCCCTACCAGCACATCGCCCGCATTGCCCGACCCGCGCAGGATTCGAGCGTAAACTTCATCAAAGCCGTAGTCGTTCCCCACGGCGGTAATGTACGAGGTGTTGCAGTGCAGAGCCTCAGCCGGCAGCGGTGCGCGGTCGAAGTAAAAACGACCGGAAAATTCGGCTGCCAAATGTTGCGCGTCAGCCGCAGAGCCGCCGTTTCCGCAAAATAAGATTTTATTGCCGCGCCTGAGTGCCGCTACAATAATAGTGATTGCTTCTTCGATTTTTTGCAGAAAACCGGCATCTTGCAAAATCTGTTGTTTTACTGCAATGCTGGCTTGCAGCGCGTTTGATATATTCATGCAATTATTTTTTACATTGTCCAACTTTTCAACCCTTCATTCACAAATTCGTAGCGTTTTGCTTGCCCGCCAAATTTCTCGAGGGCGTCAATCACGCGGAAACGGCTCACATCGGGGCAATAGAAAAACATAAAGCCGCCGCCGCCTGCGCCGCTCACTTTGCCGCCGGTAGCACCCGCCGCCATAGCCGCAGCATAGATTTTGTCAATAATTTCATTACTAATACCTTCTGCCATTTTGCGCTTGTGCTGCCAGCCAAATTCGAGTATCTCGCCTATTTTGTCAATTTCGCCGCGCAACAGCACTTCTTTCATCATCACGGCTTGCTCTTTTATTTTGTGCATCGACTCAATAGATTGCGCATTTTTCGCCAGCACATTTTTTTGCTGTTTGGCAATAATCTCTGCGCTCAAACGGCTTGTGCCGGTGGAATACAGCACAAGGTTGTGCGAGAGTTCGTCTGCATATTTGGAGCGGATACGCAGGGGATTGACAATCACTTTATCGCCCGCAAATTCCATAAAATTGAAACCGCCGAAAGTGGCAGCGTACTGGTCTTGCTTGCCGCCCGCCATTGCGAGGTCTTCGCGCTCAATTTTGTAGGCGAGTTGTGCAATGTCGTACTCGCCGAGCGGCAATTTAAGCCATTCGGCAAACGCGCCGAGAATAGCCACCACGAGCGTGGAACTCGTTCCCAAGCCCGAGCCCGGAGGCGCATCAATGAAAGTGGAAAGGCGGAAGGACAAGGGTTTGCCGCCGCAAAAATCTTTCACAACACGGTTGTAAATGCCTTTTTGCAACAGGAAGTCGCCCGCAGGCTCAATGAAATCGCTTGCCGAAAACTCCTCGCAATAGCCCTTTGCCGGAAACTCAAAGGCAATTTTTCCGTTGTCGGTCGGCTCAATGGTGGCGTAGGCGTACATATTGATGGTGGCGTTGAGAATTGCGCCGCCGTAGATGTCGGAATAGGGCGACACATCGCTGCCACCGCCCGCCAGACCGAGCCGTAAAGGTGCTTTACTTCTGATTATCATAGTTCTATTATTTTTTCTGTCATTCGTTGCCACGAATATTTTTCTTTTTCCGCTTTAATATTTTCCGAGAAATTGCGCTCGTTCTTTAAGAAATCTACCAGCGCATCGGCAATCGGTCTGTCCAGCGGCTCAACGACATAACCCACTTTTCCGTCAGGCACAATTTCTGCCAAACCGCCTATGTTGGTAACCAGCATCGGCTTTTCAAAATGATAGGCAATTTGCGTTACGCCGCTCTGTGTTGCCGATTTGTAGGGCTGCACCACAATGTCGGCAGCCGAAAAATAGTAACGCACCTCGTTGTCGGGGATAAAATCATTAGCCCAAATGATGTCGTTTTGCAAACCGAGTTTCTTTTCCAAGTTCCTGTAAAACGGCTCGTTTGAATAGAACTCGCCTGCCACTATTAACTTGACATTCATTGCTCTAAACCGCTTATCGGCAAAGGCTTCCATCAGTAAATCCAAGCCTTTGTAATGGCGAATAAAGCCAAAAAAGAGCATATAACGGGTTTGCGAATCAAGTTTTAAATATTGCAAAGCCTCTTCGCGACTAAGTTTTTCGCCGAAATTATCGTAAAGCGGATGTGGCGAAAAGACACGGGGTTTCCGAGTGTCGAACAAAGCCAAATCAGATAAGACAGATTTGCTCATTGCCACAAAAGCATCGACAGATTTTGTAAAATATCTTATCAATAAATTATCGTAAAAATGATGCTCGTGCGGAATAACATTGTCGAGTATGGAAACAACTTTTGTGTGTTTATTTTTGCGAATAATCCGCGCAATCGTTCCCAAACAGGGCGACATAAAGGGCAACCAGAATTTGATAATTGCCAAATCGGGCTGCTTTTTGCGGATTTTGCGCCCCACAAGCAGCCAGTTCAGCGGATTGACGGAATTGATTTTCCGGTATATTTTCAAGCCGGCGGGCGCGGGCGAGTCGCTGTATTGCGTCTTGCCGGGGAAAAGGAATGACGGATATTGCAGGGTGAAAGTGTAGATTTCTACCCTGTGTCCTTCGCGGATAAATTGCTGTGCCAGCCGTTCGTTGAAGGCTGCCAAACCGCCGCGAAAGGGGTATGCTGTGCCGATGATTGCGATGTTCATAAATAATAAGTGAATAATCGAATAACTGAATAATTGAATTTTGGTTGCAAAAGTATGAAAAAAACAACTATTTTCACTACTTTTGCAACCAAAATTACAGAATTAATTGGTGCAGCGCACCAAAATCTTTGTAGTTATTCGATATGAAAGGGAATACAGGTGCAGCGCACCGTAATATATAATGTATGCCAATCACGGGTTGAAAATATGTTTTTTTGCCCGATAGGGCATTCATATCAATAGAAAAAATACATTGTTTGGTTTTTTTCCCGTAGGGAATACACAAAAATAACTATTGTGAATGTCATTTCGGCTACGCTCAATGCAACGCCTACGGACATTTTAGGTAAATATAGATATTGTTATTCTACGGTTGCTGAGCGCAGTCGAAGCATTGATATGTAAGTCCTAACGGACTAACTCAACCCGTGATTCGCATAATGTATGCAATATTTCGGTGCGTTGCACCTTTGACTTGAAATTGCTTTATTTATACTACAAATATTATGGTGCGCTGCACCAAGTCTAATAATTTTCTTATTATGAAAAATAAAACAACAGAAATCACTTTACAGGACACGGGCGAGAAACGGTATTACCCGATGGGAACGAGCCTGCACGCGGTGCTTGCCGATTTGAAGATACAACGCAACGCCCCCATCGTGGCGGCGCGGGTGAATAACAAAATGGAGTCGCTCGGCTACGAACTCTACCGCCCAAAGAAAGTGGAGTTTGTGGATATAAGCACGTCATCGGGTATGCGGGCTTACACGCGCTCGCTGGTGATGGTGTTTCACAAGGCGGTAACTACGCTGTTTCCCAACGCGCGGCTGCAAATTCTGCACCCCATCTCAAAAGGATATTTCTGCAAAATATCTGCTCCCGACCGCAGTTTCGATTACAAAGATTTGGCAGAAATAAAGGCGGAGATGAAACGCATTATCGCCCAAAAACTGCCTTTTGAGAAAATAGAAGACGAAACGGAAAAGGTCGTGGCGATGTTTGCCGAAAAGGGCAGAACGGACATCGTGGCGTTGCTGCGGTCGCTGGGCGAGAATTATTCGGAGTATTACCGATTGGGCGATATGGTGGATTTTTACAACGGCGTGCTGGTGCCTTCGACCGATTATTTGTTTCTGTTCAACTTGATTGAGATGTATGACGGCGTACTGCTGCAACTGCCAAACAAGGAAAATGTGCAGTGCCTGGAAAACTATGTGAAACAGAATAAGATGTTTGATGTTTTTCAGGAATATATCAAATGGAACAAGATAACGCATCTGGAAAATGTGGGCGATGTGAACAAGGTGTTTAAGGAAACTTCGGATTTCACGGGTACGCTCATCAAAGTGTCGGAGGCGATGCACGAAAAACGGATTGCGCGTATGGCTGATGAAATTGTAGATAAACGGGCGAAGGTGGCGTTGATTTCGGGTCCATCGTCTTCGGGCAAGACGACTTTGAGCAAGCGACTGTCGATACAACTGTTGGCGGTGGGGCTAAAGCCGGTGGCGTTGTCGCTGGACAATTATTTTGTGGAACGCACCCAAACGCCACGCGATGAAAACGGCGAGTATGACTACGAAACGCTGTATTCATTAGACTTGGATTTGTTTAATCAACAACTGTCGGAACTCTTGGCGGGCAAAGCGGTGCAGACGCCGGTGTATGATTTTATCACCGGCACCAAATCCTTTCCCAAAGAAAATGCGCTGCAATTAGATGATACTTCCGTGCTGATAATGGAGGGCATTCACGCGCTGAACCCCGAACTGACAAAGGGGATTGCGGATTCATTAAAATATAGAATATATGTGTCGGCATTAACAAGCGTGTCGCTTGACGACCACAACTGGGTGCCGACTTCGGACACGCGCCTGCTGCGCCGCATTATCCGCGACAGCCGCTCGCGGGGATACACGGCGCAGGATACCATTGCCCGATGGGAAAGCGTCAGGCGGGGTGAGGACAAGTGGATTTTCCCCTATCAGGAGAACGCGGATATGATGTTCAACTCCGCGCTGCTCTTTGAACTCTCTGCCCTGAAAAGCCACGCCGAGCCTATCCTGCAACAGGTTAAAAAGAATTGCCCCGAATACAGCGAGGCGCACCGGCTGCTGAAATTCCTGCGATACCTCACGCCGATATTGGAAGAGGATATACCGAAAACATCGCTGCTTAGGGAGTTTTTGGGAGGGAGTAGTTTTAGGTATTGAAATTAATAATGCGAATATTTTGTCTTGTTATTTTTATTGTGTAATTTTGCAGACGATTAATTATTAAGATAATAAAGAGATGGTACATACTGTTTATGTAGATGATGCGACAATGGCGGGTAAAAAGTTTTTCCGCGATTTCAGCAGAGTAAGAAGAGGCGTTGGATTCTTAAATCCTGCCACTTCGGGTATCGTTCCTGCGGGATATTCTACTGTTAATACATTTTTTGAAGAAGAACGCCGTAAAACCAAACAATTTTGTGTAGAAAATGGTATTTATTAAAGATGCAGTACACAGAGATTTGGAACGTATCCGAGAAGGCTTATTGACGTGGAAAATAATTCTGACCGAAGAACACGTGAATGCTATCGTGAAGGATATAGAAAAGGCTTGTTATTCTTTGGAATACCGCATTGCACATTCGCGAGCCACAGAACGCGCCCACCTGATATACGGCGCAAAAATATACCGTTTCAAACGACCCACCAGCAAAACTATCCGAAACATTATTTATGATATTGACAGATATGGAAATATTTTTGTGAATAAAATAATGTAATGACGAATTAAAAATGAAGAATGAAGAATTAAGAATGAAGAATAACCTGACGGCGTCAGCCTATTCTTCATTCTCCATTCTTCATTCTTCATTTAAGAATTACCTCCAATTAGAAAAATCTCTCTCAAAAAACACCATAATGGCATACACGAGAGATGTATCCAAACTGCTTGCATATTTTTCGGACAAAGGGATTGACGGTAAGCAGGCAAGTTTTGATAACCTGACGGCATTCATTCAATATTTATCTGAGGCGGACAATTCCCCTCGCTCGCGTGCGCGGGCGGTGTCGGCTATCCGCTGCTTTTACGAATATCTGGTGTTGGAAAAAGAAATCGCCGCCGACCCCGCCGAGTTACTCGAAACGCCCAAAATCGGCTTGCACCTCCCGCAGGTGCTGTCTTTAAGCGAAATTGACCGCATCATTGCCGCCATCGACCTCTCGCACCCGCAGGGGCAGCGAAACCGCGCGATAGTGGAAACGCTGTACAGTTGCGGTTTGCGCGTGAGCGAACTGACAGACCTGAGGCTGTCGAACATTTATTTTGATGAGCAGTTCGTCAAAGTAACCGGCAAAGGCAGCAAGCAACGCCTCGTGCCATTGTCGAAAACGGCGATAAGGGAAATAAAAAACTGGCTGATAGACAGAAACGCGATGCGCGAAAGGATTAAAAAAGGCAACGAAGATTTCCTGTTCTTGAACAGAAACGGCAGCCGCCTCACCCGCGCAATGATTTTCCACCTCATAAAAGAATATGCCGCCTTAGCCGAGATAACAAAAGACATCAGCCCACACACCCTGCGCCACTCCTTTGCCACGCACCTGCTCGAAGGCGGTGCCAACCTCCGCGCCATACAGGAAATGCTCGGACACGAAAGCATACTCACCACCGAAATTTATACGCACATTGATGTGAATTATTTGCGGGATACCATTACGCAGTTCCACCCGAGAAACAGAAAAACGTAGGGGCGAAATATTTTTCGCCCCTACGATGTGATTGTATTTTTCAAGATATTCCAACCGAATAAAGATACAGAATAAATCGAATTATTCTGCCACGCACCGGACTGAGAAGCCGTAATTGCGATTGTAGTAGTACCAGTATACTAAGTCGCTGTAGATGTACAAGACGTACGCGTAGTAATTGTCGTTCTGCGTACTACTCCAATAGTGACCGTTCGAGCCTGCGTCAACGAACGTACCGTCAATGAAGTTGAGCGTACCGTTACTGCTGTTCCGATAGCCTGCGGCAGGCAGAAAAAGGCTGTTGCTACCGCTACCAAAAACGCGACCATTTACGCCATTCACGGTAGTCCAAACGCTACCGGCATTTAACAGACTTTGCTGTTCTGCGCTTGTGGGCACTCGAAAACCTACGGGACATACATTATTACTTGTTTCCCAAGTAGTGGCATTATTACCGTTCCAATCACCATTCCAACCCGAAACCGTTTGGTCTGTCGTATTCCAAGCCACTTTGCTGTTCCATTGATAAAATTTGCCTGCGCTTTCAACGGTAGCGGCAAACTTACCCGGCTCATCTACATTGCGCGTTGCCCATTTAACGCCATTGATTATTACACCTTCGTCTACTGTTGAGGGGTCAATGGGGTCGTAGAAAATAATGCTGTCAATATCCGATACGAGATATTCATTCATTACTGCGCCGTCTTTCATTATATACATTTTTTCTTCTTGAGAAAATAAATTGATGGCAGCAGTTGCCAGTGCAATAATTAAAATAATCTTTTTCATAGTGTTTTATTGTTTAATGATTTTTTTAGTAATAATGCCATTGTCAGGCGTATTAATTTTAATGATATAAACCCCTGCGGGCAATGCCGAAACATTGATTTGTTGTAGGGGCGAAACATCTTTCGCCCAAACCGAACGACCATACAAATCCACAATCGTTACCGCCGAGCCTTCGGGTGCATCAATGCAGATAATATCCGTTGCCGGATTGGGATAAAGCGCAATGTCCGCTGCGCCGCCGGCGGCAGTATTGGTAATAAGCATCTCGCCGAAAGTGATTTTGCCGATATTGTTTATCGGGAAAGGTATCACATCATTTGCCGTGTGCGCCTGCACTTGGGCAGATGCAAAGGTTAGTTTGCCGATGCTGCCGAGTGGAATGCTTTGCGTTGCGCCGCCGATGTCCTGCACTATGAGGCTCGGCGTTGCCGCCGATGCCGTGGCGTGGCAAAACATTAGTAGCAGTCCAATGAAGAGTTTTTTTGTCATTTTGAGTTTGGTTTTGATATTAATATTAATGATTGAATTGTTTTTTTATTGTCTGAACCGTCTGTCATTGCGGGCTTGACCCGCAATCCCCTTTGCAGTTTGTCATTCTGACGAAAGTCAGAATCCCCTTTTTTTCAGGGGATTGCGGGTCAAGCCCGCAATGACAAAACTTACATTGTTCGGTGCGTTTTACAGAGAACTTAACAGCCCTGCCCGCCGGCGGGGGTTAGGGGGTGGATTGAGTACCGCATACGACCGCCATATACGTTCATATACGATTACCGTATGCGCCCATATACGATTGCCGTATACGCTCATATACGACAGTCGTATATTACGATACAGTCAATATTTTATCAAATACCGCCGTGCGCGGCTCTTTAAGCAGTTGTTTGGTATTGCCGCCATACTGCGTGGTTATTTCCAACTTGAACGTACTAATCGGCAAATCGGGTATCACCACAATCAACTCCGAAGGATTATTTACCACAATATCGCTCGGCTCAACCTGTATGCGAGCCTGCGAAATTTGGTTGACAAAATACACGCCGTTTTCGGGATTGTCGCCCGCAATTTTGATTTTATGTCCTGCTATTTTCAGGTTGCGACCGGGTGTGAGCAAGTCGTTCACCGAGCCGGTTTTTGCGTCTGTTACCTGTGCGATGCTCAAGCCGCTGTCTGCCACGCCAAGCACTTCCACCTCAATGGTTGGCAACTCCGCACGCAGGGTTTCGCCCTGATGGAATTGAAAAAGTACGCTGTGCTTGCTTGGGTCAAAGGTTTCTTTGGGACTGTTGAACACGCCTCTGATGTGTGTGGAGGCAGTGAAATAGCCTGTGTTAATAGAGAAACCATCGCAGAGTTGGTATCCCATTTCTTTGAGAAAGAGTTTCACGGCGTGTTCCATCGCCGCCGCCGAGACGTCTGCGCCGCCGCGCGTAACGGCTGCTGCGCAGATTTGTTCAATGTTCAGCGAACGTTCGCTGTTTACCCGCGCTGTAAAGTCGTTCGGGTCTTCCGTCAGGAGATTGTCGTACAAGTACGCTCTGATTTTGTGTAGAATCATAATGTTAAATATTTAAGGTTAATGGTTTATATTCATATTAAAGGTGCTG
>JAISJU010000084.1 GCA_031261165.1 Prevotellaceae bacterium
GGTGGGGATAATTGCAACCTCCGGCAACGATGCCACAAAGAGTTCAAGCGTTACAGTGCTGTCGCAACCGTTAATATTTTTATGACTTTGTGTATAAGTATCCGTTACAGGACTTGTTATATCGAAGCCGTTCCGATGGTACTCTTCACCATAGCAGATTGTGTCGCGTATGATGGTGCCGGAAGGTGCATAGACAGTGTATTGCTGATAAGAAACAAGCAATGCAGAACAGCCGTAAGCATCTGTCAAAGATGTTATTTCATAATCATAAACTCCTGCCGTATTCTGTACAAAAGCAGTATCAGTGCCATAAACGGTTATCTGCGGTTGTGCTGTATTATTTATTTTATAATCCAAAACAAACGGCGAAGTGCCTGTGAAATGTATTCTCACGCTGTCGCCAATGCAGAACTCATAAGGCGAAACAAACTCTACGGTCGGAGTAGTGCGCACAAAGAGTTCAAGTTGAATGATGCTGTCGCAGCCGTAAATATTTACTATCGTATCTTTATATGTACCGGCAGTGGGAGATGTAAGGTTAAAATTGTAGTCTGTATAATTTTCGCCTTCGCATATTGTATCTTTGATAATCGTAAGAGGCGGTTGTTGCACAACAAAAAGATTTACTGTTATCACGCTGTCGCAACCTGCTACAGTTTGAAAATGTACGTCTTTTAATCCCGCTTCTGTAAAAACACTGTCACAGAAAATGAAAGGTAAATTATTTTCACATATCGTAGTGTCAATAGCAGACGCATACACCGGATTAACAATAACTGCTCTTTTTACAGGTCGAATGCCGAATGCAAATTTTATATTGTAATTGCTACGTTGTGCATCGTCTGTAAATGCCAAAATCAAACAACCGGATTCTCTTGTCCAATATCTACTGCCAAAAGGAGATGAAAAAGCAGAATTGTACAACACGCCCGCATTACCTTCACGCGAATTGACCAAAGGCATAAAAATTTGATTGGGCGCAGTGCCAAACAAACTACCATATATGCCGTTTAAATATGTATAAGTTCCTGACACGTCTAATAATTTTTGCATTTCATCAATATTCGGCACACGCCAGCCGTTAGGACTTGGGTCGTTTGCATATTTCCATTTAGAATCTGATGGAACAGTATAAGATGTATCCCAAATATTACCGCCGTTGGAATTAGTCATCGGGTCGGAGTTTGTCCATCCGACATTTTTGTTCCACTGATAGAGCATACCGTAGTCGGAAGGAGTGCCGGCAAAAGAGTAAGGTGCGCCTACATTGCGTGTAGCCCACAACACACCGTCTATTTCTACCCCCTCGTCAATATTTGCGGAGCAACCGTTTCCGTCTGTCAAACTGTGCGGAAGAAACATATTTTCACCAACCTGAGTTGCCGTAAGTAAAGTATCCAAAGCATTAACCGTAATGATTTGCCGCTTGCTGTTAAAGGTATATTCAAGCACAAAAGGCGCAACACCTGTAAAAATCAAATGAATATTGTCGTTTTGGCAAACCTCAAAACTCTCTACCGAAACTGCCGGTGCAATAATAACCGTCAAATTCAGGATTACAACGCTGTCGCAACCGGCAATGGTTTGCAAACTGTCAATCAAAATCGTGTCTGCAAAAACTTTCGGTAGCACAAAACCGTAGCCGAAATAATCGCCTCCGGCACAAACACTGTCGTAAACAACAGTGTCTTTGGCAAGACAAAGCACTTTCAGATTCAAAATCACCGTACTGTCACAACCGTCTGTCGATTGCAGATGCAGCGTATCTCCATACGGCACAATCTCGGTCAGCACTTTGTCGAAACCGTACCTCCTGTAATGCGCACCGATAGTGTCTTCATCGCTAATGAGCGTTGTATAAACAGGTTTGATGGTCAGGCGCAGCGTTACGGTGCTGTCGCAGCCTTGCGGCGTGGTGATTTTGCGGGTGTAGTCCTTTTCTCCCGCAATTTCCTGTGCAGACAAATTGAAACCGTTTTTATTGTAAGTTTCGTATTGGCAAACAACATCTTTTAGTATCGTTTCACCGACAGGTTTTACCTGAATATTGAGAATTACGGTGCTGTCACAGCCTGTTTGGCGCAAGTAGTGCAAAGTGTCGCACACCAAACCTTCTTTGTAGAAAGTGAGGTTTAATCCGTGCTCGGTGTAGGGAATGCCATAGCAAGTTGTACCTGTAACAGTTTCTCGATAAACAGGGTTTACCACCAAATTCAGCGTGGCTTCAATATCACAACCTGCTTGCGTAACCGTATGTGTGTAAGTGCCTGTTTCTGTTTCTGTAAAACCAAAATTATTATAAACACCGCCTTCGCAAATAGTATCGTTAATAACTGACGGCGTAAGCGTTTTTACCAACACGGTCATTGACGCCGAAGAAGAACAACCACCTGCCGAAGTTTTCATTACGGTGTAAGTGGTGGTTTCGGCAGGGCGTTGAGTGATTTTGGGGCTTGTATCGCCGGTATTCCATAGATAATTTATATTGCAGTCATAAATATAGGCGGAGGGAAATTCTTCTATTAATTCAAAAGGAAAGCCAACCTGTTCTGCATATTGATGAATAACAGAGCCTTCATAACACCTGATAGTAAGATTTGGACAGCCTGCAAAAGGTGCAAATCCTAATTCGGTAACGCTTGCCGGTATCGTAATATAAAGCAAAGAACTGCTATATCTAAAAGCACCATCACCAATAAAAGTTACAGTAGAAGGGATAATAACTTCTTTGATATTTTTATTTTGAAATGCTTGATGGTCAATACCGGTTACTTTTTTACCTGAATAATACGAAGGAATAACTATTCTCTCGAATATACCATAGTAATCCTGAATCATATAAGTTCCATCTGACAAGTCATAAAAAACAAATTGTGGCATTGCCTCATTTTCGTCCAAAGCATAAAGCGTAATTTCATCGCCGGGGTAGCACAACACCGGGTCTATCGGCTCAATACGCACAGTCGGTATGGGATTTACTTGCAGCGCGAGCATTACCGTGCTGTCGCAGCCGAGTTTTGTGGTAAGTTTTTTTTCGTGTACAAAATAGCCTGCGGTATTTTGTACACCGAGATTAAAGCCGTAATTGTTATAACTCTCGCCTGTGCAAATATTATCCGTAAAACGCTGATTATAAGTCGGACACGGTGTTACGTCAAAAGACACGGCTCCTGTTCCGCAACCGTTTTCGCCTTTGAGAATGACTTGCGCGGGTGTGTCGTCTGTAAAATAGAGCGTAACCTGCGATGAGTACCGCCCTTTTAGCACTACGGCATTTGCCGGAAATGCCCAAGAGTATTTGGTCATCGTTTCCGCACCTGCAAACTCGTAAACCACAGGTTCATTGACGCAAGGTGCGTGGTCGCCCTGTATCACATTGGGCATATTGAGGCTCACATTCACGGTCAGTTTCAGGTAACGAAAGCGGTCGCATTTTCCACCTGCGCCTGCCGAAGATATTTTAATCGTATCGTAGCGCACACCTGCCGCCGGTTGCAAAATTTCAAAGCCATTCGCCTTATAATCTTCTCCCTGACAAATAGTTGCCTCTATCCGCTCGTAGCGCGGCAGCACCGTGAGTATCAACTCATCGGTAACATTGCCGTTACAGGTTGTGGGGTTGAGGTAGGTGTTGTAATACTGTTTTTCTCCTGTTTCAAACTGGGTGTGCAGGTTGAAATTGTGCTTGCTGTATGTTTCGCCTTCGCAAACAGTATCTTTATAAACAGAAGGCACAGAGGGCGCACTGTTGGTTACATACGCATAAAGCGGAAACCGGCAGCCTGTAACCGAAGTAACCAGACAAGTGAGCGTTTTGTTTGTTTCGGCTGCCGAGCGGGTACTGGTGCGGGTTTGGTCGCCGTTGTCCCACAGATAGGAGGCGAAATTGTCGGGTGCTTCCACTGTATAGTTGCCGCCACCGCAGTTTTCGAGTTGCAATATATTGGGAATGCAGTGCGCGGTAAAGTAAGCGTAACCAAAATGTCCGCCCGCCGCACAGTCGTAGGTAACAAACTGCACCTGCACTTCCTTACCAATATATCGACTCATATCCAGCCCCACGTTTGTCCAGTTGCGCCAGCGAATGGGCGAATAATATCCTTTATTATATGTTTGAAAACCCTCCAAGTCTGCGCCTGCCGACACATCGTATTCGGCACAGTCTTCTATCAAATTGCCGTCTTTGTCGGTGATGCGCACCACAAAACGCGGTTGTATTACCACATTGTGCGCAGGGTCTTCAAACACTACCGCAAATTTGAGCAACAATACAGGGCGGTCTTTGTCCACCATAAAATGACAGGTTACCGTTTCGGCTTCATATCCAACCCTATCGTTGCCAAGTTTAATCACACGGCTTTCGCCTGCAGGCAAAAGGCTGAGCGCACCGCCGGTGTTAGGGTCGGTGCCTTGCGCAGTGATAATACTATGCCTCCCGCTTACCACGCCCGTGTTGGCAAAAGGATTGCTCGTGCTGCCGGTAGTAGCCACTGAGTATGAAGCGTTTATGTCCGTAAAATCGGGACACGATGGGGCTACCGTGTAAGCACTTGCTGCAAGGCTGAAAAGAAGTACAATGATGATTGAATAAAATTTTCTCATATTCATTTTATTATTTTTGTCTGAATCAGGATTTACAGGATTTTTCGATATTCAGGATTAAACAATCTTGTAAATCCTATAATTCTGCAAATCTCGATTCTGACATTTTTCTAAAAAAAAAATCGACCGCTGCGCGGGGCTTAATAGTCGAATAAAAATACAGAATAAATCGAATCATTCTGCCACCGCACGGACACTAAAGCCGAACCTGCGGTGGCTGCCGACCCAATCCCAATCTGTGCTGCTGCTGTAGAAGTACAAGAGGTACGCGCTGCTACTGTCGCTCTGCGTACTACTCCAATAGTAGCCGTACGAGCCTGCGTAGAAGAGCGTGCCGTCACTGTAGTACCGGCCGCCTGCGGCAGGCAGGAAGAGGCTGTTGTTAGTGGTTTTGTCGGTAAATAAACGACCGCTTACGCCATTTTGAGTTGTCCATTGGCTGCTTACTTTATCCGTATCCAGCAGTGTTCGGATTTCAGCCAAAGTCGGTACACGAAAACCTGCCGGACTGGGGTCATTGGCTTTTTCCCATTCTGTACCGATAGGATTTGAACTATCCCAAGTACTGCCGCCATTGGAATTTATCATAGGGTCGGTACTACTCCAGCCTACATTTCTGTTCCATTGATAAAACATTCCATAATCTTCGGGATTATCTGCAAAAGTACCCGGCGCATCTACATTTCGCGTTGCCCAGCATACGCCGTTTATTATTACACATTCAGGTTTCTCCTGCGGCACTTCCACCTTAAAAAGCATATTGCCATACCTTACGTTGTCGGCATAGCAGTCCCACGTGAGGATTTTGTGTCCGGTGGTGGTAGCGGCGGTGTCGCCTGTTACGGTGGTTGCAGGCAGCCAGGTAATGCCGTTGTCCGGGCTGTAAAACAGTGTCATTTTAGTGGCTTGGGAGGCAATCAGGTCGCACTCTACTTTTATTTCGCAATCGGTAAACCGAGCCGTGGTGTTGCGTACCGACTGGGCATAAGCCGTAAAAGATAATACAAATAAGGAAATGTAACAAAATGTTCTTTTCATATTGTTTATTGAAATTTTAATTGGCAAAAAAATGCAACAGCCCCACTCAAAAAAAGGGTAATTGCATAAATATATTTATATCTTACTTTCTCTCTAATGAATGTGAATTGCCGGTACTTTCGAGATAAAAGTACATTTTTTTCTGTTTTTTTTATTGGCGACAAAGATAGGGATTTTTTTGATTTCTACATTCAATGTAAGCAAATTATTTATAACGGTTATTGCACATTATGCTAAGATTGGTTTTCAGCCAATTTAGCATAGAGGCTGTCTTATAAGTTTTTTTGAACGCAGATTAGGCAAATTTATGCAAAACATATTTTATTGATAGACAATAAAATATGTGTCATATATTTGTATTATATTTGCGTAAATTGTGTTCTTTGCGTTCTTTTGAGGTATCTTCGTGTTTGATTTTATTTATTTTCGTATTCGTGCAACAAATATGAGAAAAAACACCTAATTTTGCCCCTAATAAAAATGTTATACTTTCAATTTGAAATAAAATGCCGCGTTTTTCGGCTTTATTATTTCAAAAACACAAAAATATCGCGTTCTGAATAATAATTTAAAACCGAAACTCGTTATCTTAATTTCTAAATAACAAGAAAGCAAAGAAATGAGCAACTAAATTTATAATTTTGCAAAAGAATTATGAGCGACAAAAAAATCACCATCGCACTTGACGGTTTCTCTTCGAGCGGCAAAAGTTCAATGGCAAAATGGCTGGCAAAGCAAATCGGGTATGTTTATGCGGACAGCGGTGCAATGTACCGTGCCGTTACGCTTTTTTGCCTGCAAAACAACTTGATTGTCAATGATGTGATTGACGAAGAAGGATTGAAAAAGCAAATCGGCAATATCCGAATTTCTTTTTCAACCAATGCCGAAAACGGCTTGCAGGAAACCTACCTGAATGACGTGAATGTAGAAAAAGAAATCCGCACGCTGTTGATTTCCAACTATGTAAGTCCGGTCAGCACGCTGAAATTTGTGCGCGAGGCGTTGGTGCGCCAACAGCAGGAAATGGGACAAAAGAAAGGCATTGTGATGGACGGGCGGGACATCGGCACGGTGGTTTTTCCCAATGCGGAACTGAAAATCTTTGTTACCGCCACGCCCGAAGTACGCGCCGAAAGGCGGTTTTTGGAAATGCAAGAGAAAGGTGATGCGGTTGCCTACGAGGATATTCTGGAAAATGTAAAAAAACGCGACTACATTGACCAAAACCGCGCCGAAAGTCCGTTGCGGAAAGCCGATGACGCCATTGTGTTGGATAACAGCCACCTGACGATAGACGAACAGCGCGAATGGTTGCTCAAACAATTTGAAGAAAAAACGCGATGACGGAAATTGATAAGAAATCGGGCTTTTGTTTCGGCGTGGTAAATGCGATTAATCGCGCAGAAGAGGAATTGGCAAAAAACGAAACACTGTACTGCTTGGGCGACATTGTGCACAACAATCAGGAATTGGAACGCCTGAAAGCCAAAGGCTTAATAACGATTAACCACGAAGAATTTGAGAAACTGCACGATGTAAAGGTGATTTTGCGGGCGCACGGTGAGCCGCCTTCGACTTACGAAACGGCACGAAAAAATAATATTACAATCATTGACGCCTCGTGTCCGGTAGTCTTAAATTTACAAAAAAGAATAAAAAAGGCATACGAAAAACACACGCAAATCGTTATTTTTGGAAAGAACGGACACGCGGAAGTGGTCGGATTGGTGGGACAAACGGGAAACAAAGCAATCGTTATCGAAAATAAAAACGATTTGGACAAAATTGATTTCACACAAAATATCACACTTTTTTCGCAAACAACCAAATCGCTGAGCGAATTTAACGAGATTGTAGAACTGATAAAACAGCGAATTTCGCCAGATGCCGTGTTTGAATACAACGACACAATTTGCAGGCAAGTGGCAAACCGCATACCGAATCTACGCGAGTTTGCCCGTAAACACGACTTGGTTTTTTTCGTCAGCGGGCGACAAAGTTCTAACGGGAAAGCACTTTTTGAAGAATGTAAGAAAGTAAATAAAAATACTTTTCTCATTTCAACAAAAGAAGAAATTGATAAAAAACTGATTACGGAAAACATAAAATCCATTGGCATTTGCGGGGCAACATCTACGCCGAAATGGCTGATGGAAGAAATAGAGATGTCATTGCGGGCTTGACCCGCAATCCCCCGAAAACAAAGGGGATTCTGACTTTCGTCAGAATGACAAACAATAATAGGGGATTGCGGGTCAAGCCCGCAATGACAGGTACAACAATTAAAACATCATAAAACAATGCCAATTAAAACAATAGGTCTTTTGACCTCAGGGGGCGACTCGCCCGGAATGAACGCTGCCATCAGGGCAGTTACGCGCACCGCTATCTTCAACGGCGTCAAAGTAAAAGCGATTTATCGCGGCTACAAAGGACTGATTAGCGGTGAAATAAAGGAGTTTAACACGCAAGACGTGAGCAATATTATCCAACGCGGCGGCACAATACTGAAAACGGCTCGCTCAACGGAGTTCCGCACGTCCGAAGGACGGCAGCAGGCATACAATAACCTCGTGCAGCACGAAATTGACGGGCTGGTGGTTATCGGCGGAGACGGCACTTTTACCGGCGCACGGATTTTTGCGCAGGAGTTCAACGTACCCATCGTGGGCGTGCCGGGAACGATTGACAACGACCTTTACGGCACGGACTCTACCATCGGCTACGACACGGCGTTGAACACCATTATTGACGCGGTGGACAAAATCCGCGACACGGCAAACTCGCACGAACGGCTGTTTTTCATCGAAGTGATGGGACGCGATGCGGGCTTTTTGGCGTTGAACGCGGCAATTGCATCGGGAGCGGAAAGCGCGATTATACCCGAAATTGCAACAGAAGTTGACCAACTGCAAGAGTTGATAGCAAACGGTTTCCGCAAGTCGAAAAACAGCAGCATCGTGCTGGTTGCCGAGAGCGAAGTAACAGGCGGTGCGCAGGGCGTTGCCGAGCGTGTGAAGAGGGAATATCCGCAGTACGATGTGCGCGTATCCATTCTGGGACACATTCAGCGCGGCGGCTCACCAACGGCGCAAGACCGCATTTTGGCAAGCCGAATG
Source organism: Prevotellaceae bacterium (assembly GCA_031261165.1). Taxonomy (GTDB): domain Bacteria; phylum Bacteroidota; class Bacteroidia; order Bacteroidales; family Paludibacteraceae; genus JAISJU01. The sequence goes on from JAISJU010000084.1 coordinate 8,763, forward strand.
GGCGTGTCGGCGGTTGATGCCCTGCTCGACGGACAGCGCAATGCGATGGTGGGTATTGTCAATGACGAAATCGTGCTTATACCTTTCACCAAAGCGATTAAAGACGACAAGCCGGTGGACAAAACACTGCTTGATGTGGTGCGGATATTGTCGATTTAATCCGTCAGTTGAAACTGACGGCATTGATATAAGCAAGTCGGTTAAAACCGACTACACAATATATATAATACTGTGCAGTCGGTTTTAACCGACTTGCTTTGTATCAATTGCTGTCAGATTTATCTGACGGACAACAATTCCCCACAGGATTAGCATAAATCCCCAAGAAAATTTCCTGCAATTCGCTGCGGTCGCCGTCTATTTGGCTTAAACCGCCGTTCATATATTCTATGAATTTTTGCTTGTCTTCGGCGTTGTAAAATTCCAAGAAATCGGTTTTGTTGTGCAAAATATCGTGGGCTATGTAGTGGGTTTTCCAAAGTTTATAGCCTGCGTATATTTTTTTGTCGATGATGGCTGCCAGCGTTTTAAACTGTTCCGAATGAGGCAGCGCGGCGCATTCGGCAAGTTCGGCGGGAGTGATGGTTTCGCAAACGGTGTAGTGCGTGTTGCCTTTAAATTGCAAAATGCCGTGTAAAATGCTGTTCAAATCTTCGTCAAACGTTTTTTGGTAGCATTGTCGGCGCGAGAGGTATATTTCGCGGGTTTTGAGGAAATCGCAAGGCTCGTATTCGTAGGATACGGCTATTGGCGTGATGTTCAGTTCCGCAAGGTTTTCGGCAAACGGTTTTTTGCTGCTCATAGCAAACATTTTCAGCACGGCAACTTCGGTTTTGTCTGTGCCGTCTTTTGTGCGTCCGTTGCGTTGCGCAATCCACGTAGATTGGCGTTTTTGGGTAATGGTGTAGCGCATATATGCGGACACGTTGAGCGAGTTGGTAAAAATTTCGCGTGCCGTGCCGCCGCGAATGATTTTGAACATTTTGTTCGATTTGCCTACATCTACCGCTTCTTGCGGGCGCATCAGGTTGCTGCCGAAAGTGATTTCGGAAGTTTGATGCCCTTCCAGATACAGCGCGTACTGCAAAAGCGTGGCATCAAGCATAATATCGCGGTGGTTGGAAATGAACATATAAGGTTTCGCCTTGTCCAGTTTATCCAAACCAACGTAGGAAAAGTTCGCAATACTCCGCGCAATAACTTGCTCATTGACAGTCTTCATCACTTGCAACTGAAACTCGTCAATAGTGGTGTAGGCGCAAATTTGTTTTTTTACATCTTCGGGGCTGCGTTCGGGATAAACATAAGCAGACAAGACGGGAAAATACGCACTGTCGGCAATGCGGTGCATAGCGGCGTTGATTTCCTCATCGTAGTAAGGGCGGTAATCTTCTAATATTTCGGGTGTTAGCATTCTATTTTGTTTTATTTCTTTTATCAATAAATTTAATTGGTTTTCGGCTTATATCGGGAAAAATAATTTTCCGCAATTCGTCTGTTTTGCAAATTTCTATTTCGGGCGCAACGCGAATTTTTGCGCGGAAACGGTCTTTGAGTTCTTTAATCAGTTCCTCTAACTTCTTAACTTCTGTAACTTCTTTAATTCCGACACAAACAGTTACTTCGTCATTGCCGTTTTCATCGCAACTCACTTCCACCACATAATTTTCAATGTACGGCGTATTGTCCAAAACGTCATAAATTGCAGGCGGATAAATAGTTGTGCCTTTATATTTGAGCAAATGATTTGCGCGACCAACCACAGGACTGACACGCATCGAATTTCGTCCGCACTTGCATTTTTCGGTATGGAAACTGACCAAATCGCCCGTTTTAAACCTCAGCAACGGCATTCCTTCCACGCCAAGTGTTGTGATTACCAACTCGCCAACTTCGCCGTCTGCAACAATTTTCCCCTCATTATCAACCACTTCGCAGATAATCAGTTCGGGGTGATGATGTCCGCCGCAGCCGTGTTCGCATTCCGCAAAAGTGGTCGCCATCTCCGTTGAGGCGTAAGTGGAATAGAGTTCAATATCCCATTTTTCTTTAATTCTTTTTCCCAAAAGATTGAGCGAAAAATCCTGTTCGCGCAGGTTTTCGCCGATGCAAACCACTTTTTTCACGCTCGATTTTCGGTAATCAATGCCGTGTTCTTCGGCGTATTTTACAATGTGCAAAATGAATGACGGCACGCACATTATCGTGTTCGGTTTGATGCGGTTGATGGTGTCCCACTGCAATTCGGGTATGCCGTTGCCCACGCGGATAATCCCCGCGCCGAGCGAGCGCAAACCCAGAAAATATGCCAAGCCTGCCATAAACCGTTTGTCAATCGTAGTCATCAATTGCACCGTGTCGGTCGGTTTCACGCCCGCGCAGGTAAAAGATATTTTTTCGTTGTACGCCAAGCGGTCGAGGTCTTTGTCCGTCATTGCAAAAGTTACAGGGTCGCCGAGCGTGCCTGATGTGGTGATAAAATCTATCACTTTTTCGCGCGGCACACAAAGAAATTCGTCATTGAAAAGTTGCAAATCTTTTTTTTCCGTAAAAGGAATTTGCTGCAAATCTTCCAAAGTTTTAATTTGCTGAATATCAATATTATTCTGCAAAAGCAATTTTTGATAAAATGGCGAATTATCTTTTAGATACGTTAAAGCCGTTTTCAATTTTTCTTCTTGAAAACTTTTGATTTCTTCACGCGATTGAAATTCTATATTCATATTTTTTTTGTATTGCGATAATGCGATTTGCGTATTGCGATTATCTTGTCGCATATCTCACATCGCATTGTCGCATATCTATAATTCATTCAACCATTCCAAAAACTCATCAATCCACCCTGTGGCTTTGCCGTTTGGCTGAATGCCGAAACCGTGTCCGCCGTGTCCGTTTTCTTCAAAAAGCAGAAATTTGTGCTTGACGTTTTTCTCGGTCAATGCTTTATCCATCGCTACGCTGTTGCGGTAATCAACAGTTTTGTCGCCTGTGCAGTGCAACAAGAAAATCGGTGGCATATCTTCGTGCACGTTCTTTTCCAAACTCATCTGATTTGCCAATTCCGGCGTATAATCTTTGCCGAGCAGGTTTTTGCGCGATTTTTTATGCACCGTTTCTTCATTTGTCATTGTAACGACAGGGTAAATCATTGCTGCAAAATAAGGTTTCAATTCGATATGCGATATGCGATTTTCGACTTGCGACTGTCGCAAATCAATTGTCACAAATCGCAAATCAAAATATTCCGCCGCTGTTCCCGCCAAATGCCCGCCTGCCGAAAAGCCCATTACACCGACTTTTTCGGGGTCAATTTTATATTTTTCGGCATTTTCTTTCACTATTTGCATTGCACGCTGCAAGTCCTGTATCATTGCAGGGTGGTGATTATGCTGCCACGCGGTGCGGTATTTTAGCACAAAAGCCGTTATTCCTTTGCTGTTCAGATATTTGGCAACAGAAAAACCTTCGTTGTCCATATCTAAATAAATGTAACTTCCACCCGGACAAATGATTACCGAAATGCCCGATGTATCAGGTTTTTCGGGCAAAAAAACAGTCAGTTCGCTCCATTTTTCCTTTCGCGTGGGGTTTTCGTCCCACAATTTTATTGTTTGTTGCGAATATACCGAAACGCAGCACACAAAAGAGATTAAAATTAGTAGATATTTTTTCATAATTATCTGAATAAATTTTCCGTTTCTTCTCTTGATAATTTGCGGTAATCGGCTCGCGGCGTGTCGTTGAATGTAACTTCAAAATACTGCTCATCGTAGAACGACAGCACCGAATTTGTGTCGGGCGTACATTCCAGATAAATAATATTCTGCAAAGATAAGCCTTTTGCCTCACAAATCTGCATCGCCAGTGATTTTCCGGCATAAGTTACCGAAGTTCCGGGATTATCTTGGTACAATTCGGTAACGATGACAAAAGTTTTTCCCCCTTTTTCTATGATTTTTAAACCGCATTTTGAGGGAATGTCCCATTGACCTTTGAAGTCAAAGATTTCGTTGTAATATGTTTCTGATACTTTCATTTTATTTTGTCTGAACTTTGATTTTAATGTGATTTATTTGATTTCTGTGATTATCTAAACTATTGTGTGATTATTTTGGTTTTTAATCATAAAAATCAAAATAATCATTCTTGAAATCATAGTTCAGACTGTTTTCCTAACCACTTCTTTCCCAAACGATTTATTCACCAACTCCCGATTGCGCGGGCGATAAGTCCCTTCTTCCATTTCGCGGAGGGCAACGTTGCAAAAGAGGCGGAACATTTTTGATTCCTGCGTTTCGTCTTTGTAAAAGGTGTCCCACGCATATTCGTAGAGTTCCTGCAACTTGTCGGCGGTCATTTGCTTGGGGTGAAAAACCACCTGACCGGCGTTGTAATGATTCCAGTCGAAATCGAAAATTCTGCCCTGACGCAGGAAATCGTCATAACCCTTTGTGTGCGGAAATGGCGTCATTACCGTAAATTCCGCCAAATCCAAATTGATTTCGAGCAGAAAATCAATCAGCCGTTTTATATCGTCTTCGGTCTGGTTATCAAGCCCGAGCAAAATCGTTCCCTCAACGCCGATACCGTAATCGTGGTAACGTTTCACGCGCTCTTTGATGTAGTCTGATGTGTCGTAAACCGCCTGATAGACATACCACGCGCCCGCCTGCGCTGCGAGGTCGAGAATTTCGGGGTCGTCTTCAATGGTGTGGCTAATCCACTTCTTTTTAAAGGGTATCATTTCCTTGAAAAGTTGCTTTTCCCACTCTTTGTTTTGCGCAAGCGAATTATCCACCACAAAAAGGCGGTTGTTTTCAATCGTTGCCAATTCTTCCACCACCCTGTCCATCGGGCGCGGGCGGAATGCACGACCGCCAAGATACGTTACCGCACAGGGATAGCACGAGAAACGACAACCGCGCGAGGCGTGGAACAAATCGACCATCTGCACGCCTTTGTGATTGTACAAATCACGCTTATAGAGGTCGCGGCGGGCGGGCGTAACGCTCTCAATAGGCGGGTGTTGCAGCATAAAATTATACACTTTCTTCAATTCGCCTTTGCGGAAATCATCAAGCACGCTTTCCATTCGGGTTTCTGCCTCGCCCAGAAAAACGCTGTCGGCGTGATTAACGGTGTCTTCGGCGTGCAACATCGTAGAAATGCCGCCGAATATCACTTTTTTGCCTTTTTCGCGAAACTTGTCGGCAATCGCCCAGCCGCGTTTTACTTGCGTGGAAAGCATCATCGAAATGGCAACCAAGTCGCAATCCTCGTCAAAATTTATTTCTTCGACATTTTCATCGACAAAATTAATTTTTACATACTCGGGCAAAGCCGCAGCAAACGCCACCGGTCCGTGAGGCGGCAGGTTGAAAGTTGTTTGTCCTTTGAGTTTTGCCCAACGAGGGTAAATTAAGAGTAATTTCATATCCTTTTATTTTTACTACGAATTCACGAATTTAATTCGCTAATTCGTAGTTATTTATTTTGTTTAATAATAATTCAAGTCCAATAAGTTCGCCGCAGGTATTCAAAGCCGTAAGCGGCGTGCCGACTATGCCGTGCAAATTAATATTTTGTCCGCTCAGCAGCAGATTTTTCAATTTCGTGCGCACAGGAATATGCGACAGCATAATATTTTCGCAATCCTTTTTGACACCATAGAGCGCACCCTCTTTTTGACTGTAAAAATCCCTGATGGTCAGCGGACTTGCGCTGTAAACACTTTTGATGCAATCTTTTATATTGGGAAAAAGTTTTTCCATTTTGTCAAGAATCTGCTGTTCGCAACGCTTTTTGAAGGCATTATATTCCTCGCCGCGCTTGCCCACTGTGGTGTCTTCCCATTGCTGTACCGCATCAAAAGACATAATGCAGTTGATAATCATTTTTTGCGCCCATTTGTCCGTCATCGTTGTCGGCGGCGTGAGGTACATCATTCCGTTGGGGAAGGTGTCGGCGTTATACTCGCCGTGCGACCAAACCTGACTGTAATCGTCTATGTAATAACCCGTATGGTTCATATACGGAAACGACTCGGGCTTGAAAATAATATATACCGTAAAAGACGAATAACTGTTTGGAATACTGTCTATTCGCTGCCAATACGAGCGTTGAATTTTGGACATATCCATCAACTTGAACAACGAAGACGGGTGTATGGTCGAGATGTACCAGTCGGCAGTATGCCGCTTGCCGTCAGCCGTTTCGATATACTCAATGTTCTTATCCTTTATCTCAATGTTTTTCACGCCGTTGCGCGTAAAAACTTTCCCGCCGTTATTTTGGATTAACTCCACCAACACATCGGCAAGTTGCTGACTGCCGCCCACAAAACGCCCCGCGCTTTCGATGTATAAAACACTGATAACGCAGTGAATATAAGCCGGCGTTTGGTATCTGTCGCCGCCGTAGAGCGGGTTTGAGAGTGCCAGCACGGCACGCAATTTCTCGTTTTGGGTAAAGGAATCAATGAAATTGCCCACGCTTAGCATAAATTCTTCCAGAAACTGAATGGAAAAGTCGCCGTACTCCAAATTATACATTTTCGACTTGCTCACAATATCGTACATCGCCTGTACATAGCGCGTTATATTTTCCCGCTCTTCGGGGAAGTCTTGCGCCAAGGTGTCGATAAAACGTTCCGCGCCTTTGGCATAGCGGTAGGTTTTGCCATCGCTGCCGATTTGGAAGAGTTCAAAACAGTCGTCATCGCTCGGCAAAATCGACAGTTTGTCCATAATGCCCAGCCACGAACAAATTTTGTTCATCACCCCACCCTCGTGAAAAGTGCCGACAACGTGCATACCCGTTTCAAACTCCACGCCTTCGCGTTTGAAAGTGTGCAACCCGCCGCCTATCTTATAATGTTGCTCAAATACCTGTACATCATAGCCTTCTTTGCTCAGAATGGCAGCGCAGAAAAGCCCGCCGATACCGCCGCCTATGATAATTACCGTCTGTTTCTTGTCCATCAAAAAAAAATTTCTGCAAAAGTACAATGTTTATTAATTTTGTGCAATGCTTACAATGATAAATTTCTATTAATCTGCATTTTTTATTTGTTTCACTATATGATTTACCCCCAACAGTTCGCCCGCAGTAAGAATTGAGCCGATTATTACGCCCAAAATACCGTGCGAATTTACATTTTGCCCTGTCTGAAACAAATTCGGAATGCGCGTGCGCTGCGACACGAGGGAATGTATCGACTCGTTGCAATCGCGCATCACGCCGTACATTGAGCCGTGTTCCGTGCCTGTGTAATCCAGATAGGTGAGCGGCGAGGAGGTATAATAATGCTCAATATTTTGCCGTGTATGCGGAATTTGCCGTTCCAGCAAGTCCAAGAGTTTTTCCGCCTTTTCTTTTTTGAAAGCCTCATAGTCCGCGCCCCGCCGACCGACTTTTGTACCTGTCCACTGCGCCACATCTTCAAAATTCATATAAGAAATCAACACTGCTGCATCGGCAAACTGCTGATTTTCTGACGAACAGAGGTGCATATACAAGAAACTGCTCGGATAAGCCGACTGCTCGTAATCTTTGCCGCGCCAGACATCGGCGGGCGTGTTGTAATGATAAAAATTGCTGTTGAAATACGGCACCGTGTCTTTTTTGAAGGCGATATATACCGTGAAATTGGAAATAGTATTGTTCATTGCCGCAATTCTGTCGCGATACGACTTGCGCAAAAGGCTGCTTTCTACCATTTCCACCATTCGCACAGGGTGCATATTGGAAATGAAATAATCGCCTTCGATGGTTTCGCCGTTTTTCAACGACACATTAACCGCCTGTTTATCATCGCAATTAATTTTAACCACCTCCGCAGAGGGCAACACCTCGCCGCCCATCGCGCGAATGGATTTGACCAGCGAAAGCGCAATGGTTTCGCTGCCGCCCACGATGCGGTAGGCACTGCGATTGTAGAAATCGTTGATAAATGCGGATATGTACATCGGCGTTTTGCCACGCTCACCCGCATACAGCGGCAGGTTGCCGGCAAGCACGAGGCGCAGCAGTTCGTTGTTCGTTACGTTTTCGAGAAATTTATCGTAACTGAGTTTGATGTGTGAGGGATTTAACACAATCGGCTCGTTAGTCGTTTTCAACGAGTGCAGGGGCGAACTTTCGGTTGCCTCGTGGATTGCCTGCCAATACCGGCGCAAACTGTCTTCTTCTTTCGGGAAATATTTTGCCAACTGTTCCGTAAAATGTTCCGTGCCGTTGGCAAAGGGGAAACGCTCGCCGCCGATGGAGATGAGGTCGTAAGCCTCGCGGTCGAGCGGGCGCAGTTTCACATCGGACAGCAAGTTCAGGTATCTGAAAAAGTGGTGCAACAGTTGCCCCTCTTCCATACTGCCGATGTAGTGCATACCGGTTTCAAACTTCACGCCGCGCCGCGTAAATGTTTGCAGGCAACCGCCCACTTGCGCGTTTTTCTCCAATACCGTTACCCGGTAACCGTTTTTTGCCAGAATGTAACCGCAAGTCAAGCCGCCCAAGCCGCTACCTATGATGATGATGTGTTTTCCCATTCCGTTGTATGATATATTTTTAGGTTTTGCGGAACGCCCGCACAATTCCGAGCAATCGCCACCTTTTCCTCATCTTCCTCTATGGCAATCACTTGTGTGTTTTTATTTGCCAATGCAAACATCAAACTCTGAATGCCGTAGCCGTTGTTTTTTATTACGATGTGCGATGTGCGATGTGCGATGTGCGACTGCTGCACATCATTTGTCGCTTGTCGCATATCGCATATCTCATATCGCTTGTCGCACATCGCAAGTCGCATTTCTGCCTTCGCCCCGCGCCACACCTCAACGCCTTTATACATATAATTATGCAGCACAAAGGATTTGAAATAATCCGGCGTTTCTATCTCTTTGCTTATTTCGGCAAATGTTTCGGTGTAATATTTCCGTATTTGCTTGGTACGAGCGGCATAATCTATCGTTTTGTCGGGCGCAATACGCTCGCGCACTTGCACCGTTATTTGTCCCTCGCGCAGCAGAAAATCGTTTTTCGGCAACACCTGTCCTACGCCGTGCAGGAAGACCGGCACAATGTCCAATCCGAGTTTTTCTGCCAAAAAGAACGCCCCGCGATGGAAACGCCCGATGCTGCAATCCATTGAGCGCGTGCCTTCGGGGAAAATCACAATCGAGTAGCCGCGACTCACCGCATCTTCGAGTTGCGGAATGGCGTTTTCTATGCCGTTGGAAACCGGATAAAACTCGGCGTAACGGATAATTTTGCCGTAAAACGGATTGCGCCACACCCAATCGTTGGTCAGTATAATCAGTTTCGGCGTGAGCATCAACAGGCACATCAAATCGAGGTGCGACTGGTGATTGCTGATAATTACCGCCGGTTTTTCAAAGGTTTCGTTCGACAAATTTTCGTAGCGGAATTTTGTACCCGGCACCCGTTTTATCACAAATTCGGAAAACCATTGCAAGTGCTTGTGAAATTGGGATTTGCGATGTTCGATATGCGATTTGCGACTTGGGATTTTAGATTTGCAGTTTGTCGCATATCGCAAATCGCAAATCCCATATCCCATATTGCATATCCCAAACAAAATAAATCCGTAAATAGTCGTTATCAGGCTGCCCATCAGGAAAAAGAAAAAGGCGTAACACGAATACGCAAAGCGTTTCAAAGTCCAAGGCACCTCGCGCACTTTGCCCTTTTTGGTGGTCAGAAACCTGAAAATCAGCGGCGGAAACAGATACGCACACGCCACCACCGACACCATTCCCACGATGGTCAATTGCGCCAGCGAGCGCATAGCGGGGTGCTTGGCAAAAATCAACATTCCGATGGCGATAAACAGAATGGTAGCCGACAAAATGATTGAATTTTTGAACGAGGCGAGCATCTTTTTGCGGTAAGTATATTCGTACATCAGCCCTTCGGTAACGAAAATCGTGTAATCGTCTCCCTGCCCGAAAATAAAGGTCGCCAGAATGATATTGACAATGTTAAACTTCAAATCAAAGATATTCATCAGCCCCAAAATCCACACCCACCCGACAGCCATCGGAATAAAGGTCAAAATCGCCAATTCAATTTTTCCAAAAGAGAAAAACAGGAAAACAAAGACAATAAACGCACAGATGTACAGCACATTATTAAAGTCATCGGAAAGAGCATTGACCATTTTTGTGGCAATGGAAGTGTCGTCGAACGTGAAAACACTATCATCTTCATATAATTGTGAATTTATTTTCGCTTTAATATTTTCTATTTGTTCCGGCTTACATTGTACAATCGTGTAAATGAAGTTATTATCTTCAGTTTTTGATATGTAATTTTCGGCAATGTCATTTAATTTATTGTCATAACAATAAGCATCAAGTTGATTTTCACCATATTCTGCATTTAAAATATCAATAAAATCATCAAATACATTTTTATTAAAACTCTGTTTCTGTGCTATTTCGTTGAAATCATTTATAAATTTATCTTTCTTATTTTTCCAAAAATCTGTCCATAAGCCTATTTTGCCTGACGCAATTTGAGATGGCAAAAAATATTTGCCAATACCTGAATAACCAATTATCAAACTGTCTTTTGCCAAATTTTCAACCATCGGCACTACTACATAATTATTATACCACAAAGCACCTTCAAATGTAATCCCTTCAGCCACTACATACAGCGTTTTCCCTTTGCCCTGATTTTCGGCAATGAGTTTATTCATTTCCGTGCGTTGCTCGTCAGTCATATAATTGATGCTTTGTAAATTAGTTTCAAACTTCGTTCCGAAACTGAAAAAGAAAAGTACCACCGTAAAAACCAGAAAAATCAGCACTATAAATTTGTTTTTTTCAGGCGAAAACTCGGCTAATCGCGAAAAGACGTGCGATTTGCGATATGCGATTTGCGACTGTCGCGCATCGCTTGTCCCCTGTCGCAAATCGCATATCGCAAATCGCATATCAATCATTTGCGGTAAGAAAATCAGCACAAAAACAATAGTCCCCACCAAAAGCAACGCCGAAAACAGCCCCAAGTCGTGCATTGCCGGCGAAGAAATAAACAGCAACGAGAGGAACGCCCCCACCGTAGTGATATTGCCGATGAGCAGCGGATTAACGATTTCGCGCAAGGTGCGCCGCGTGTCGGTCGCGTGTTGGTTGTGCGCCAAAAAATGCAGTGGGTAATTTATCGCGATGCCGAAAATAATAGACGAAATGCCGATGGCAATAATCGAAACCGTAGGGTTGAAAATCACCATCACGCCCAGCGAGAACAACGCTCCGAACAGCACCGAAACGGCAATGTAAAACAGCGATTTCAGGTTGCGGAAAAAGTAAAACAGCAGCGCAAGAATTAAAATCAGCGCAATGGACACCGCAAAAATTGAGTCGTTTTTGATTTGCTCGGCGTTGGTTATCGACACCAGCGCAGCCCCAAACGGCACAATTTTTACTTCGCCGTTAAACTCGCCAACGGTTTGACGAACAGCACTGTAAATCTCATTCGCAAGTAATTTATTATTAGCCGTTTCGCTGACAGGATAGTTGGAAGTTATGGTTACAATACACTCGCCCTTTTTGTTGAAGATAAAGCCGTTATCGGTGTTGTAATTATCGTTTTGCTTGAAAATTTCGAGGTTTTTCAGCGCGTTTTGCGAGAAATGCAGCGGGTCGCGCAAAATCACCTCGCGCACAAAACCGCCCATCGGCGACATCAACAGTTCTTTGTCCGCTTTCAGTTGGCTTTCAATGTTTTGCGGCTGAATAAGGCTGTCAATCCGCGCGTAATCCGCCTCTTCGAGGAAAAACGGCAGGTTTTGCGTAATGAAATTGGCGACTTCGCTAATCTTCTCATTGTCAATTTCGCACATCAAATCTTTGATATGCCCCGCCGAATCGCTCTGTTGCAGAATTTCGGCAAAGCGCGTGGCGGCATCGGTCAATAAATCGGGATTTTCGATGTGCGATGTGCGACTTGCGACATTATCGCCCATCTCTTGTCGCATATCGCATATCTCAAATCGAACTATTATTTTGTTCGCCGCCCCGATGTGTTGGTACGCTTCGTTAATCCGTTTGTTATCAGCATTGTTCGGCAAAAATGACGAAATATCTTCCACGAACGAAATCCGCGAGGCAGACAGCACCAACAACGCCGTAATACCCACCATCAGCAGCCACAAAAGCGTTTTGCGCTGCTTGAAAAAATCGAATATTTTGATAAAAAAGTTGCTCATATTTTTTTAGGATTTGAGATGTGCGATTTGAGATATGCGACTGTCGCAAATCTCAAATCACATATCGCATATCGAATTAATCTACTCGGATACCCATAAACCACCGCCACAAAGCACAAAACCGTATTCAGAACCGAAATTCTGAAAAAATCTTTGCCTTTTCTGAAGTGCGAAAGCCGCTCGTTTTGAGGCGGATAATACACATTTATCGGCTGCGGAACGAGTTTGATGTTTTTCCACGCACAGCGCACCAACATTTCGAGTTCTGCCTCATAACGATTGGTAAATGAACGCATTTTACCCATTTTCAGCAGCGGATACACGCGAAAGCCGGTTTGCGTGTCGGGCAGCGAAATGCCTGTTTGCACCCGAAACCAAAAATTTGAAAAATTGTTAGCAAACTTATTGCCTTCGGGCATATTCGGGTTGTCAAATTTTCGCGAGCCAACAATCAGCGCATTGGGTTGTTTTTCAGCCGCTTGCACGAGTGTTGCAATATCCGTTGCGAGGTGCTGACCGTCTGCGTCCATCGTTACGGCGTGCGTAAAACCGAGTTCCAACGCCCGCCGAAAACCCTGTTTCAGAGCGTAGCCTTTGCCGCGATTTTTTTCGTAAGAAACGACTGTGATATACCTGTCATTGCGGGCTTGACCCGCAACCCCCTGTTTCAGCCTGTCATTCTGACGAAAGTCAGAATCCCCTTTGTTTTCAGGGGATTGCGGGTCAAGCCCGCAATGACAAAGAACATCAAGCGTTCCATCTGTTGAGCCATCATTCACAACAATCAGATTATCAGCATACTGCAAAACATTTTCAAGCACATTTGCAATATGCTTTTCGGAATTATAAACAGGAATTATTACACAATATTTCATTTTCTTTTTAGATATGAGATATGAGACCGCTTCGCTTTGAGATATGAGACTGTTTGATTTGTCTCATATCTCAAATCTCATAGTCTCACATCTACATTTAAACTCATTTTTACAAAAACCGTTTCTTTTTCTTTGATAATCACCTTAATTTGCTTGCCCGAAAACTCGAGCGACACATCAACCTGCGGAAATTCCAAAGGCGAAATCGGTGCGGTAAATTTCACATTCCGCAGCGTTTTAATGCTGAAATCCGCACCCCGCAATGCCCCGAAAAGTTCCACCACCATTTGAATAAGGCACACGCCCGGCGTAATCGGATTGTTAGGAAAATGTGCTTTGTAAATAAAGTTTTCCGCATCAAGCGACACGCGAAAATCGGCTTTGTTTTCGCCGATATTTTGCGATTGTATTGAATATAAATTTCCTAAAAGTTTCATATTTATTTTGGATTTGAGATATGCGATGTGCGATTTGCGATATGCGATTTGCGACAGTCGCATATCTCATATCTCATATCTCATATCGCAAATCTATTAATGTCTATTTTTTCGTTTAACTTTTTATTATTCAAATAAATAACCGTTTTGTCGCCCGATTTTTCGTTCATAACGATTTCGGAGGCGAGAAAAGTATTTTTGTCGATTTTCAGTTCGATGGATTGGTAAAACTCTTTCAACCGCTTTTGCACCGGCGTTAAAACCACGCGGAATTGGCTGTCCGTTTCAAACACTTCGGTCGAAAATTGCTTGCTGTTTTTGATGCCGTCACCATTGATAATGCTGATTATCAGCCCGCCAAGTTGCTTAATCATTTTGTCGTTGCCCACTCGGTTGCCGTCTTTGTTGAACAACGCGGCGTTGTTGCCGTTCAAAATCAGGATTGAAGGTGTCGGCGCGGTGTATTCCCAACGCAACATTGACGGCGATTGATACAGCAAAATGCCCTTTGCAACGGCTTTTTCTGCCACCAACGCCGAAGTTTTTTCCTGCACAAAATCGCATTGCAGCGTTTTGATTTTCTTCGACTGTTCCATCATTTTTTGCTCAAAAGCCGCTTTCTCGCTTTCGCTTAATTTCTTTTGCGAAAAAACACTTCCGCAAAATACAGATAATAAAAAGGTTATACAAATTATCTTTTTCATATTCTTTTATTTTTTTGATTTGCGATATGAGATTTGCGATTTGCGACTGTCACACATCTCATATCTCATATCGCAAATCCATTATTTAGCAATTAAAATCACGCCAAAAATAATAAACCCAACGCCCAGCCACCGCGTTAGCGATACCGTTTCGTGGAAAATAAAAATTGCTGCCAAAATGCCGAAAACATAAGCAAAAGCGGTAATCGGATAGGCAACCGAAAACTCAAAATGTTTCAAGATAAAGCCCCACAAAACCGTTGCCGAAATCAAACAAATGCCGCTCGCCAACAACCACCAATTCGTCAGTATATCAACCGCATACGCCCACGAAAATTGAAATTTCGTGATTTTTTCGACAGCAAACTTAAAGCAAACTTGCCCGCTTGCCAACAAAAAACATTGCAATATGGTTAATAAAATGACTTTCATTTTTTAGATATTAGATTTTTAGACATTAGACAACAGCACAAAGGTATGATTTTTATTTTCAAAATGATTGTAACACAAAATATTACGCAACGGTCTTGTGTCTTGCGTCTTGTGTCTTGTGTCTAAAATCAAAAAGTCAGGTATTTTCCCTTTTTTCAAACACAACGCCGCTGCATAAACTCCCAAAGCGGGCGCGGTGTAACTTTCGCCGAAAACATTTTTGTACTGCAAAAGCGGAACATTCGAAAATAATTTTGCGCAATTCTCAAAATAAACATTGTCGTTTTCGGCAACGCCGTTTGTGCCAACCATAATATAATCAGGTTGGTTGTCTGTCATTGCGGGCTTGACCCGCAATCCCCCATAAACCTTTTCTACCGCCTCAATTTTGCAATACGCATTTTCCGTTTTTTCTGTCGATAACATCATCGCCACCGCCGTTTCGCCCGCAAAAACCTGATTTTCGCGCCCCAAATACTCTCCCTTTTGCAAAAGCGTAAAGTACGCAGGCGTCATTTCATCGTGCGCACCGACCAATGCGGTTTTCACTCCCCCTCTTGTGGAGGGGGTTGGAGGGAGGCTCATTTGCAAAAACGCATCTTGCAAAGCGCATTCAAACGAAATGCCTTTGTGCGCGTAAGTTGTGTTGTAATTGTGGCACTTCGCATCAATCGCCACGAGGGACGAAATGGTGTTGTGCGTGGATTGCATAAAGTGCGTAGGATTAAGCAGTTCCTCGCCTTCGCGCACAAGTTTGTCGAGAAAAATCTCGGTGTTTTCGATACAGCCCAAACCCGTGCCGGTAATAATGGCATCGGGATTGGCAACGCCGCTGTCTTTCATCGCCTCGCGCGAAACGAGCAAAGCGCGTTTGAGAATTTTGCCCAAACGCCGCGCCTCATTCGGCGTGAAATATTGCTTGTAATCGGGGTCTATCGCCCGCACATAATTGTCGGCATACTGCACAGGCGCATCAAACCACTCATCAGACAACGGCTGCTGAACGGAAATTTGTTTTATTGTGTTTATGTAGATAGAGTTGGTCATAAATTGTCTGAACTTTGATTTTAATATGATTTGTTTGATTTTTGTGATTATTTTCGTAATATTCTCAAAATTTCATCTCCACTCTTAAAAATTCTATCCTGTTTAACTTCCATCTCATTTGCCAATTTTATTGTCCAATCATTTACAAGCCAATACACATCGGGGTTTTCTTCTATAAATTCTTCAAAATCATCGTAAAACATAGTTCCCATTCCCCCAAAATTTGAAAAATCAAAAATTACAGGTTTATCTCTGGGTAAATTATCCATAAATGTATAAAATTCCTCTGCCTCGTCAGAACTCAAATGACTATAAAATCTATATTCGAATGGGTCATCAGCAATATATTTTACACATAAACCAAAATCAAAATAACCTTTTAAATTTTCTATGTAATTATTTGTGGTTTCTAATTTATAACTTTCTTCTAACAAATCAAACAATGCTTTAATTACTGCAAATTCTGTTGTATCTTTTGGGGCAGGACAACGAAAACTAAAAATATTATCAACAGTATCTGTTTTGAAACTAAAAAAGATTGTAATACCATCTAAAATTCCTTCTTTTTCTAAACTTTTTTGTTTTGATAAATCTGCTTTTGAAATACTGTCAGCAAAATTCTGAAATTCTTTATTTGAAATCTGTATTGTTTCTAAATGTTTAAAATAAACAGTATCACCCATATATTTTTTATACCAATCATCAATAAGCAAAATATCAGTTCTCTGAGGTATCAAATTATTCTTTTCTTTTAGATATGGTAAATTTTCTGCATTATAAAACAAGTCAACAATTGCTGTTTTTGAATTACTGTCATTTTGTAAAATAATTCTACAAGGCTCAGTAAAAGACGGATAAAATTCTATTGTAAAAATAAAATTCTTTTCCAAATAAGATATTCCTTCTTGTGATTTACAAGAAATCATTAAGAACATCGCAGCAATAAACAACAAAATTTTTCTCATATTTTTTTTAATCATAAAAAATCAAATTAATCATATTAAAATCACAGTTCAGACAATTTTTGAAAATATCAAACTCGTATCATTCCCTCCAAAACCAAAAGAATTAGAAAGAACATTCTTCAATTTAGGGGATTGCGGGTCAAGCCCGCAATGACAGGAAACATACGGCTCAAACGGCAATTCCTCTATCTTTTCCTTAAAATTCAGATTGTCAGGAATAAAATTGTGCTGCAACGCCAAAATCGAAATCACAGCCTCTACGCCGCCCGCCGCGCTGGTAGTGTGTCCCGTAAATGCTTTGGTGGAACTTACAGGCGGAATTTCTGTGCCGAAAAGCCGTACTATCGCCGTTCCCTCGCTAATGTCGTTGTTTTGCGTGCCTGTGCCGTGCGCGTTGATATAATCAATGTCAGACGGTTGCAGGTTGGCGTTTTCGAGTGCGCGTTTCATTGCCAAGTACGCACCCTCGCCATCGGGCGAAGAGGCGGTTTGGTGGAACGCATCGCAGGTATTGGCGTAACCCGAAAGTACCGCAAGCGGTTTTTTAGGGAACGCGGATAACGCGGATTGCACGGATTTTCGCGGATTTTTATTATCATCTGCGGAAATCTGCGTCATCTGCGTTATCCGCGTTCCGCTATCATCGCGTTCCATCACCACATACGCTGCGCCTTCGCCCAAATTCAAGCCTGCGCGGGTGGCGTCAAACGGTCGGCACGGCTCTTTGTCCAAAATCATCAGCGTGTTAAAGCCGTTGAGGTGAAATTTGGTAATGCACTCGCTGCCGCCCGCTACCACAATGTCGGCACGACCGCTTTTGAGCAGTTCCGCACCCAGCAAAATGGCGTTGGCAGCCGAACTGCAAGCCGTTGAAATGGTATCAACCTGCGAAAAAATGCCGAAATAATCGGCAATCATTTCGGTGCAAGCCCCGCAGTCGTGCGATTTTATGTAGTCGTTTTTCGTGTCGTTTTCCAAAAAATCGAGGTAAAACTGCTCGCTTTTGTCCATTCCGCCAACGGTGGTGCCATTGATGAAGGCGATTTTTTTACCTGTCATTCCTGCGAAAGCAGGAATCCCCTTTTCTTCGGGGGATTGCGGGTCAAGCCCGCAATGACAAAGGGCTTCCCGCACCGCCAACATTCCCATCAAAGCCGTGCGCGTTGTCGGCGCATTTTCGGGGATATTCAGCAGGCGCATCATTTCCTCGTTGGTCATTTTCACTTCGCCGACAGGAAATTCGGTGTGCGCGGTTTTAAGATAGTGCAAAGGTGCAATGCCGCTGCGATTTTCGCGCAACGATTGCAGGGTTTCACCGACATTGTTGCCTAACGCCGACACGATACCCGTTCCTGTAATCAGGATTTGCGTATTGCGATTTCCGATTTCCGACTGTCGCATATCGCATTTCTCATATCGCATATCCAAAATTTATTTTGTGCGATTTTCGGCTATATATTCTGCCAAAACGCGCACCGATTTGAAAATTTCTTTGCCCTGCGCAGGGTCTTTGAGTTTGATGCCGTAGTTTTTTTCCATCAGCACGATAAGTTCCAGTGCATCAATAGAATCCAAGCCCAAACCTTCGCCAAAAAGCGCAGCATTCTCGTCAATGTCCGCAGGTTTTACATCTTGCAAGTTTAATACTTCGATAATTTCTTCTTTGAGTTTTAAAATTAATTTTTCCATTTTTTTAAAATATTGATATTTAGTTAATTAATAAGCATAAAAAACATCATTGTTGATGCCCACATCAAAACGCCCGTCAGAAATGCTTTCGGGATAACCGCCACGAATGAAACGCAGGTCGAATGTGCCGGAGAGAATTGTGCGATTAGGGCTTTCGTCAATATTGAGCAACTGCGCACGCTTGAAGTACAAAACACTGCCGTCCAACACATCATCTATCGGTATTTCTACTTCATTTTTCAGTATTTTTACCGTGCAATCTGCCACAGCAAGATTGATTTTCACATCGTTCAACTGCACCAAATCGGTATAACCGGCTACATTCGACATCGGAAAACTGACCGAAATCATCATCGGAACATTTGCATAATAGCCATAGCCTCTTTCTTTGTAAATGCCGTTCAACGAGAAACTTAACTTTCCATCTTTGTATAAAACCTTGCAGGGAACAATGTTGTTTGACACCAGAAAATAACTTCTTTCATAATCTGCGCCAAAGGAATTGTAGCCCCATTCGGTGTAGGCGGGCAATGTGGAGTCGCCTTCATCGGGAATAAAAATCGTTCTGTCCATCACTTCGTCTTTTGCACAAGAAACAAATAGACAAGATATTATCAATAAAAATATATTCTTTTTCATAGTTGTATTTTTTTAATCGTTATTAACTGTGTATTCTAATTTATGATTTTTGAAAAGCGGTATTTGCAAAGTGGTTTGTACACCAATGCCAAAAGAATTATCTGTTCTTGCAAATGAACTTAAACGCTTGTTGTCAAACACATAGATAGGAAATTGAAATTCTATATTTCCAAATGGGTGATTGGTGCGCCCGATTTTCAAACCAAAACCGGCATATAAATATCCCTGAAAATTATTTGGCTTGCCGATTTGTTCGGAAATGAGAGAATTATATTTTTCCATTCGACTGTTTTGATACGAAATGTCATTTTTAGAACTAACCAAAAAATTCAGAGCCGTACCCACAATAAAATAATGCCGAACAAAATAATCTATTTCGCGCGGAAAAAGTTTTATTTCCAATGGCACGCCGACAAAAATATTTCGTTGCGAAATATCTCTAATCCTCACATAATCAGTATTCAAACCATCTTCTGCCGTTTTCCAAAGAAAATAATTACGGTCGGAATTTAAGGTGCTGTTGTTAAAAGTAAAACGCACACCTGCCGCAACTGCCATTCGTTTCGTTACGGTATATTCGGGCTTCAAGCCAAAATAAAACAAGTTATAACCCTGACCATCAGCCACAAAACCGCTGTAATAATCATTATCGTAGTAATTGTAATAATACGATTGGTTTTCACGAATATTAATCGGCTTGTTTGTCGCCGCATTAAAAATCGCCGTTGTTCCTGCCTCAATACCCAACTTCAATCGCGGTATCAAGAAAGTTTCTTCCTGCGCCGAAACAGACGAAGAAAGGGACAAAAATACACCAAATAAAATCAATGCTGCTTTTTTCATAACATTTTAATTTTTAACAGGTTAATAAATATTGTTTAGAAAACGCTATATCCGTTTTTTCTTTTGTAATCAGAAACATTTTCACTTCCAATGTTCCCTCAAAACTTTCTACCCAAGCACAAAGTACAAAATTAGTCATTTTATCCGAGAAACTATTTTTTACAGTGCGAAAAATCACTTCTGCATCAAATTTTTCTGTAACATAAAACGATGTTTCGCCAAAAAACTTGTTTCGTATTGCTATTTCGCCGGTTACAATGTTTGGCAAAGTATAGACAAACAACGAGGGCGAGGGGAAATAATTGTCGTTGTCCCGTATCGTTTCCTGATATTGCGTGTCAATATCCAAACTCGAAGAACGGTTAAAGCAAATCACAGCAATGTCTTCGCGCCCCGTTTTTTCTTTGTTCTCAAAAATCTTTTCCGATGCCAAAAATCCAAGTTTCGACAAATTGTCCATTTTAAAAAACTTCGGATAATCTACCTGCAAATTTCGGTAAAAATCAGT
>JAISJU010000130.1 GCA_031261165.1 Prevotellaceae bacterium
CTACGGCGTTTTAACCCGTGATTCGCATTATTTACAAAAAAAACATTTATGTTTATATAGCAAACAAATTGTTGTATTTTAAAGTCCCGCAAGGAACGACACATTTTCAAGTATCGTTCTTGCAGGACTTTGGTAAAAAGCATCATTTTATCGCTTTGGCAACCAAGTTATTGGCACTGTCTAACACAGTGCTTTCAAAACCTGACAAATAAATGGCGGTCATTCTTTCTGACGAATGCCCCAGACATTCGCTGAGAACGGATAACGGCACTCTTTGCTGCTTTCCGATGCTTGCCCAACTGTGGCGTGCCACGTGGGTGGTAACTTTCTTATCCACACCCGCTATCTTTGCCAAAGTCGTCAAATGAACATTTTGCATTCGCAAAGCATTCATATACTGAAGGCGCGGGCGTATCGGCACTTCCGGCTTAATGAGGGGAAAAACGTAGGGCGAATTGCTTACCTCATCAGCAAAAACATTGATGATTTTCTGTAGTTCCGGAGTCATTTTTACTTCTATCAGCGTGTTTGTTTTCCTGCGCCGGTAGCGAATAAAGCCGTCTACTATGTTTTCCTTACGCAGATAAGCAACATCTACAAAACTCATTCCGCGCATATAAAACGAGAACAGAAAAATGCTTTGCGCCCCATAGAGATATTTCCTGTGATATTCACTTTTCATATTCAACAAATCGCAATTGAGTATTTTCTGCATATCCTTTGCGGTTAATGCCCTTTTTACCGTTCTTTGCGTGGTGGTTATCACATCAACAAACGGATTTTCCAACCCTGCAAGTTCAATGTATCTTTCGGCAACGGCTTTGTTGTATATCGACCGCAGATTGCGCATATAAAAGGCAATGCTATTCGATTTTAAACCTTCGGACAAGAGATACAGTTGAAAACCTTTCATTAATCCGGCAGTCATTTTATTGAGCGGAATATCCCTGCCGTTGTTATAGCCTATCAAACGCGCGACACAGACTTTGTATGCCACTGCCATACGCTCGCACTCCTTCGCTTGCATTTGCCTGATAAGTTTCTGGCTGTACGCCAACAGACAATTGCCCGAGTTTAGATAGCGGCGATACGCGCCTGCCACATCATCGGCATCAAAAAGAATCCCTTGTTCTTCGAGATTTTTGACGATGCGGAACAAGGCTGACTTCTCTTTGTCAATGTACTTTTCCAGCAATTTCAACTGCTCTCTCCTTCTCGGATTGTCGATAGGATAAATGATTCTCAACCTCTCCTTATCCCATTCTTCGGGATAAAGCCCACTGTTCGGTATGGTTACCGTTCTACACTTGCGGTTACTGATAATCCGCAAGAAGAGGCGACCTTGGTGCCTCCCCTTTTTCGTCGATAGACGAAAGACATCTTTAATTGAAATCATAAAACATTTTTTTAATTAAATTTAATAAGTTGTTTTATTTGACTGAATTTCAAAATTTTCAAAATCTACCTAAATTTATTAATTCTGAAAACTTTGCCATTCTGTAAACAAAACGAAGAAACGATTTAGTTACAAATTCACGAACGAAATAATTTCATTACGAATTCACGAATAATATTATGTTATAGAAAAATTCGTGTATTCGCAGTAAAAAAAACGAATGATTTTTATCCCCAAGACCCTGCTTCGACTACGCTCAGCCACCGTCAAAAGGGGCTAACCTAACGGTCGGCGGGATACTTAGCGTGCCGCCGTTAGGCAAAGTCCCTCCGCTTTGACGGTGACTGAGTGTAGTCGAAGCAGGGGATTTAGGGGCAAAAGAAAAAATGAGTAATGTATTAACTATATCGGTATTCTCATATCATTTTATAGCAGTTACAAAAATATTTTTTTTACTAATAAGTAAGTCGTTAAATCATACCAATATAATATAATTTTACACATCTACCAATATTCACATATTGTTGATTATGAAGATACTTTTTTGAGCAGAAATTACATAATGGAATACAAATTAACGAAAACACGTTTTGAATGATACTCAATAAAGTAAATAATTCAAATAAATAATCAAAAAACATTTTGGTTATTTGTTTTATTTTCGGATTGCTTCGGAAATATTTGCCATTGACACGAAACCCAAAAGCCGTGTGTCTTCCGCTTTTTGTAACCGTAATACATTTTTCCTGTTTTTTTTCTGACTTCCTGTATCAATTATTAGTGTTGATAATTTTATTTTGAATTTTGAAAAAATAGCACTATCTTTGTATGGTCAAAAAAACACCCATAAAGCTATGATTACTTTTTTTGAAATCCAGCCCGAAAAAGAAGTTGATGAAGTGCTGCAAGGCTTTACCCAAAGGACAGCAGACGATAGCACTGTCTATTATGACGTAGATGAACTCGAAGACATCATCGACCATTTTTTGGAAAAAGGATACATCACGGCAGCCGAAACTGCTGTCAATTTGGGGCGGACACTGCACCCAAACAATACCGACATTCAATACCGGCAGGCACGGCTTTTCACTTTTCAGGGAAAACTTGACGAGGCATTGCAACTGACCACACAAATAGACGACATTGACCGCAAAGACCTCGAAAATATGGTGCTGCGCGGCGAAATACTTCTCCGGCTCAACAAACATCGCGAAGCGGAAGCCCTTTTTGACGATTTATTAAAGGAAGAACTGACCGACAAAGAGTTATTTTGTATGGAAATAGCCCACGTTTGCACCAGTGTCGGATATTATGACAGCGCGGAAAAATACCTGCGCATTGCCCACGAAACAAATCCGAAAAATCTGGATATAATGCTCGAACTTGCCTTTATAGTGCAGCAAAATTATGAAAACACCGAAGAGGCAATTGATATTTATAACCAAATGATTGATATTGAGCCATATTCCATTGAGGCGTGGTTTAATCTCGGGCAGGCGTATCTGGCGCAGGATAAGCCCGATAAGGCGGCTGATGCCTTCGATTTTGTTACGGCAATTGACGAAAAGGAACTGAACGCCTGGCTGCAAAAAGCGCACGCTTATTTTGAAAATAAAAACTACCAAAAAGCCCTCGAAACCTACCAAATTTATTTTGAAAAGACAGACAAAAAGGAACTTCCGCTCGTGTATATGGGCGAGTGCTACGAGGAAATGGAAAAATACGACAAAGCCATCGAGTATTACCAAAAAGCCATTGATATTGTACCCGATTATGTTGATGCTTATGTGGGGCTGAGCACTTGTATGCTTAGCACGGAACGCTTTGAGGACTGTTTGGATTACACCGACCGCGTGTTGCGCTTAGACCCTTTCAATGACGAAGTGTGGGTTTATCGCGCGGAGGCGTTTGTGGCACTCGATAAGCCAGAAGAGGCGATTATTGCCTACGAAAGGGCGTTGAAACTGGATAGCGAAGAGCCGGAAACCTTTATTGCGCTTGGCAATTTGTATCTGGATAAGGGCGATTATTACAATGCGTTATACTGTTTCAAAAATGCCAACGAAATAGACGATGAGATTGAGAAAATAAACTTGTTTTTTGCCGTTTGCTACTGCAAATTGCAACAGTTTCCGTTGATGTTGGCACATTTGATTTGCGCCATACTCGAAAATAATGAGGCTTATAAACAGTTTCTGGAGTTTTGCCCCGAAGTACAGGAATTTGCAGATGAAACGGAAGAAATTGTCGAAAAAATCATCAAAGATGACAATGTATGAAAAAGATTAATTTTTCCATATTGAAAGGATTTAATGCCCTGATTGTTCTGTTATTAGGGGTTTTTGGGTTTAGTTGCGATTTTATGTCTAAAAAAGACTACGGCTCGCCCGAAATGGATTTTATTATAAAAGGAAAGGTCGTTGAGAAAACTGCTCAAAAGCCTATAAAAAATATCAGTATCCGATATATGTGGCAAAATGATGGTGTTTTTACTGATGAACAAGGTAATTTCGCTTTATATAAAACACGTGATTATCGGATAGATAAAACCATTGCCGTTATTGCAACCGACATTGACGGCGAAGAAAACGGCGAATATCTTACAGACACAGTTTATGTGGATATGAGTGATGCGCAAAAAACAAAAAAAGGCGATGGCGAATGGTATGAGGGCGAATTTACAAAAAGTGTAACGATTGAATTGACTGAGAAGTAATTAAATATTATTTCAATATTACGGTGCGTTGCACCTTTAAACCATAATAAAACCAATACTACAAATATTGCGCAGCCCTGCTGCTTAAAGGTGCAGCGCACCACAAATATTTGTAGCAAATAATAGCAATCAAATAGATAAAGGTGCAGCGCACCGTAATCTCTTAACTTATTAAACTATTATGAAAAAAATCAATCACTCTATATTGAAAGGATTTAATTGGCTGTTATTAACCTTTTTAGGATTGATAGGCTTTACCAATCATAGTTGTATGACGAAATACGGCTCGCCAGAACCAGAAGCGGATTTTGTTGTAAAAGGGAAAGTGGTTGAGAAAAACGCTAACCAAAAACCGATAAAAAATATTAGTGTTCAACATTTGTGGCAAAATGCTGCTGTTTTTACTAATGAACAGGGCGATTTTATTTTGCCTACAATCAATGAATTTCCGAGAACTACGCTTACTATTATTGCCACCGATATTGATGGCGCAGAAAACGGCGAATATCTTACAGACACAGTTTATCTAGATATGAGCGATGCGCAAAAAACAAAAAAAGGCGATGGCGAATGGTATCGCGGCGAATTTACAAAATCTGTAACCATTGAATTAACCCCAAAAGAATAATATGAAGAAAGTCAATCATTCAGTATTAAAATGTTTCAACGTTATTCTGGTAGCGTTGTTGGGATTGTTCGGATTTTCTAATTGCGGACACAAAGAAAGAGTAGAATACGGAACATCTGAACTTCCTTTTGCAATCAAAGGCAAAGTTACAAGCAAAGCAGACGGAACACCCATTCAGGGCATTCGTGTAAAACGCAATCCACTTTATATGATTGCCGAATACGGCGCACCTACGCCCGATTTTAGCGATAAATCACCTGTTTATACCGACAAAAACGGTAATTATATCGCCCCGATAAGCGACACTATTCCCGAATACGCTGTAGTTTTTGAAGATATTGACGGCGAACAAAACGGTGCATTTAACGACACCACGATTATAGTAAAATTCAATACAGGCGAAAATGTTGATGTTACTTTATCGAAGAAAAATTAATCTTACAAATTATGAGAACTTCATACTTGAGAATCTTTAATGCGTTTTTAGTGGCAATGATAAGTTTGCTCGGCTTTACTAACTGCGCCAAAAAAACTTATCCGCAAGAAAAAATTGACAATTTTCAAACGGACAGCATCAAAAACAGCGAAGAATTGAATGACAGTCCTCGCATCATAGTAAAGTACGGCGCACCTGCACCCGATTTTCGACAAAAATAAACCCGAATGAATAAAACCCCATCATTGCGCAAAAAAATCGGCTTGGAACTTTTTCGCCGATTACGGAAAAACAATGTTAAGTTGCACGAACTGACCACCTTATTTTGGGAATGTACTTTGCGTTGCAACCTCTCTTGCCGGCACTGCGGCAGCGATTGCCACGTGTCTGCCAAGCAGGCGGATATGCCCGCCAAAGATTTTTTTCGCGTCATCGACGAAATCACGCCGAATGTCAATCCCCACAAAACATTCATTATTTTTACCGGCGGCGAGGCGTTGATGCGCCCCGATTTGGAGGCGTGCGGCTTGGAACTTTACCGCAGAGGTTTTCCTTGGGGCGTTGTGAGCAATGGTATGTTGCTGTCGCGCAAACGTTTGGACTCGCTTTTGGCGGCGGGTATGCACTCTATCACCATCAGTCTTGACGGTTTTGAAGAGGCGCACAACTGGCAGCGCAGACACCCGAAAAGTTACGAAAACGCCCTGAATGCCGTCAAAATGCTGGTCGGCGAAAAAGAAATTGTGTGGGATATTGTAACTTGCGTCAATCAAAAAAACTTTTCGCAACTCGCCGAGTTCAAAGAATTTCTCATTTCAATCGGCGTAAAAGATTGGCGCATTTTCACCATTTTTCCTGTTGGTCGAGCAGCCGAATATCCCGAGTTTCAACTTTCGGACAAAGATTTTACCGCCGTGCTTGATTTCATAAAAGCCACCCGCGAAGAAGGCAAAATCCGCGTGAGTTACGGCTGCGAGGGCTTTGTCGGCAATTACGAAATGGAAGTACGCGACCATTTTTTCACTTGCCAAGCAGGCATCAATGTCGGCTCTGTGCTGGCAGACGGCTCAATTTCCGCTTGTCCAAGCATTCGCGCCGATTACAATCAAGGCAATATTTACCAAGATAATTTTTGGGAGGTCTGGCAAAATCGTTTCGCCGCGTTCCGCAACCGCGACTGGGCAAAAACAGACGATTGCGCCGACTGCACAATGTGGCGTTACTGCGAAGGAAACGGTATGCACCTGCACGATGACAAAGGGAAATTATTGGTTTGCGACTACAAAAGAATTATAGAAAAATGAAACACTACGGTTTAATCGGCTACCCGCTCGGACATTCCTTTTCGCAAAAATTCTTCACGGAGAAATTTGCACAGGAAAATATTGATGCTGACTATCAATTATTTCCGATTGAACAGATTGATTTATTTCCAACATTATTGGCGGAAAACCCCAACCTCTGCGGACTGAATGTAACCATTCCTTATAAGGAAAAAATCATTCCGTTTCTTGACGAATTAGACGAAACGGCGCGTGAAATCGGGGCAGTGAATGTGATAAAGCTCGTTCTGCCTGTCATTGCGGGCTCGACCCGCAACCCCATAGGACAAGAGGAACAAAGGGGATTGCGGGTCAAGCCCGCAATGACAGAAACACAAAAGCCCGCAATGACGGAACTAACATTAAAAGGCTACAACTCCGATGTCATCGGCTTTGAAAACTCACTAAAACCACTCTTGCAGCCGCATCACAAAAAAGCCCTGATATTGGGCACCGGCGGCGCGGCAAAAGGCGTGGCATACATACTGCGAAAATTGTCTATACATTATATAATAGTGTCGCGCACACCAAAAAGCGGACAAATCTCATACGCAGACATCAATGCCGACTTGCTGCGCGATTATACATTAATTATAAACACAACGCCCATCGGCACTTTCCCAAAAACAGATGTTTGCCCCGACATTCCCTACAAAGAATTGACGAACAAGCATTTATTATACGATTTGATTTACAATCCCGAAAAAACGCTTTTTCTGCAACGCGGTGAGGCGCAGGGCGCAACGATTAAAAACGGCTTGGAAATGCTGCACGGGCAGGCATTGGCGGCTTGGGATATATGGGAACGCGGATAACGCAGATAACGCGGATTTTCGCAGATTTTTCATTATCTGCGAAAATCCGCGTTATCCGTGTTCCCCAAAAAAAACTACAACTGCCCCGCCTCAACCAACAAAATCACACGTTCCACAATTTTGTCTTTATCCGTTCCATCATACTCCCATTTCAGATTGCTGCCGAAAATGTGGGCAATGCCGTTCCAAAAGACCGCCGAGAAATTACCGCGATACATTTTAATTATATCGTAAGTGGTGCGGCTGCACTCCCTATCCACCAGACGGACAAGCATTTTCCCCTGCGAGATGGTCATTTTGCGGAGGTCGCCCTCAAACTGATTGAAGAGTTCTTTTTCTTTTTGTTTCAGAAACTTGTTGCGCTCTTTTTCCGTTTCGATGGCTTGCAGTTCCTTATCGGTTTCCACCATCAAGCGACTTGCCATTTTGGCATAAGGCAGCGTGCGTTTCACATCGCGCACCGTTTTCCAATAAAATTCTTCCTGCTTTTTGTTTTTAAACTGCATTTCCGGAAAACAATACGCATCGTGCAGAGGGATAAAACTAACAGTATCACCCTCATACACAACCCATTGTGTATTTGTAAGCCGCGTTTCCTGCGCATTGGCAACCCAACAGGTTGCCAACAACAACATTATGATATTTATTGTATATTTCATTTTTGCTTCCCTTTTTTGTTATTTTTATTTTGACCAAAAAGAAATATAAAGGTTTAATTTGGTTTCGTTTTTCCTGTCATTGCAGGCTTTTGCGTTTCTGTCATTGCGGGCTTGACCCGCAATCCCATCGGACAAGAGGAACAAAGGGGGTTGCGGGTCAAGCCCGCAATGACAGAACTAACAAGCCCGCAATGACAACTAAACAAGATATTGCGAACTAATTGATTTATTGGTATATACACGGTCTATCGCATCTGCAAAAATCTCGGCAATGGACAGAATATGTACTTTATTGCATTTTTTTCCGAACGGAATGCTGTCGGTAAAAATCATTTCCGTGAGTTGCGATTTTTCCACTCTTTCGCAGGCGGGGTCGCTCATCACAGCGTGGCTGGCAACCGCGCGAACAGATTTGGCACCGTTTGCCATCATCAGGTCGGCGGCTTTGGTTATCGTGCCTGCCGTATCCACCATATCGTCAAGGATAACCACGTTCATATCCGTAACATCGCCGATAATCTTCATTTCGGCAACCTCGTTTGCTCTGGTGCGCGTTTTATGGCACAACACCATCGGCACATCTAAATATTTGGCGTAGGTATTGGCGCGTTTGGAGCCACCCACATCAGGCGTAGCAATCACCAAATTGTCCAATTTCAACGATTTAACATAAGGCAGAAAAACAGACGAGCCGTAGAGGTGGTCAACCGGCACATCGAAAAATCCCTGTATCTGGTCGGCGTGCAAGTCCATCGTAATGAGGCGTTGAATGCCCGCCACGCTGAGCATATCGGCAACGAGTTTTGCACCGATGGACACGCGCGGTTTGTCCTTCCTGTCCTGCCGCGCCCAGCCGAAATACGGTATCACGGCAACGATTTTGCCTGCCGATGCGCGTTTGGCAGCATCAACCATCAGCAACAGTTCCATCAGGTTGTCGGCATTGGGAAAAGTCGATTGTACCAGAAACACTTGTTCGCCGCGTATCGACTGCTCGTAGGAAACGCTGAACTCACCATCGGCAAAATGCTGGATAATCATATTGCCAAGCGGAATGTTTAATTTCTCGCAGATTTTCACTGCCAAATCTTTTGAGGCTGCACCTGCAAACACCAAAGGAGATTGGTTTTCCATTCTATTAAAATTTTTGGGTTGATTTTCAGACTGCAAAAATACAACACATTCGCTAAATATTATTATTTTTGCAACAAAAATATTTAGTTTTTTGTAAGGAGGAACGCAGATAACGCAGATAGCGCGGATTTCCGCAGATAAAAATCACAAAAATTATTTTGATTTTTTCTTTATGCCTTTGTAACTTCGTGCCTTTGTGTTTAATATTTTGCCGCTTGCGGCTTTTTTATACTAAACGCAAAGGCACGAAGACGCAAAGGCACAAAGAACATTTTTTAGATTTTCATCTGCGAAAATCTGCGCTATCTGCGTCATCTGCGTTCCCCATAAAAATTTCTTTCAAATTTTCTTTCAAAATTATTTGCACAATAAAAAAATAGGTTGTACTTTTGCACCCTGATTTTGAAAACGCATAATAATAAAGAAAAACAGATATGTCAAAAGTTTGTCAAATTACCGGAAAAAGAGCGTTGGCGGGCAATAATGTGTCGCATTCCAACGTAAAAACCAAAAGAAAGTTCAATATTAATCTATTTACCCGCAAATTTTATTGGGTGGAACAAGATGCTTGGATTTCGCTGAATGTGTCAGCCGCAGGATTGCGCAACATCAACAAGTTAGGTCTGAACGCTGCCTTGAAAAGTGCAGCCGAAAAAGGGTATTTAAACGCATAAAACTAATAGGAGGATTCTTCAAATGGCAAAAAAAGCAAAAGGTAATCGAATTCAAGTGATTCTGGAATGCACGGAACACAAAGAAAGCGGACTTCCGGGAACTTCCCGTTATATTACCACTAAAAACAGAAAAAATACAACAGGTCGCTTGGAATTGAAAAAATACAACCCGATCCTGAAGAGAATGACCGTTCATAAAGAAATTAAATAACACCGGATAACCATGGCAAAGAAAACCGTTGCGGGATACCGCGAGAAGTCCGAAGGACGTTCGTATTCAAAAGTAATTAAAATGGTTAAATCGCCGAAAACCGGAGCTTACATCTTCAAAGAAGAAATGGTTCCGAACGAAGTTGTTAAAGACTATTTTCAATAATTAGCAACCATTTTTACATCTATATTGCCTCGTTTTGGTACAAAAGTATTAAAACGAGGTAATTTTATTTTATAAAGTCTTTTATTTTTCCTAATTTTGCACAACTGAATTATTTCATGACAAAATATGAGTATTTTTAACTTTTTTTCTAAAGATAAGAAAGACGATCTCAACAAAGGATTGTCGAAAACGAAGGAAAATGTGTTTTCTAAGATTACGCGCGCCGTGGCCGGAAAATCGAAAGTCGATGACGATGTGCTGGATAATCTGGAAGAAGTGCTGGTCACTTCCGACGTCGGCGTAGAAACGACCTTGAAAATCATCGAGCGGATCGAAAAACGGATTGCTCGCGATAAATACGTGAATACTGATGAGTTAACAGCTATCTTGCGCGAAGAAATCGCCGCTATGCTGGCCGACAACCATGTAGAGGAACTGGAAGATTTTGAAATTCCTACCGGAAAAAAACCTTACGTAATTATGGTTGTAGGAGTAAACGGAGTAGGTAAAACTACGACAATTGGAAAGTTAGCCTATCATTTCAAAAAAACGGGCAACAAGGTGTATTTAGGAGCCGCCGATACGTTTCGCGCCGCCGCAGTTGATCAATTGGTGGTTTGGAGCGAGCGCGTGGGCGTGCCGATTGTGAAACAGAAAATGGGTTCCGATCCGGCTTCGGTAGCGTTCGATACACTTACTTCAGCGGTGACCAACGACGCCGACGTTGTCATCATCGACACGGCCGGCCGTCTTCACAACAAAATTAATTTGATGAACGAATTAACGAAAATCAAAAATGTGATGAAAAAAGTGGTACCCGACGCTCCGCATGAAGTATTATTAATTTTGGACGGATCAACGGGACAAAATGCTTATAATCAAGCAAAAGAATTTTCCAAAGCAACAGAAATTACAGCTTTAGCCATCACCAAATTGGATGGAACGGCGAAAGGCGGCGTGGTGATCGGA
>JAISJU010000157.1 GCA_031261165.1 Prevotellaceae bacterium
GGCAGGTTAAAGTTGATGGGGTCAGTTGTAAGATGTTTAACCAAAAACGACTGCATCGGCGCGATAAATGTGGCGGTTTCTTCTACCTCGCCTGCTGCGAGATTTGTGTTTGCGATAAGTGTTCCGCTGCCATTTACCAATATCGAATAATATTGTGCGCTACTGCCTGTCCAAATGCGGCAATAGGGGTCAATGGCTGTGCTGTTGTCCACATATAATTGTCCGAAATCAATGTGCGACATTAGCGGGTTTCCAAGCAAAATTTCCGTATTTGCTCGATTGTCTGAGGGCGTAATGGATACAACATCGGGGATTTCGTTATTCTCATTTTCAACAATAAACCGGTTGCCTTTGGGAACTCGAATATTTGTTCCCACACTGTTATTAATGCTAACGCTGCTTCTTGTTGCGGTGTTGGTTTTTCCGGTACTCCACATCGGATAGCCGGCATAAAAATAACTGAACGTGCTTGTGCCGTCTCCATCAGGCGTTGAAGGTGTATAAGTGTGTCGCGGGTTAATTTTCGACAGATAACCGGCATTGTTGTAATACGGAAATCTGACCAAGCCCTGAACGCTGTTCAAATAATCCTGATTGCCGTTGTAAGGCCACGCCGTAGAGTCGGCTTTTCCGTTCGCTACCTGATAAGCGAAACCAAAACCTTTGCCGAACGGAACGTCATACGAATTAACGGAATTACTCCAACGATTAATCAAAGTGGTGGAAGGATTGTAGTTTTGAACAAAAAGCGTATCAATATATTTCATATAAGTATTAGGTCTGCCCGCAAAAGCAAAGTCGCCTGCATACATTTCTTTTAATGGCGCGGTCATAGAATAATATCGGTCGCGTGCCAGAAAATACGGATAATAATTATTCCCGCCGTCTGTGTTCAAAAGGTTTGCCTTATTGGCAAAATTCTTATTGCCGTCATACCTTCCGAAATTCAAATCCACAAAAGCATAGAGGTAATCCAAGTGCTGAATTTGCGCCACCTCGCCGCCCAACTGAAATGTAATACTGTTGCACTTCGGTTGTGGAGTAAATCCGTCATCGGTCGGCAGGTTATCGCCGATACCGTAATCAGTCGCTGCTTTCAAGACAGGAAAGTTCGTTGCATTGCCCGGAATAACGACATTTGTACAGCCCATCGGCACGCCTGCCTCTGCATAGCGGTTGCCGTATTGGTCGGTGATATACCAGTTGGCATCGTTGTTCCAGTTGTCTGTATGAGCAGGCAGCCATACGGCACTGTCCGAAATGAAACGGATATTAAAGTATTGAACGCTGTTGCAGGTATTCCCTTCTATTACTACTGCACACGAAACAGTGTTACGTTCTTTTTTGTGTCTGAAATTATCCAAACTTGGTTTTGCCAAATTAAGGTTTTCGATAATAATTTCGCCTGTTGCGCCTTGACTTGCCAAACTTCCCATAGCCAAAGGACTTGCATTGCCTATGCTGTCTAAAAAAACCAGATATGTAAGTGTGCCTGTTCCCGAATTATATGTAATGGGGATATGAACAGAATCCGCACTGTAACAAACGCGGCGTGTGTAACCCGATTCTGCATTTCCTGCGCCGAAACCCATTGTTGGAGCATCTCCTACTTTTATGGTATAAGTGAGAGATTGGCTGCAATTGGCAAGTTTAGCAATATAAGTTGTTGTTCTGGTTGGGGTTACTTCAACACTCAAACCGCTGATTTGGTCGCCTTTTGAATCAAGAAGAGGCGTTTCCGGCTTGCCGTCGGGTTGCATATACCAAAGCACTTTTGTCCCTTCGGGGATATTTGTTTCTGTCGAGTTTATAGTAAGGGTTATGGGCATACCCGCACAAATGTCTTCTTCGTTTGATGTTCCTTCGATACCGGCAAGTATGGGCGGCGAAAACACATAATATGAAAATGTGCTACATTGTTCGTCCAATTCGGCGGCAGTAGCAGCAACAGTTACTTTGTATATTCCTACTTTTGCCGCTTTCACTTCGAGAGAAATATTATCAGCAGGGTAATTAACCGTACCGCTTGTTGGCGAGCCATTTATGGTAACAGGAGTGCTACCGGTCATAGAGGCAACAGCGTCTAAATTAGTTGTATCGTAAAATGTCCATTGATAATAAAAAGTGCTTGGAGGGTTATTCCCGAAAATTCGCTGTATTGTTTCCGTATCCCAATCCGCTGTTATTTCATAATCATCATTGCTACTCAAACACTGCGTTATATCTATTTCCGAAAAGTTGAAAGCGCCATTGGAACGTTGTACCTGTATATCGTCTATCATAAAATCGTTTCCGTTACCGCCGTCATTTACGCTCAGAAAGAATACGGAAATTTGGGAAACGCCGGTAGGAACATTAAAAATCGGTGTAAAATATTGTTCCCACTGTCCTATCATTGGTACTTCGCCTGTGTAGTAATCAAGCAGTGGCGTTGTAACCGGCGGCGTTGTCCAGTTACCTTCATAGATTTGTATATGCACATTCGGTTTAATGCGGTATTGTGAGTTCCACGAAGTATTTTGCCGTGTGCCATCGCAAATATTGAACAGCCACATTGAAAATTGCAAGTTCATATTTTGGCACACATCAAAAGTTTTTTGGTAGAAAATGCCGCCATCTTCGTCAGCATTGGCTATATACATAAAACCGCTGCCATCTCCCGAAGTATGGTCATATTTTTTAGCGGGCGACCACGCGCCACCGGTAGGCACGTACCAGTCAATAGGGCGAGTATCGCCTTCAATTACTCCCAAAATATCCTGTGCAATAGAATATTGTCCATCGCCGGGCAGATTGCCGTTAGCGAAATTATAGTTTGTTTCGCCTGCCGGAAGTGCTGCCCCCCACTGTGTGCTTGCTGCTGCCGAGCCGTAATTTTGCGAGGCAATGGTAACGGCATTGGAAATAAGCGGCGAAGGCGGGTTTGGCGGTTGCGGATAAGGCGGCGGAAGAATAAGCGGTTTGATTTTTACGGTAACCGCATAAGCATTCGTATTGAATGTAGCCGAAGGAACATATCCATTGCCATTGGGTACAAGACTGCGAGGAATGGCGTAATAATAAAGTGTATAACAAATGTTGCCGTGACTATCCATCGACCAATAATCCAAGTTGGACATATTAAATTCCCCGATATGTGTAGTGTTAATCCAGGGTTTAAATCCGTCTTGATAAATATTATTTTGCCAAGCATTGGGATTATTGACTAAATAAGTATAGGGGCTAACGCCGTATTCGTCATTCATATACCAGGAATATGTTCCCGCAGGCAGTTTGCCCTGACTAATTAGCATATCTTCCAAGTTCCGATTGACTTGCTCATATTGGTTTAGTTCTACAACAATACTATCCTCAACAGGCGGATTGCTGAGATTCATTCTGTTTTTATACCCCCACACATCTATAAAGTTGATAACAGCATCGCCCCAGTTGGCGTAAGTAGAGGCATCTTGTGTAAATCCGATATAAAATGACGGTCTGATAACACTGCCGTCAGGCAATGAATTCCAATAACTCACAGCATTCATCAATATGGGATAATCTCCTGTGTTGATGGTCAGTACATATCTGTCATAGGTCGAAGTAGATTCTGATGAACTGTATGTAAATCGCAAACTCGGCACCATTACCGGAACGCCCTGCAACCACCAATTATTGGTTGCCCCGCTGCCGTTTTGTGTGTCTTGCATATACAAAAACAGCAATTTCCCCGAATAACTGCCCTTTGCCACATCTACTTTAATAGTAAAGGCATAACCGAAATCCAGTCTGCTCGGTGTATTTTGGCTGCCAATAGGTCCCGTACTAACTTGACCGGCAATTCCCAAAGGGCTGCTTTGTCCTTGTATGGTTTGTGTTTGGGTGATAGAAATACAGGGGTAAGTTTGTGCTGATGCGCCACTCAAAGGGAGTAGTATGAAGACAGAAATCAGCGCAATGGCTTTTAGATTTCTCATACTTGTAGTTTTTTTGAGGTGAATGGTTCTGTTATTTTCGGGGCAAAGATAAAGACAAATTTCTAATATGGAATGGCTTATGTATCAAATAAATGCAAAATTATTCTTAAATATTACAGTCGCTAATTTTTGCTATTTTTGCGGGAAATGATTATTTTGATTTGTGGATTTATTTTGGTAATCATATTGATTTTTTTATATTATTGAATTGATATAGAGATTATGTTGTTAAGCAAAACTCTCAATAATCTTTCTTTCCGGATTGCTTCGGACATT
The DNA here is from genome assembly GCA_031261165.1 of Prevotellaceae bacterium. Classification (GTDB taxonomy): domain Bacteria; phylum Bacteroidota; class Bacteroidia; order Bacteroidales; family Paludibacteraceae; genus JAISJU01. Next base: position 4,233 of record JAISJU010000157.1, read on the forward strand.
TCGACTGCGCTCAATGCACCGCCTCACAATAACGCGCTTTCGGTGGCTGAGCGAAGTCGAAGCCCCGTCATTGCGAGTGGGTGATAAATTTCTTTTAAAAAATAGAGTTCAACAAATTGCTTAATCTATATAATGTCTAAAACATAAAAAAAAATAATCCGAAAAGTATTGCTATTTACAGCGAAATTTTTTATATCTTTGCAACGTTTTTCAATAAGAAAGATTTATATAATGAAAGAGCCTAACGAAAATCCCATTAAGGTATTGTTTATCACACAGGAAATTGCCCCCTATTTGCCTGAAACAGAGATTTCTACCATTTGCCGCAAACTGCCGCAAGCCACGCAGGAACGCGGGCGCGAAATCAGAACATTTATGCCCAAATTCAGTACGGTAAACGAACGCCGAAACCAATTGCACGAGGTAATTCGCCTGTCGGGTATGAATATGATTATCGAAGAAAGCGACCACCCGCTCATTATCAAAGTTGCCTCCATTCAGTCCGCACGTATGCAGGTGTATTTTATTGATAATGACGATTATTTCCAAAGTCGCCACACGATGGTTGATGAAAACGGCGAGGAATATGAAGACAACGACGAACGCGCGGTGTTTTATACGCGCGGTGTGATGGAAACCGTGAAAAAACTGCGTTGGGCACCGGATATTATCCATTGCCACGGCTGGATAACGGCACTCACGCCGCTCTATGTGAAAAAAGCATACAACGAAGACCCATTCTTCAAAAACTCGAAAGTGGTGTATTCCATCTATGGCGATGAATTTAAAAAGCCTTTATCCGATACTTTCCATCAAAAATTGCGGATAGACGGCGTGGAAGACCAACACGTGGAAGGACTGAAAAACGGCAATATTGATTTTGCTGCACTCACAAAACTCGCCATCGACTATTCTGACGGCATTATTCAGGGCAGCGAAAATATTAATGAGGACTTAAAACAATATATTGCCGAAAAAAACGTTCCTTTCTTAGACTATTGTTCTCAAGATTACATTGAAAAATATAACGATTTTTATTCCGTAATAGCACCAAACCAATGAAAAAACTCTTTTTTCTTCTCGGAATATGTGTAGCCATTGCCTCCTGCAAAGACGATGACAGCGGCATTGGGCTGAATATTTTGCCCGAAAGCGACGAAATTATGCCTATTGTCAAAAATTTCAACTTGGCAAGCGACACCAAAAAATTTGACGGCGGCGTGTATGCCAACAACACCGTGTATCTGCTGGGCGAACACGAAAACAGCACCTACGGCGCAACCAAAGGCTCGTTGCTGGCAGGCGTAACCTACCCGAAAAAAGACCTCGCTTTTCCCCCTGATGCAACAGTGGATAGTTTGGTGTTGCGTATCGCCGTAGCCTCTCACATAGGCAACGAGCCGCTGACACTCAAAGTTTCCGAACTGAACACGAAACTTATTTTCGGTAACAAGTATCCTACCGATATTGACGTAACGCCTTATATCGGCAGCGAGTTAGGCAGCGAAATCTTCCCCACAGACAGTATCAATCGAATAGATACTTTGCTGGCAGCAGGCAAAACAACGCCTTGTTTATACATTAAATTAAGCAACACAAGAGCGAATGATTTGATAAAATCCGCGCCCTACACTTCCGAAACGGCATTTCAAGATTATTTTAAAGGCATATATATAGAGCCGACCGGCGGAAAAACGGTGCTGTATATCGATGCGCCGGATTTGCTTTTGACCTACCATTATACAGAAAAAACAAACGGAAAAGATACTGTTTTGTATCAAACGCTAATCTATCCGTCAAACAACGAAGTGAAAAAAGTAAATGCTATTTCACACGGTAATAGTTTAGACGAAAAATTCAACCAAAAGCCCGATACGATTACTTATCTTTTTTCGCCTGCGGGATTTTATTCGCAAGTAAATGTGCCGATAAATAGTATTTTAATAGATATTTGCAATGACCCTGCTAAAATTGCTGCGCTCAACAGCGTGCGCTTAACTATCGAAGCCGAAGTGCCGAAAGGCGGCAGCGACTCCATTCCTTTGCCAAATTGTTTGGCTCTTGTGCCTGAAAGTGAAATAAATACTTATTTTGAACAAAACAAATTGCCCGACAATAAAACGAGTTTTTACGCGGCTCTTGTATCCAATTCTACCAATAAGACATATACTTATACTTTTGATTTGATGACTTATTTGCAAGAAAAAATCAAAACTTTTGAATATACCGATGGCTCTAATGCAAAATATAAGCCCGAAAACTTTGCATTAGTACCTGCATTAGCACTTGCCAACAGCAGTTCAATATTGACAGATTTGCGAAACAATCCGTATTTAACAGGGCTTTCGTTCAACAACAAAAAACTGAAATTGACCGTTATTTACAGCAATTATCATCAACTTAACCAATGAAAAAACTGATTTCGTGTATAATATTCACACTATGCTTTTCGGCAGCGTTTGCAGCCGATTATGCGGGTTGGTCGCACACCGGTACGGCGCAGCAAATCATAATGGACAGGACAAAAGCCTTGTTCGTCTTCAATGATTTGACGGCAAATATTACATACACCACCGACTTAGACACGATTGAAACAGCCCTTTGCCAAACGTATGAAAATGACCCTGTTGCACTTATCGTAGATACTGTTGCAAAAAAAATAACTTTTGCTTTGCTGCAAACCGATGCCAAAGGATACATTATTAATATAAACAACAGCCTCAATGTGTATGTGTATGTTTTTAATTATAATGCCTATATGCCGACCTTACATTCGCCTGTACTCAACGGCGCGGATTGCAACTCAACGGCGATTAAAGTAAAAATAGACTTTACGCCGATGGCTTATAGGCTGAACACGGAAACAGGCATTGTGGAAAGAAACTTTACGCTGAAATATAAGACTTTGCGTTGGAATGAAGAGGCGGAAAAATTAGAAGAAATAGAGGCTGCTTACTCTATTGATAGAATTAAAACTCCTTACAATAACGACATAGAGTTTGACAGCATATTTATTGATACCAAATTTACCCTCTCGGGCGACCAGTTTGCCACTCCCGAACTGAAATCGGAGAGCGATGTGATTGCCGCCGTCAAGCCGATTATCAAATGCGTGGGCGAACTCGCGCCCCGCGAGGCAGACAACGAGCGCGACAAAGGCGATGACAAAGCCCGCCGCGATTTGGAAGGCTCTGCGCCGGTGCAAGTAAATTTACGGGCGTATGCCAACACGCCTTTGGCACGCGATTTCACGTGGTTTATCTATGATGTAACGCAGCCCGAAATACCCATCAGTTATTCGCGCGAACAAAATTTCAACCTTACTTTCCGCAATTTCGGTAAATATGTAGCGCGTGTAACCACCACTACGGCAGATGGTTGCGTGGTCAGCGACAGCATAACGATAACCGTTTCCGAGTCGGAAATCGACATTCCCAACGTCTTCACGCCCAACGGAGACGGCATCAATGATAAATTTTGCGTAGCGTTTAAGTCCATCATCAAATATAATATGTGGGTTTACAACCGTTGGGGGCGGCTCGTCTTCAAATCCAACAGCCCCGACAACTGTTGGGACGGCTACATCGGCAACAACAAAGCCGCCTCGGGCGCGTATTTCTACAAAATAGAGGCAACCGGCGCAGATGGGAAAACGTATAAGCGAGCGGGGGATATTAATTTGTTGAGGTAAAAAATGTAGGGGCGAAAAATTTTTCGCCCCATTTTTATTGTGAGTTTCTTAATGTTTTTAGAATAATAATCTGTTTCGCATTTTCTAAATCATTGATTTATAGGATTGCTAACGCAGGCAAAAACTTGAAACACCTTTACTCCTCTTCCAATTCCTTCAACTCTTCCAAACTTTTCAATATAGAGCCAATGTTATTGTCGTAAATTCTCTTGTATGAGAAGTAAGTGAAAATAATGCCACTAACAAGAACGCATATCAAGAATGCCCACAACCACGCACTGACGTGCAAAGTAGCATATTGATAAATGGGGAAAAAGCAACAAACTAATATAACAGGCACGGATAATATTTTTTCTTTTTGTACCAATTTCTTGTATTTGTTTATATACAAAGAATTATGCGCCACACTTTTTGTAAAATCCATTCTCATTAGGTAATTGAGGTGAAACACGCCCCCAATCAACCCACAAATGCAGATAGCCAGCATCGTATAGAAGAATAAATTCACCAAAGGCATCTTCAAAGGCAGTTGTATCTGAAATTGATAAATGAAAATCATCACTGGTATCATAAGTAACAATACTATGGTGCCAAACAAATCCCAATTTAACAGTTTGCTCACTGATTTATTAGACTTGCTATAAATCATTTCTTTAATCACAAAGTCCTTCAATACTTCCTGTTTGTTCAGACGTTCGTCTAACGAAGTCCATACATTTTTTAATTCTTCTAATTCCATAATTTTTAATTTTTATTGATTTGACATTACTTTTAATTTTTCTTTAATTCGTTTCAGTTTGGTGGCAACATTACACAATGATAATCCTGTAATATCCGCAATTTCCTGATAGGATTTTTCTTCCAAATAGAGCAAGATAACAGCGCGTTCCAAGTTTTTTAATTGATAAATCAGGCGGTAAAGTTCTTTCAATTCTTCTTCCAAATTGTCAGACTCAAAAACAAGTTCGTCAGACAATGAGAGCGGTACATTTTGATGATACTTGCTTTCCTTGCGCATTCCGGAAATACAAGTATTCAACGCAATTTTGTAAATCCAAGTTGAATAACTGCTTTCATTTCGGAACTTCGGGTAGGCTTTCCAAAGGTTGAGAACTGCTTCTTGATAGAGGTCTTCCATCGGAAAAATCTCGGAAACGTAAAAAGAACAGACTTTATAAACGATACGTTCATTTGCTTGAATCATTCGTATAAAATCATTCTCCAATGCTATGTGCTCATTTTTTTTCATTTAAAATTGCTTTTTCTCTATTAGTCGCAAAGAAACAAAAAAAATGACAAAACGTAGAAAAAATATTTGAGGTATTTGTTGAGGTGAAAAATGTAGGGGCGAAAAATTTTTCGCCCCATTTTATTTATAATGTATCGTATATTTGTTGGATTTTTTGTTTGAGAGGCGGCAAATCGTTTTGAACTATTTCCCAGATGACTATGTCTTCAAGCAAATAATATCCGTGAACAAGAACGTGGCGCAATTTGATAATTGTCTGCCATTCTACGTCTGCGTGTTTTGTGCAAAATTCCTTTGTCAGTTTGTAACTTGCCTCACCGATAATTTCCAAATTCTTTGCAACGGCAAAACGCATCATATTGTTCGCCTGATATTCTTCAAATGTAACATTATGCGTAAATTCAAACGCATAATCAATTGATTCAAGAATATGTTCCAAACGCCCTTTATCTCTAACTTGCTCTCTCATAAATTAATATTTTATCTTGTTCAACGGTATCAACTGCAAATTTTCGCAACGTTCCTTCTTTTACCAAATCTACTTTTTTATGCAATGTATCTTCGAGTTTATTCAGTATCCTGAAATAATCCAAACCAACAATTTTGGCATCGGGCTGAAACCGCACCAACAAATCCACATCGCTCTTGCGGGTTTCCTCGCCGCGGGCGTATGAGCCAAACAACCACGCCTTTTCTATCGGATAGTCAGGCAAAGCATTTTTTAGTTTATTGATAACGCGAGT
>JAISJU010000159.1 GCA_031261165.1 Prevotellaceae bacterium
GCAAGCCCCGCCCCTACGGTCAGGGTATTATCCGTGTAAATCTGTGTAATCTGTGGTTTATTTCAAAAACTTATCCACTTCCTCAGCCGTTTTCCTACCCGCAGCAATGGCGCGTACCACCAGACTTGCACCCGATGCCGCATCGCCCGCCGCAAACACTTTCTTCACGCTCGATTGCGTGGTGTTCGCATCAATAGCCACATTCCCGCGACCATCGTAAGCCACGCCGAGTTCGTTGAGCAGCCCCTCGTGAACAGGCTGCACAAAACCCATTGCCAGCGTAACGAGTTCCGCCTCAATGATTTCCGGCGTGCCGATTTCTTTCATACCGTACTTGCCGTTTTCATCAACGCCCCACGCTACTTCCACCACTTCCACGCCGCTCAGTTTGCCGTCTTCTCCGGCAATAAAGCGTTTGGTCGCCAAATTCCAGCGGCGGTTGCAGCCCTCTTTGTGCGAACTCGATGTGCGCAATGTATTAGGCCAGTTAGGCCACATCGTTGCGGGTACATATTCTTCGGAGGGTTTGGGCAAAATTTCAATCTGCGTAACGCTTTTTGCGCCCTGTCGGATAGACGTTCCCACGCAGTCCGAGCCGGTGTCGCCGCCGCCGATGACCAGCACGTTTTTGCCTTTGGCGGAAATAATGTCCTTTTCGGCAATCTTATCGCCTTTTATCAGGTGGTTTTGCTGTTGCAGAAATTGCAGCGCAAAATACACGCCATTGATGTCGCGCCCTTCCACCGGCAAATCGCGCGGCTGTCCCGCACCGATGGTAATCACTACGGCATCGTATTTTTTCAGTATTTCCGTGCCTTTGATGTCTTTACCCACTTCGGTCGAAACTTTAAACTCAATGCCTTCTGCCTCCAACAACGCCAATCGGCGGTCGATAACCAACTTGTTGAGTTTGAAATCGGGAATGCCGAAACGCAGCAGTCCGCCCACGGCATTGTCCTTTTCAAACACCGTAACCGAGTGTCCCCGCTTGTTCAGTTGGTTGGCAGCCGCAAGTCCTGCGGGACCGCCGCCGATAACGGCTACTTTCTTGCCGGTGCGCGTTTTGGGTGGGTTGGGTGTTACATAACCCTGTTCAAAAGCGTATTCCATCACCGCCGCCTCATTCTCGCGAATGGTGATGCTGTTCTCTTCGTAGTTCAGCACGCAGGCTTTTTCGCAAAGCGCGGGGCAAATTCTTCCCGTAAATTCGGGAAAATCGTTAGTCGTTTGCAGCAATTCGGCAGCCTCTTTCCATTTTCCTTTGTAGATAAGGTCTTGCCATTCGGGCATTTTGTTGCCCAGCGGACACGCCCAGTGGCAGAACGGCACCCCGCAGTCCATACAGCGCGAGGCTTGCAATTTGCGGTCTTCGCTGTTCAGCGTTTGTTCCACCTCGCCAAAGTCGAGCACCCGCTCGTGCACAGGGCGATAACCTGCTTCTTTTTTATTGATGGTTAAAAAACCTTTTGGATTTCCCATATATTTAGTATTCTTTTTTGATTTATCTTATTTACCTTCTACCAACTTCTGCATATTATTCTGAATTTTTTCGGGAATAATATTTGTCAAAGTTTGTGTGTCGTAAGTGTATTTCATTATTTTTCTCGGAATTTGCTCGTCATCAAACTGTTTCTCTTTATGTTGGCTCAACTGAAATTCAATCAATAAATCTTTAGAGTTTTCAACAAATTGATAATTTTCAGGTTGATTATCATTATCCGATATTTTTTTTATTGTTCCTGTATTCATTGAGTATATACAGAGTGTCCGCAAATCATTCAAATTAATAATACTATTTTTATCCGTATCTTTTGAGGCAATGAAAAAAACAAGTAAAATATCATCTTTAAAATAATAGGTTTGAACACCACCGATAATAATTCTTTCATTGAACAATGAAATAGTTTTGTTTTCAATAGGATTATAAACAATTAAATTTGCATATTCCCCATAAAACGATTTGCTGTTATAATAGCCTTTTCTTTTGTTGCCTGAAAACGTATCGTCAGCCTCTACTTTTGAGATAGCATATAAACCCATTTCAGATTTCTCGGCTTTTTTCAAAGTTTTTATGGATACCGGAACAATATAGACAGATTTAAGTGTGTCAATCAACCAAGGAAAATCGTAAGAAATGAGTTGTTTCCGCAAATTTTCCTGATTTAAGGTTTCGAGTTTTTCTTCTGATATTAGTCCGTTGGGATTACGATTATAATTTCTGGGCAATGCCTCTTTAATCATCATTATAAGAGCAATTAACAGTATCAGCATTCCGATGCTGCCGCAAATAGCCAATATTGCCTGGTTGTAGTTTTTAATTTTTTCGATGTTTATTTTCATAACTGTTTTTGTTTAAAATTTAAATGCCTCTTCGCTCATATTTCTATGATTTTCGGCATCTTCAATATAAATAATGTCATTTTCAATTTTGTAAGCAAAATACCAGCCTGTTTCTTTGGAATAATCTACCAAATAATTTTCCCAACCTCTGACTGATTTTATATCATTTTTGCGCCAAAGTTCATTGGTAGTAACTTTATAAACTTCTTCCATTACTCTATCGGTATCTCTATCCGCATCAGCAGGAAAATAGGTATTAGGGTATTTTCGCATTGCGTTATTGTAAAACTGCTTTATCCGGCTATAGACTCTTCTATCAATAAATATTTGCTGCATTCTGTTTCTGTTTTAACATTATTCTAACATCATTTATCGCTTCGTGCAACAAATACCTGCTTTCTTCAACAGTTAAATAACCCTCACGGATAAAACGGTCATCGCCTTTACGATTACGCACAAGTTCATTTATCCGCATCATATCTTTATCCGACAAGACTACTTCTTCTTCTCGTCTTCTATACAGATATTTTTGAGGTGTAACTTCTGTCATTACTTCCTCTTCTTCTAATAATACATCTTCCAACATTTCCATAACAAAACAAATTTAGAGATTAAAACTATCCTACAAAATTACAACATTTATATCAAAAAAACAAATGAACAGGGGATTGCGGGTCAAAGCCCGCAATGACACACCTGTTTTGTTTAATAATCCCTTTCCAACAACGCTGTTTTCTTGTTTATTGCCTCCATTTTTTCGGCGAGCAGCACTTTTTTGTATTCTATCGGCACTACTTTGATAAACTGTTCCACATAATCAGCCCAATTATCCAACATTTGTTTGGCAAGCGGACTTTGCGTGTGTTTGTAGTGATTTTCGATAAAACCTCTCAGTTCGCGGTTGTCGCTCATATCTTCGATAAGCGAGAGTTCCACCATTTCCATATTGCAGAAATAGTCGAAATTGCCCTCTTTGTTCCAAACGTATGCCACGCCGCCGCTCATACCGGCTGCAAAGTTTCTGCCGGTGGTGCCGAGAACGATGGTACGCCCGCCGGTCATATACTCGCAGCAGTGGTCGCCGGTGCCTTCCACAACGGCAGTTGCACCCGAGTTGCGCACGCAGAAACGTTCGCCCACGCGACCGTTGATATACACCTCGCCACCCGTTGCGCCGTAGAGCATCGTATTACCCGCAATGATGTTTTCTTCGGGTTTAAAATCGTATCCGGCAGGCGGCACAACGGCAATTTTACCGCCCGAAAGCCCTTTGCCCAAATAGTCATTCGCATCGCCTTCGAGGCGGAAACTTATGCCTTTGGCAAGAAACGCGCCGAGACTTTGACCGGCAGAGCCTTTGAAAGTCGCCGAAATGGTATCGGCGGGCAATCCGGCATAGCCGTAGCGCAAAGCCACTTCGCCCGAAAGCATTGCGCCAACGGTGCGGTCGGTGTTCTTGATGTCGCGTTTCAAATTCACTGCCAAGCCGCTTTCTATGGCGAGTTTCGCATCTTTTATCAAGCCTCTGTCAAGCACATCATCAACTTTGTGTTGTTGGTGTTTGATGTTGCGAATAGCGTTGTGTTTTGCCGCTTTTTCGGGGAAATAGAGCAGGCGCGAGAAATCAACTTTTTGCGTCTTCTCGTTGTTTGCCGAAGGTACATATTCTATCAAATCCGAGCGACCGATAATCTCGTCGAGGCTGCGGAAGCCCATTGCCGCAAGGTGTTCGCGCACTTCTTCGGCAAGGAAAGTGAAGAAATTAATCAAATATTCGTAGCGACCGGCAAAGCGTTTGCGCAGTTCCGCATCTTGCGTAGCCACGCCGCGCGGACAAGTATTGACGTGGCATTTGCGCATCATCACGCAGCCGAGAACAATCAACGCGCTCGTGGCAAAACCGTATTCTTCCGCACCAAGCAGAGCGGCGGTGATAATGTCTTTACCCGTTTTCAGTTGTCCGTCTGTTTGCAGGCGCACCTGACCGCGCAGGTTGTTCATCACCAGCACTTGTTGCGTTTCCGCCAAACCGATTTCAAGGGGCAAGCCCGCGTGTTTAATCGAACTTGCAGGGCTGGCACCGGTACCGCCTTCGCAGCCCGAAATAAGTATCATATCCGCTTTTGCCTTTGCCACACCGGCGGCAACTGTTCCCACGCCGCTTTCGGACACGAGTTTCACGGTGATACGCGCACGCGGATTGGCATTTTTCAGGTCGAAAATCAACTGCGCCAAGTCCTCAATGGAGTAAATATCGTGGTGGGGCGGGGGCGAAATGAGCGAAATGCCCGGTATGGAGTGCCGCGTTTTGGCGATTATTTCATCAACTTTGTAGCCCGGCAACTGTCCGCCTTCACCCGGTTTTGCGCCCTGTGCAATTTTGATTTGCAATTCATCGGCATTAACGAGATATTCGGTAGTAACGCCGAAACGACCCGATGCCACTTGCTTGATGGCAGAGCGTGCGCTCGTGCCGTCTGCACGCGGTTTAAAGCGTTCGGGGTCTTCGCCGCCCTCGCCGGTGTTGCTTTTGCCGCCGAGTTTGTTCATCGCGATTGCCATTGCCTCGTGTGCCTCTGCCGAGATAGAGCCGTAACTCATTGCACCGGTGCAAAAACGTTTGGTAATCGCCTCTACCGGCTCTACTTCCGAAATATCAATCGGGTTGCGTTTGTATCGGAAAAAATCGCGGATAAAGATTTTCTCCGGTTTGTTATCCACCAAAGAAGAATATTCTTTGAAAATATCGTATTTGCCTGTTTTGGTGGCAATTTGCAGTTTGGCAATCACTTCGGGACTCCAAGCGTGTTTTTCGCCATCGCGGCGGTAAGCATACACGCCTTTATTGATGCTCAAAGCCTCTTGCGGCGTTTGCGGCAATTCGTTGCTGTTAAAGCCGAGTTGATGCGAAGTAATGGCATCTTTGGCAATATCGCTCAAATCCGAGCCTTCGATTTTGGAGGTCGTGCCGTTGAAATATTTATCCACAAAAGCAGAGTTTAAGCCGATGGACTCAAAGATTTGCGCACCGCGATAACTTCTCAACGTGGAAATACCCATTTTACTCAGCACTTTGAGCAAGCCTTTTTTGATGGCTTTCACATAATGTTTTTGCGCCGTATCAAAATCGAGTTTCAGGTTGCCCGCGCTGATTTGGTCTTGTATCAAAGCAAAGGTCAGATAAGGATTTACCACATTTGCGCCATAGCCGAACAGCAGGGCAAAGTGCATCACTTCGCGCGGCTCGCCGGTTTCCACCACGAGGTCTATCTGCATACGTTTCCGCTTGTCAATCAAATGATGATGTACTGCCGAAACAGCCAACAGCGAAGGTATCGGTGCCAAATCCTTATTCACGCCCCTGTCGCTCAGCACGATGTAACTGTTGCCCTCATCAACCGCTTTTTCGGCATTGAAACAAAGTTCCTGCACGGCTTTTTCCAAACCTTTCGCGCCTTTGCTCGCTTCAAAAAGCATTGGCAACGTGGTGGTGGTAAAGCCTTTATATTTCAAATTCAGCAACAAATCAAGTTCTTTGTTCGTAATCACAGGGCTGTGCGCCTTAATCACTTTGCAATGTTCGGGCATTGCCTCGAGCATATTGCGGTGTATGGAGCCGATGTAGCCGGTGAGCGACATCACAAGTTCTTCGCGTATCGGGTCAATGGGCGGGTTGGTTACCTGCGCAAACAGTTGGCGGAAATAGGTAAAGAGGCGTTGCGGTTTATCGGAAAATACGGACAAAGCCACATCATTTCCCATTGAGTTGGTTGCCTCTTGTCCATCGCGAGCCATCGGCACAACGAGCATTTCGGCATCTTCTTTCGAGAAACCGAAGGCGTGCAACTGCGCCTGATAGTTTTCCACCGGAATTTTCACGCTGCGCCCGCTCGACAAATCGTCTAAATCCAAGCGGTTTTTGTCCAACCATTGCTTGTAGGGGAATTGCTGCGCGAGGTTGTCTTTCAATTCGGGGTCATAAAACAGTTTGCCGGTCTGTGTATCCACCATCAACATTTTGCCCGGGCTGAGCCTGCCTTTTTCTTTAATATTTTTGATGTCGATGTTTTGCACGCCGATTTCGGAGGCGACAATCATCATTCCGTCTTTTGTAATAATGTATCGTGCGGGGCGCAGTCCGTTGCGGTCGAGCAAACCGCCGGCGTAGCGACCGTCTGTGAACAAGAGCGTAGCCGGTCCGTCCCAAGGCTCCATCATTATGCTGTGATATTCGTAAAATGCTTTCAGGTTGGTGGAAATGGGGTTTTTGGAGTTCCAACTTTCCGGCACCATCATTGCCATTGCGTGCGGCAAGGATTTACCGGACATCACGAGAAATTCCAGCGCGTTGTCAAACGAGGCGCTGTCGCTCATATCGGGCTGAATGATGGGGAATATTTCGTTCAAATCGCCGAGTTGGTCGCTTTTCAACACGCTTTCACGCGCCTCCATCCAAAAGCGGTTGCCTTTGATGGTATTGATTTCGCCGTTGTGTCCCAAGAGGCGGAAGGGCTGCGCCAACGACCACGTGGGCATCGTGTTTGTGCTGAAACGCGAATGTACCAGCGCGATACCGCTTGTCAGCCTTTCATCGGTCAGGTCGGGGAAATAGTGCCGCAGTTGTTCCGAAGTGAGCATACCTTTATACACCATTCTTTGCGTGGAAAGGCTCACGATGTAAAAATCCTTTTTCTGCGGCATTGTGGATTGCTGCACCGCTTTTTCTATCTTTTTGCGCACGATGTAGAGTTTCAGTTCCAACTCCTGTTGCGAATCGCCGCCCACTACGAAAATTTGTTTGACGGTCGGCTCGTTGGAGCGCGATATTTCGCCCAAAATGTCGCTATTCACCGGCACTTCGCGCACCTGTGTCAATTTCAAGCCCTCATCTTCTATTTTTTCCTTTACGATTTTCAGGCAAGCCTCCGCCTCTTTCTTTTCTTTGGGCAAAAAAACAAGTCCGGTGCCGTACATACCGCGTTCCGGCACGTCAATTCCCTGCAAGAGGATAAACTCGTGGGGTATTTGCAGCATCAGCCCCGCGCCATCTCCGGTTTTGTTGTCCGCGCTTTCCGCGCCGCGATGCTGCATATTTTCGAGTACCTGCAAGCCGCGTTCCACAATGTCGTGGCTTTTTTTGCCGTTGATATTCAGTACCAAGCCCACGCCGCAGGCATCGTGTTCGTATTCGGGGCGGTAAAGCCCCTGTTCATAAAATCCTTTTTCCATTTTATGTATGTGTTTTTTGTTTATTTCGTCTTATGAATGCCATTTTAATGCAAAATAGCCTGCAAAAGTAATATTTTATCAAAAATATTTCATATACATTAGCCTTACAACGTATCTAAAATGCCTTATCGCTTTCATTTTTACTTTATACGCATCAGAAAAGTAATAATATGAAAGGTATTTATGAAATATGGTTTCGGTTTATCTGCAACAAAAATAAACGTAACACGTTTTCAATAACGCCGGGAACTTTCCCTAAGTCAAATTTTAGAAAAGTTGTTTTTTATTTGTCGGTAAGAATATTTGTTTGTATCTTTGTGGCATTATTTAAAAATGCAAAAATTATGGCACAAGTAGCAGGCATAACAGTAGAAAAGACCTACACCGGCAAACCGAAAAAAATCATTTTCAGTTACAATAAATATGGCGATTTTTTGCGTGATGTGTTCTTGGAAAAAGGTATGGAATTTCCGGTTAAAGAGGTATCTCCATATAACCAAACGGAGGTGAAAAGAATTTTAGAAATTACAAAAGATATGAAAGCAGGTGCAGGCAAAAAACTTAATATGTCTAATATTTGGGGAGATTAAAGTATGGGTTATGGAATAATCGAATCTTTTGACGCCATTATTGAAAGGGATAAAATAAAAAAGAATTTTCCGAATGCTACCAAAAAAGGTTGGAAAAGTTGCTTATGAGTATGATTGAAACGCCTTTTGAAGGCATCGGAAAACCGGAAGCATTGAAGTACGACCTCACCGGACATTGGTCGCGCAGACTGACAGATGAACATCGAATAGTCTATTATGTGGAAGGCGATACCATTTATATAGATAGTTATTTAAGCCATTATCATAAAAAATAATCCAATTACAACTTTTCCAAAAATTCCAAACTCCGGAAAAAGATAAAAAAAAACGGCAACTCTGCAAAGAGCCGCCGTTTTTTCATAACAACTTTTTCATTTATCGAATAAACAACAATTCGCGGTATTTGGGCAAAGTCCAAAGTTCGTCATCTACTATCAGTTCGAGTTTGTCAATATGGTAGCGGATAGTGTCGAAATACGGCAGCACATCGTCGTGATAAGCGAGGGCTTTTTCCTTTTCGCCTTCAATCTTGTTGGCAACCTTGCGAGCCTCTACCAATTTATCCACATTGCTCTTTATGGTGTTGATATGCAGTGCAATCTCTTCGATAATTTGGCGGTCGATAGCCGAGAGTTCTTCAGCCTTTTTGCCGTCATAGAGTTTCGAGATTTTGTACACATTGTCAAGCAATATACTTTGGTATCTGGTAGCCACCGGAATGACGTGATTAACAGCCAAATCGCCAAGTACGCGAGCCTCAATCTGGATTTTTTTCGTATATGTTTCCCATTTCACTTCGTTGCGGGCGTGCAATTCTTTTTCGCTAAATACGCCGAGTTTGCCAAACAGTGCCACGCTTTCTTTTGTGGTGTAGGCATCGTAAATCAGCGGCACGCTCGTTTCGCAGTCCAAACCGCGTTTGGCAGCCTCAACTTTCCATTCGTCAGAATAGCCGTTACCGTCAAAGCGGATAGCCTTCGAGTCCTTGATATATTGACGGATAACGTCAAAGATGGCTTTTTCTTTGGTTAAGCCTTTGGTGATTTTTTCGTCAACTTCTGCCTTAAATTCGAGCAACTGTGCAGCCACAATCGAGTTCAAAGCAATCATTGCAGACGAGCAGTTTGCAGACGAGCCAACGGCGCGGAACTCAAAACGGTTGCCGGTGAAAGCAAAAGGCGAGGTACGGTTGCGGTCGGTGTTGTCGAGCAGCACTTCGGGAATGTGTGCAATGCCGAGGCTCAGATTTTTTCTGTCGTCAACGGTGATAGCCTCTTCGCTCGTACTGTTTTCGAGTTTGTTGAGGATAGTCGTCAGTTGCGTGCCGAGAAATGCGGAAATAATTGCGGGAGGTGCCTCGTTTGCGCCCAAGCGGTGAGCGTTTTGCGCCGTCATAATAGATGCTTTCAGCAGAGCGTTGTTTTTGTACAATGCTTTCAGAATACTAACGAGGAAAGTAACGAAGAGCAAGTTTTCTTCCGGTGTTTTGCCCGGTGTGAGCAAGCCAACGCCGGTGTCTGTGCCGAGCGACCAGTTGTTATGTTTGCCCGAGCCGTTGATGCCTGCAAACGGTTTTTCGTGCAGCAACACGCGGAAACCGTGACGGCGGGCAACACGTTTCATAATCGACATAATCAGCAAGTTTTGGTCAACTGCCAAATTCACTTCGCCGAAAATCGGGGCAAGTTCAAACTGGTTGGGTGCAACCTCATTATGGCGCGTTTTCAAAGGAATACCATATTTATAACCTTCAAATTCGAGGTCTTTCATATACGCAGCCACGCGGCTGGGGATAGCACCGAAATAGTGGTCTTCCAACTGTTGGTTTTTAGCCGATTCGTGTCCCATCAGCGTTCTGCCGGTGAGCAACAAGTCCGGGCGGGCAGCGTACAAGCCTTCGTCAACGAGGAAATATTCCTGTTCCCAACCCAAGTAAGCATACACTTTTCTCACATTTGCATCAAACAACTGACAAACAGCCACCGCTGCCTTATCCACTGCGTTCAACGATTTGAGCAAAGGTGCTTTCAAGTCGAGCAATTCGCCCGTGTAAGAAACAAAAATAGTGGGGATACACAGCGTATCATCTACGATAAATGCAGGTGAAGACGGGTCCCAAGCCGTATAGCCGCGAGCCTCAAACGTGCTGCGGATACCGCCGCTGGGGAAGGAAGATGCGTCTGGCTCTTGCTGTGCGAGCAGTTTGCCCGAAAATTCTTCTACGATAGCCTCGCCGGGTCCTGCTGCGTAATCAATAAACGAGTCGTGTTTTTCGGCAGTGCCGTCTGTCAGTGGTTGAAACCAGTGCGTGTAATGGGTTGCCCCGAGTTCGGTAGCCCACATCTTCATACCGGCAGCCACGTCATCGGCAATTTTGCGGTCGAGGGTTGCGCCTTTTTCTACGGCGTTGGTGATGGACTTCAACACGTCTTTCGACAAATATTTAGCCATAACCGATTTGGTAAATACATACTTTCCGTAATAATCGGAAGTAAATTTAGCGGGAGCCGCAATCTCTACTGCTTTCTTTTTGAAAGCCTCATTTACTACTTTAAATCTGAGTGTTGACATAATTTATTTGATTTTTTAGATTAGAAATTTCCTTGTTTTGTCAAAATGCAATTACAATACCGCAAAATTATATCATTTTGCTTTATTTTGAATGATTTCGCTGTGAATATGTTGCTAATAAAAATAAATGATTATGATTTGAATTATTTTTTATGCGTTTTCTTTTAATTTCATACGAATATATGGAAAATAAATTTCAATTTGAAATAAACTTGCAAAAGTAGCGATACTTACTAACTTACCGTAAGCCGCACTACGCTTGCATACGGTTATGCACATTTAGCCCCTCGCGTAAGTTCTCTGTCATTGCGGGCTTGGTTACTGAGCGAAGCCGAAGTATGACCCGCAATCCCCT
>JAISJU010000163.1 GCA_031261165.1 Prevotellaceae bacterium
AGGGGATTGCGGGTCAAGCCCGCAATGACACAACAGTTTTAATTATGGAAATAGTCTTATTAGCATTCAGCGGCGGGCTGGACACCTCGTTTTGCGCAATGTATCTGCGCGAACAGGGCTACGAAGTGCATACCGCCATTGCCAACACCGGCGGTTTTGGCACCGAAGAGTTGAAATCAATTGAAGAGCGGGCTTACCGATTGGGTGCGAAAAGCCACACGGCACTTGACGTAACCAAAGAATATTACGAAAAAAGCATCAAATATATGGTGTTCGGCAACGTGTTGCGCAACGGCACTTATCCCATTTCCGTGAGTTCCGAGCGCATTTTTCAGGCAATCGCCATTATTGAGTACGCCAAAGAAATCGGGGCGCAATACGTGGCTCACGGCTCAACGGGTGCGGGCAACGACCAAGTGCGTTTCGACCTCACCTTTGAAGTGCTTGCCCCTGAAATAAAGGTGCTTACGCCCACACGCGATATGGTGCTTACCCGCGAATACGAAATCAATTACTTGAAAGAACACGGCTACGAGGCGGATTTCAAAAAAATGGAATACAGCATCAACGCCGGACTTTGGGGAACGTCAATCGGCGGCAAGGAAACGCTGAAATCCGAGCAAACGCTGCCCGAAAACGCCTATCCGAAACAAGTGCAAAAAACGCAGGAAGAAACCATCACCATTGATTTTGAAAACGGCGAAATCGCGGGCGTGAACGGCGTAAAATACACGGACAAAATCGCTGCCATCAACAAAGTGGAAGAACTCGGTTCGGCATTCGGCATCGGGCGCGATATGCACATCGGCGACACGATTATCGGCATAAAAGGGCGCGTAGGCTTTGAGGCAGCAGGCGCATTGCTCATCATCAACGCCCACAAAATGCTCGAAAAACACACGCTCACCAAATGGCAACTGTATTGGAAAGAGCAACTTGCCACGTGGTACGGAATGTTCCTGCACGAGGCGCAGTACCTTGAGCCGGTGATGCGCGATATCGAAAAATTCCTCCAAAGTTCGCAGCAAAACGTAACAGGGCGCGTAATTATCAACCTTCGTCCATACAGTTATACGCTTGTCGGCGTGGAAAGCACTTTTGATTTGATGAAAACCGATTTCGGCGAATACGGCGAGGTAAACCGCGCTTGGACAGCCGATGATGTAAAAGGTTTTACCAAAATTCTGGGCAATCAGATTAAGATATTTTATAATGTACAGAAACGGAACGGCTTGTAAATAAAGAATTTTGCACACAGTTTAGCCACGAACGCACGAATAAAAAAACATTCGTGTATTCGTGGCTAAGTATTTCCCTTACTCATAAAAAACACCCCTACCCCAAACACCAACAGAAACAGATAGACAGCAGGATTTGTCAAACTGTCGAGCGAATAGGCGACATAGATTTTGTACGCCGAAATCAGTGCCAGCACAATGCCCGAAATGATGGTCAGCGTGCCGTTTTTGCTGATGCCGCCGAGCAAGAGTAACACGGCAAAAAGCGTGTAAATCAGGTTGATAATGTAAGTTACGCTTTTGAAATCAAAGGTTTTTACTTCGTTGAAATACAAACAAATGATGTAGGCTGCCAGCGAAAAGCGCAAAATCCATTTGGCAGCAGGTTCTAAATTTTTAATCGGTTTCATATTATTAATGGTTACTTGTCAATGGTTAGCGGTTAAACATTAAGCACTAACCATTAAGCATTATTTTTTTATTCCATTCCTTTCCAGCAGTCCGTCAATAGTTGGCTCTTGTCCGCGAAAGCGTTTGTAAAGCGTCATTGGCGGCTCGGTGCTGCCTTTGCTCAAAATATTTTCGCGGAAAGAGGCGGCAGTTTTTTTGTCGAAAATGCCGTTTTTTTGAAACACCGAAAAAGCGTCTGCATCAAGCACCTCCGCCCATTTGTAACTGTAATATCCGGCAGCGTATCCGCCCGAAAAAACGTGATTGAACGCGGCGGCGGTGGAAGTGCCGTCTATGCGCGGCAAAATCTGTGTGCTTGCCATCGCCTCCGTTTCAAATGCGAGGACATCGCCCGTGTAAGGCGTTTTTAGCGTGTGCCAAGCCATATCGAGGTAGCAGAAACTCAACTGCCTGAGGCACGCATAAGCCACATTGAAATTGTCGGCGGCTTTGATGCGTTTGATGTACTCAATGGGCAGTTTCTCGCCCGTTTCGTAATGCACGGCGAAACTGTCGAGGAAAGCCTGCTCGCTTGTCCAGTTTTCCATTATTTGCGAGGGCAGTTCCACAAAATCCCAATATACATTAGTCCCCGAAAGGCTCTCGTAGGTTACGTCTGACAACATTCCGTGCAGCGCGTGTCCGAACTCGTGCAGAAAAGTATTAACCTCGTCATAAGTCAAAAGCGCGGGCTTGGTGGCAGTCGGGCGCGTGAAATTCATCACAACGGAAATGTGCGGGCGGAAATCCACGCCATCAACTTTTTTCTGCCCGCGATAATCGGTCATCCACGCGCCGCTGCGTTTGCCCTCGCGCGGGTGGAAATCGGTGTAAAGCACGGCGAGATATTTGCCGTTTTCATCGAAAACTTCGTAAGCCTCCACTTCCTTATGATAGACCGGTATTTTCTCGTTCCGCCGGAATTGCAAGCCGTACAGGCGCGTTGCCAAACCGAAAACGCCGCGTTTCACTTTTTCGAGTTCAAAATACGGTTTTAGCAGTTCATCGTTGATATTAAACTTTTCGTCTTTCAGTTTTTCGGAATAATACGACCAATCCCAAGACATCAAATCATTTTTCTTTGCAAAAGTCTGTACATCAGCATATTCCTGCAAAGCGGTCGGGCGATAGGCTGTTAGCAGTTCATTTAATAAATGATACACATTTTGCTCATTTTCCGCCATTCGTTTTTGCAAAACATACTCGGCATAATCTTTATAACCAAGCAGTTGCGCAATTTGCAGGCGCAGCGCGGTAATTTTGCGGATATTCTCGCGGTTGTCGTACTCGCCGCCTTTGATACATTTGGTATTGTAGGCTGTCCAGAGTTCGCGGCGCAAATCGCCATTGTCGGCGTACTTCATAAATGGCACGTAACTCGGTGCGGTGAGGTCGAAAAGCCAGCCTTCTTTGCCTTTTTCCTTTGCTTTTGCGGCAGCCGTTTCGAGGAAATCGGCAGGCAAACCGCTTAATTTATCCTGCTCTGTTACAACGAGTTGGTATTGGTTTGTTTCTTTCAATACATTTTGTCCGAATTGCAAAGTCAGCGTGTTCAGTTCGGTAGATAATTTCCGGTAGGTTTCTTTGTCTTTATCGCTCAAATTCGCACCGCTGCGCACAAAGCCATCATAAGTTTTTTTGAGCAAGGTTTGCTGTTCTACGGTTAAATTCAACTTGTCTTTTTTGCCATAAACCGCTTTTACTCTTTTGAATAAATCTTCGTTGAGCGAAATATTGTTGCTGTGTTCCGTCAAAATCGGTGACATTTCCATCGAAAGCGCATCAAGCGTATCGGTGGTTTCGGCACTTTGCAGGTTGTAGAACACGCTGCTCACTTTGCCGAGCAACTCGCCCGAATGTTCGAGTGCGACAATAGTATTTTCAAAATCCGGCTCTTGCTTGTTTGTGATTATCGCCTGAATTTCTTTGTCTTCGCGTTTCATTCCCTCTTCAAAAGCGGGTTTGAAATGCTCGGTTTTTATCTTGTCAAACGGAAAAACATCGTGCGGCGTGTTGAAATCCGCAAAAAAAGGATTTTCTGCGTTTAATGCGGTGGTTGTTAGCGTCATAAGTATGATTAGTTTTATTGTTTTCATTGGGTATTTATTTTTACGCCTGCAACGAAAGCCGCAGTCCCAAAGCATTGGAAATGCTGATGAAACTTGACAGTTGCATATCGGTTTTACCTCTTTCGATGTGTGCAATGTAACTGCGTTCTTTGCCAACACGCTCGGCAAGTTGCCGTTGTGTCAGCCGCAGTTTTTTTCGGCGGCTTTTGAAAAAATCGCTGTAATAGGCGACCATTGCCTTTTCTTCAAAAATCGTGCGCGTGGTTGTTCCGCGTTTGCCGTATTTTTTATCAAGCAAATCATCATAACTATGAAGTTTTGCTACTTTTTCAGGATTCAGTTGTATCATCAGCGTATAAGATGTTGCGTATTTCTTTTTCCATTCTGCAAAAGTAATGAATTAATCACATTCCACCAAATATATTTCTTAAAAAATAAAAAAAGCGGATTGTAAAAAATCCGCTTTTACTAAAAGCACAGTTCTCTATTTAAGAGTATATTCAATAGTCATAGTTTTTCTTAAAGAGCCTTCTTCATACATTTTGCAGCTTGTTGGGTAGCCATTCTCGTTATAAACATATTCAAGTTTCCAGCCTAAATCTCCATCTGTTAAAGCATTATTTACTACCGCAATATCTGACCACTGATAAAGTTCTGTTATTTTATACCATTGAGGTATATTGACATTTTTAAATACACCATTTTTATTGTCATAGGTATATTCATAGGTATTTTCATAGGTTTTATATCCTACTTTTGTTTGTTTAGTTTGTTTTATCATATTTCCTACTGCATCATAAGTGTAAGAATAAGAATCCAGGTCTGAATTATTAGCAACAATCCTATTATCTTTTAAAACATATTCATAAGTAGATTTACTTCCTGTGGCAATCCTTTCGACGGCATTTTCTTTGTATTCATAGGTAATCGTACGACTAGACAGTGGGTCTTCATTAAGTTTTACTACCTGAGCAAGAGTACCATCTGAATTATAAGTGTAAGTGTTAGTTGTATAACTGTTTTTTTGTTCTGTAACTCTTCTCTGATTATCATAAGTGAATGTGGTTGTTTCGCCATCATATATTATCTTGCTTGGAAGATATACCTGTGTATTGTTGTTGTTTTCCCCATCGTCTTCTTTATTATTTCCTTTGTCATCATCTTTATTGCAAGCACTGAAAACCACAGCCAGTGCTAAACTTAAAAAAATCATTAAATACTTTTTCATAACTCTTTTGTTTAACGTCCACTCCTTTAAGCAGACAAAAATTTAATTTTTTAATTTGTTTGTTTTTTAAAATTTTGTCATCGTGACAAATTTAAGATGTAGCCTTCGTTAGTAATAACCTTTGCCTTTACAGCCGGTACATTTACCTGAACCTTTACAAAGACTACATTTTTTGTTTTTAGTAGCCGAACTATAACCTGTTCCGTTACACCAATTACAACGTCCTGTTCCGTAGCAACTACGACAAGTTATTTTCTCTTTTCCTCCCGAAGAACTCCCGCCTGAATTGCTGCTTGAATCTTCGGATTTTTCACAAGATGAGATTACTATTGCGCTCATCATTATGACAATAAATGTAAACCATTTGATTTTTTTCATAAATTCTTTTTTTTATGTTTATTTTTTCCTGCTCTTTTCTTTTAAATAGGTTTGCAAGAAGTTTTCCTATTTTTGTCCTAAAATAATGACACATACACACATAAAAAAAGCACGGACTTCACTTTCCGTGCTTGAGGTATTCGACGACCTGTTATTACAAATAAGTAAGCCCGTGAAAAACACGAGTATCAATTACTTACTCTTGTAATAACTTTGAAAGTGTCGAATTTTCAAGCACAAGAATATGATACTTTTTTCTACTAAAATGTGCGTATCAATTTACGCGGTTTTTATTTCATAGGCAAATATGTTCTTAATTTGTTTGCAAAGTAATGCAATATATTTTACATAGACAATCAAGTTTTTAAAATTATTCAACCATCTTTTTTAATTGCTTTTCCAATTCGGGCAAACTATTATGAATAATCTGCCACACTTCTTCGGCATCAACGCCAAAATAATTGTGCGCTAAAATATTTCTGAAACTTCTGATTTTATACCATTCTATTTCCGTTTCCGATTTGTTGATTAATTCTTCCGAAAGTTTTTCGACCATTTCGCCGATAACAATAAAATTCATCAAACTTGCATCAAATGCCTGACCATTATCCGAGAATTCGTCTGCATTCGCAAATGAAGAACTGTATTGCTTGATTTTATCAATAGCGTCAAGCATATTCATCAAACAAAAATAATCTCTTCGGTTGGTATTATACATAGACGGCATCGGCTAAAATTTGTTGGCGAAACAAAGGTTTTATATATTTTTCCCTGCAAATATCTACCGGAATATGAAAAACAGACTGTATTTCTTTGCGCAAAAAATCTTTTATATTGGTCAAATTCGGCGTATTGTCTTCAAATTCCACCAATAAGTCCAAATCGCTTGCGGGCGTTTGCTCGTTGCGGGCATACGAGCCGAAAATACCGAGTTTTTTCAAATGATATTTTCGACTGATGTCCTGTTTGTTTGCCGACAAATAGCGTAATATTTGATTTTGTGCAAGCATTTTGTCTTTTTGTTTGCAAAGTAATACAATATATTTTACATAGACAAATAATTTTCACAATATTTTTTTCTGTTCATTTTTTGTACCAAGTTGTTTGGCGTTTTGCGCACTGATTACTTTCCCGCCTTTTTGTTCGATTTCCAAACGTGCATTTCGGGCTACCGTTGCGCCGGTGTGCGCTATTTGTGCACTTTGTTGTAAATCCTGCGGATTGCTCTTTGCCGACAATTCGGTTGCGGTTGCCTCTGCCAACATATTGATAATCAATTCTAAATTAGTCATATTGTCGCGCAGATTTTCCTGTTTCAGGTTTTTGTGCTGTTTGTATTGCTTGGTGGTCATTCCACTCCAAGTTTTGGTCATCAAATCTGTCAGCCAAGCGTATTCCTGTCCCTGTTTCACGCCTGCTTTGTCCCATTCGTCTGTCAGTGCTTTGCGCACTTCTATTGATTTGATGCGCTGATTAATCCAATTTTCCGAATAACCCAAACGGCGGTAACTCAAAATGGCGCGGTCAATGGACAGTTCAGGGTCAATCGTTTCGTCAATCCGCTCTCTGCCTACTTGCGCCAGCCACATTTTGAAAGGCTCGGCTTTTGGCGAAGGTATAGATTGAATAATACGAAGTATCCCTTCTAAATCAGCTGCTTGAATTTTGCGTTTTCTACCATCGGCTGCAATCATTTCAACTGGGGGACAAATTGTCCCCCAGTTGGCATTTAATTCAGGGTCACGTTTTTTCATTTTTTTGATATAGTCTTTAACATCAACGGTATTAGTCAAAATACCGACTACATCTTGTACCGAAAAATACCATTTCTCGTTTTCTGTGTCCCAAACAGAACGGACTTGTTGTTTCTCAAATAACTGTATCTTGTTTTCCATAGCAAAAGATTTATCCCACTATCATTCCATTCTTCAATTTTTCCGCAACCTCTTTCCCCACAAGCAATTCCACCAACACCAGCCCAAACTCAATAGCCGTACCCGGTCCTTTGCTCGTAATGATTTTGCCGTCAATCACAACGCGCTCATCAGTAGCGATTTCCGCACCGACAAGTTGTTTTTCGTAGCCCGGATAGCACACGGCGCGTTTGCCTTTCAGCAAGCCCAATCCACCGAGAACGAGCGGCGCGGCGCAGATGGCAGCGATGTATTTTCCCTGTTCGTGGTATTGCAGGATAAGTTTTTTCAAATCCTTGTTGGCATTCAAATTGTCCGTGCCGGGTTGTCCGCCGGGCAGAATGAGAATGTCGCCATCGGAAAAGTCGGCATCTTCAAAATTATTGTCGCCAAAAACAGAAATGCCGTGTGCGCCTTCCACCCAATATTCGTCATCTTCTTCGGGTATGGCAATGACTTCTACTTCCACGTCTGCACGGCGCAGTACGTCAATTACGCTTACCGCCTCGATTTCTTCAAAGCCGGTAGCAAGAAAAATGTATGCTTTCATAATAATAAATGAGTGATTGAATAAATGAATAATTGAATGCCCAATGAACGATTGTGCATTTATTCAATTATTCATTTATTCGGTTATTTGATTTAGTTTAATACAAAGTTATAAGTAATCGTACCCATTTCCACCTTATCGCCTTTGGTAAATTTGGCGGCGCGTGCCGCTTTCAACACGGCGTTGCGGGTGGCTTGTTCGGTAATGGTGGTGCCTCTGCCGATGGTTGCCTCTGTTACTTTGCCGTCTTCGTCAACCGTAATATCCACCACGATAATACCTTCTACCACCGCGTTGTCTGCGGGCTTGGGCAAAGCCTCCGTTTTTCGGTTGCCGAGTTTAAAGGAAGTGCCGGCACCTCTGCCTGCGCCTGTGCCGCTACCCGTTCCGCTGCCGTTGCCGCCGCCCGAGCCGCTACCTGTGCCTGCACCTGTGCCGCTACCGGTACCCGTGCCGCTGCCTGTACCTGTTCCGCCACCTGTACCACCACCGCTACCGCTGTTGGCAAACGAGCCTTGTGTGCGCGAGCGTATCTCGGCAATGCGGCGGGCGGTTTCTTCTTCTTTGCGCCGCTGCTCGGCAAGACGCGCATCTTCGGCACGCTGCCGTTCCTGTTCCTCGCGGCGGCGTTGCTCGGCGGCAGCGCGTTCTATGGCTACGGATTCGTCAAATTGTTGTGTAGCATATTGCTGTACGGGCGTGGGCGTTGGGGCTGCGGGTTTTGGGGCGGGTGCTACGGGCGTTTCCAATGCCTTTATAGGCTCGGGGCGATAAAAATTCTCACCGCTGTTGCCGCCTCCGCCACCACCGCCACCGGCAAATGATTGCTCTATTTCGGCAAGGCTCAAATCACCGTAACCTTCCGACTCTTCCGTGTATGAAAATGTTACAAGAAAAAGCAAGAGCAAAATGAGTATTCCGCAAGTAATGCTGCCGATGCCGCCGTATATTTCCGATTTTTCTAACTTCTTCACAATCAAGCAGTTTTTTATTTGTTTTCCGAATAAGGTCGGGTGGCAAGCACTAATTTGAATTCATTGCGGTTGGCAATGTCCAACACACGGACTACCTCGCTGTAAGGCAAGGTTTCGTCTGCATAGAGGGCTACATACATATCGTTTTCGGTGTCGATTTGCTGCAAAAACGGCTCAACCTCGTCAAGCGTTACCGGAATTTCCGCATCTCTGTCCTTTGCAATAAAGATGTTGTTGCTCTTGTCAATAACGATGCGCACGATTGACTTTTCTTTGCTTTCTGTGTTGGCACTTTGCGGCAGGGCTACCTTTATTTTATTGGTAATATCGGTATGCACCACCGTGAGGGCTATCATAAAAAACAGCAGAATTTGAAACATTATGTCGGTCATCGCC
This sequence comes from Prevotellaceae bacterium, assembly GCA_031261165.1. Taxonomy (GTDB): domain Bacteria; phylum Bacteroidota; class Bacteroidia; order Bacteroidales; family Paludibacteraceae; genus JAISJU01. Next base: position 9,197 of record JAISJU010000163.1, read on the forward strand.
GCCAAACTAAATTCTGTACTGACTTTTGTTTTTCTTTTTAATGCCATAATTTCAATGAAGAATTAAGAATGGAGAATAAAGAATTTCCCAAATTCGGTTATTCATTTATTCAATCATTCGATTATTATTTTGCAGGCTCATTTAAAATATCGAGAAATTCCATCGTGTTCATTTCCATTTCGGTCATTACGCGGCTGACGCGGGTAACCAGATAGTTGTAGGCAAAATAAGCAACAATACCCACAAAAATACCGCTCGCGGTCAAAATCAATGCCTCGTAGATACCCGAAGAAAGCGTAGTAATGCTCAATTCGTCTCCGGCGTTTTCCATACCCATAAAAGCGTTAATCATACCGGTAACCGTTCCGAGCAGCCCAATCATCGGACCGCCGCCCGCTGCTGATGCCAGAATGGGTAAGCCTTTTTCGAGTTTCGCCACTTCGATGTTGCCCACGTTTTCGATAGCCAGCGATACGTCTTCGAGCGGGCGACCGAGCCGCGTAATGCCTTTTTCAATCATTCGCGCGGGGGGCGTGTTGGTTTGTCGGCAGAGGTTGAGTGCCGAGTCAATTTTCCCATCGTGTATGTAGTCCTTGATACGATTCATAAACGTAGGGTCTTGTTTCGATGCCGCTTTGATGGCAAGCAGGCGTTCGATGATGAGATAAACCGTAATGAGCAGCAACAGGAACAGCACAATAATCAGTGTTGTTCTGATGACACCGCCGTTTTGGAAAAGAATATCCCAAAGACTTTTTTGTGTTTGTGTAGGAGGTACTACATTGGCAAGGCTATCCTGCACTTGCAAAATTACATTCAGTAAATTCATTTTTTTAGATATTTAGATGTTACATATTAGAGTTTCAGAGCGCAAAAATAAGAAATAAAAATTATTTATGCAGATTTTTCTTGTATTTAATGAAAAATAAATATCTTTGCAGTTGGAATTATAACGTAATTTTTGAGGTTTTGGTATAATGAATCAGCAAATTTTTGATGAAATCCGCACTTTGAAACGGCAAATCTTGCCGAATGAAAAAGTGATTTTGTTTGGCTCGCAGGCACGCGGCGATGCCCGACCGGACTCGGATTGGGATTTGTTGGTGTTGCTGGATAAAAAAACAGATATTACTCAGGAAGAGGACACTGAAATTGGTTATCCATTCACAAAATTAGGTTGGCAATATGGCATATACATAAGCGTTTTATTATATACCATTAATGAATGGAATAAAAGAAAAATATCGCCGTTTTATAAAAATGTAACGGAAGACGGTATCGAAATAAAATAAAAATGTTATGGGCTTAACAAGTGAAGAAAGGACGGCTATTGTTCGCGTAAGATTGGGAAATGCGAAAAAAACATTTGCCGAAGTATCTATTTTGATGAACAATGCTTTGTGGCGAACTGCTGCAAACCGCTTGTATTATGCCTGTTTTTATGCTGCAAGTGCTTTGTTGATAAATGACGGACATCAGGCACATACACATAATGGTGTTATCAGTTTATTGGGAATGCACTATATTTCAAAAAAGATAATTAACGAAGATTTGGGCGACATTTATCGAAAATTATTTAATCTTCGTCAAAAAGGAGATTATGATGATTGGACTGTTGTAAAAGAGTCTGATTTATTGACGCTTATAGAGCCTGCCGAACAGTTTATTAAAACAATAGAAGAATTAATCACAAATAAATAAATTATTTGCCTATGAAATAAAACCGCGTAAATTAATACGCACATTTTAGTAAAAAAAGCGTTTTTTTTATTGTTCTTGGTCTTCTAAGTTCCACATTTTAGACGATTATATACATTCAAGAATAAGTTTAGAAAAACGTCGCTTATGCGGCGTGGTTTTGACTTATGAATGTATAGGTCGTGGAACACCTTGAAGACAAAAGGTTAATTCCGCGCTTTTTTATGTCCATTTTTTTAAAATCAGACGACGGTAAAACCGCCACAAAATATGAAACAGAATTGCGACTGTTCCCAAAAAATGCAGAGTGAAATTGCAAAAACACTCAAATCATATTGCAACGAAAGCAGAAATTCGTAAAAAACGGGCAGTTTATTTCCTACGAAAAGCCATAAGAGTAGAAGAAAAAATTTTAAATTATTTATTTTTATATGAAATCTCATCAGACAAATTCAAAAACATTTGAGGAATTGACTTATGCAGAGCAGGCAAAATCAATTTCAGCACAAATTCTTTCATTAGAAAAAGCAATTATTGCTCACAAAAGACGAGCAGTAGAAGAAAACAGAAATGTTGCGGAAAAGCACTCGCAACTTATTGAGCAAGTACAAAGAATGGTTGAACGCTTAAATTCAGAAGAGGAGGTACTATGAGTAACAGTAAAACCGTAGAATGTCCTTATTGCAGGCAACCGATTCACGAATATGCTGTAAAATGTCATTGGTGCAATTCCGATACAAGTGCAATGGCAGAACAGAACCGCAAAAACAATAAAGGAGGATGGTTGTATTTCATTATTATTCTTGTTATAGTCGGCGGTATTAAAAGTTGTTTTGGTTGCGATGATGAAAAAACTTCGGAAACTAATGTTCGTACAGAACAAACAACGAATAATACAACTACAGAAGAAACACCAGAGCCAACTGCAGAATATACAAAAGAAGAAGAAACGCCAACCTTACAAGAAACACACATTGAAATCAGCAATAGCGGTTATACAGAAGATAGTAAAGAAATAGAACAATCGGAACAAAATATGACACAAGAAGAAATTGTTTTACAAGAATTTGAGTTGCAGGCAACTGCGTTAGAAAAAATAAAATTCAACAAAAAAGCAGCGGAAACATATATACAACAAATTGCTATTTATAAAGGAGAGCCGTACTATTCAAAAATCATTGATTTTGTGGTTAAAACTAACAAAAGTTTAAGTAAAGAATGGGCAAAAAACGGCGAGTATTTTGAAAACAAGATAGAATTTTACGAATCATATATATCTGATTATAAGCAGATATTGAAAGATAAAACTGAAAGATAATCACTTTTTTGTAAATTTTAGTCAAAGCGGATTTTTAATAATCCGCTTTTTTTATTTCAACTCTTCCTTATACAAATGTATCGTTTTTTCCAATCCAAAATAAAGCGCATCAGAAATCAGCGCGTGTCCGATAGAAACTTCGGCAAGATACGGCACATTTTCGTGAAAATATTTCAAGTTTTCGAGGCTCAAATCGTGTCCGGCGTTGATTTGCAAGCCGACCTCATTTGCTGCCCGCGCGGCTGCTGCAAAAGGCGCGACTGCCAACGCTTTATCTTTCGGAAAATCGGTAGCGTAAGGCTCTGTGTAAAGTTCTATTCTGTCTGTGCCGGTTTTGGCAGCATTTTTTATGTTTTCAATATCGGTATCCACAAAAATTGACACGCGAATGCCCGCTTTTTGAAACTCGGCAACCACTTCTCGCAAGAAATCGGCGTTTCGTACCGTGTCCCAACCGGCGTTGGAAGTCAGTGCTTCGGGCGGGTCTGGCACAAGCGTTACCTGATGCGGCTTGACGGCAAGCACCAAATCAATGAACGAGCGCGAAGGATAACCCTCAATATTGAACTCGGTGGTGATGAGCGGGCGCAGGTCGTACACATCGCGGTAGCGGATATGCCGCTCGTCGGGGCGCGGGTGTACCGTTATTCCGTCTGCGCCGAAACGCTCGCAATCCTGCGCTATTTGCTGGATATTCGGCACGTTGCCGCCGCGTGCGTTGCGTATGGTGGCAATTTTATTTATATTGACGCTTAATTTTGTCATTTTTTTGTTGTATATTTGCAGTTTGAAAATTAACCTGTCATTCTGACGAAAGTCAGAATCCCCTTTTAACGGGGGAGGCGGGCGGTGCATTGAGCCTGTCGAAATGTCAAGCCCGCAATGACAAAAACATTTGCAAAGATAAAACGAAAACCTGAAATAATCATTATAAATGTTCACAAAAGAATTAAATTCCGAAGATATTCCCGTTTTTGAAGGCGGCGAGGTGGTGCTGAAAGTGGGCAGCCACGACTTTGTATTAAGCGAAATTGCCCGCATTATAGAAAGCGAAAACGCCCGCGTGATAAGTCTTTCTACGAACTTTCAGTCTGACGGCTCAGCACTCGTTACGCTGAAAATCAACACCGAAAACCTGAACACCATTCTGAAAAGTTTGGAACGCTACGGATACGATATTTTTTCGTATGTGATGCACAATGCTGCCGAATATGACGATACGGACAGGCGATTTAGCGAGTTTTTGCGGTATTTGGAAGTGTAAAACAAGACATAAGAACAAAGATTTAAGACACAAGACTTTTTATCTTGGCTCTTAAATCTAAAAATCTAAAAAATATGAGAATAGCCGTTTTTGGAAATATTTACAAGAAAAAGGTGAGCCTTGAGCCTGTTCAGATGCTGTTTGAGGTACTGAAAGACAAGCAGGCGCACATCATTACCGACCACAGGTTTTTCGATTTTCTGAGAGAAGAAGTGCCTGACGCTGCTGAGATGATTAGTGAAATAATTGATGACGACAGCAACGATTTTTCGGCAGATATTGCTTTGAGCGTGGGTGGAGACGGCACTTTTTTGAGTACCGCGATGCGCGTGGGTAACAAACAAATTCCCATTTTGGGAATTAATGCCGGTCGATTGGGCTTTTTGGCTGATGTGTCGTGCAACGAGATTGAAGATGCCATCAACGAGATTTACAGCAACAATTATATCATCGAACAACGCTCGCTTATCCAACTGAAAACAGACAACCCCGATTTTTGCGACTATCCGCACGCATTGAACGAAATTGCCATCTTGAAACAGGACAGTTCGTCAATGATTGCCATAGATGTGCGCATCAACGGCGAATATATGAACACCTATCAGGCTGACGGACTGTTAATTGCCACGCCAACCGGCTCAACGGCATACTCAATGAGCGTAGGCGGTCCGGTTGTCGCACCGCAGGCTAACAGTCTGATACTTTCGCCGGTGGCATCGCACAGCCTCAATGTGCGCCCATTAATTATCCCCGACACTTGGAGTGTGGAATTGTGTGTGCGCAGCCGCAGCAAAAATTTCCTCGTGTCGCTCGATGGTCGTTCCACCGTTTTTGAACACGAGTATAAGATAGTGATTACCAAAAGCGATTTCAAAATCCGTGTCATCAAACGCCCGCAACATACGTTTTTCAATACGCTGAAAAACAAACTGATGTGGGGGGCGGACAAGCGGAGTTAGATATTGATTTTGATATGTAAAAAAACAAAAATGCCAACCAACAAAATACAAATTCGCAACAGCACCGCCGATTTTCTTGTTTTTACGAGGCAAAACGGCGAAGACGGAATTGCTGTGCGCATAGAAGACGAAAATGTGTGGCTACGGGCAGAAGCAATGGCAACGCTTTTTCAAAAAGACCGCAGAACTATTCAAGAACATCTGAAAAATATTTTTTCTTCAGGGGAATTGGAAGAAATTTCAGTATGCCGGAATTTCCGGCATACTGCCGGAGATGGAAAAACGCGCCTGCTGGAAAGATTATCAAAACCGATGTGTCAATCGCAAAAAAATATTTGTAGCAATTTGAATTGACAGAATGTTGAATGAGGTAAATTTAGATAAGTAAAACAAAGGCAATGAAAAAAGAAGATTTGCGAATAGTATATATGGGTACGCCCGATTTTGCGGTGGAGAGCCTTCGCACCCTGTATGAGAGCGGTTACAATGTGGTTGGCGTGGTAACGATGCCCGACAAACCTGCCGGACGCGGGCATAAAATTCAGTTTTCGCCGGTCAAGCAATATGCGCTGGACAATCATTTAAGATTGTTGCAGCCCGAAAAACTGAAAGATGAGGCATTTTTGGCAGAATTGAAATCTTTGCAAGCCGATTTGCAAATTGTGGTGGCGTTCCGAATGCTGCCGGAAGTGGTTTGGGATATGCCAAAACTTGGCACGTTTAACCTGCACGCCTCACTTTTGCCGCAATATCGCGGTGCTGCGCCGATTAATTGGGCAATTATCAACGGCGAAACGGAAACCGGCGTAACGACCTTTTTCCTCACACACGAAATTGACACCGGCAACATCATTTTGCAAGAAAAAACGCCCATTTCATCGGAAGAAAATGCAGGCGACATACACGACAGACTAATGAAAATGGGCGGCGAATTGGTGCTGAAAACGGTTGATTTGATTTTGGAAGGAAAAGCGCAGGGACAAGCACAAGCACATATCGCCGACCTGAAACCCGCGCCAAAGATTTTTAAAGAAACCTGTAAAATAGATTGGCAAAAAAACACCGATGAAATCTACAATTTTGTGCGCGGACTGTCGCCTTACCCTGCTGCCTGGACAGAACTAAAATCGCCCAACGGCGAGGTGCTGACACTGAAAGTTTTTGAAACCAAAACGGAAAAAACCACGCACAACGAGCCTGTCGGAACGTTGCTCACAGATGGCAAAAAGTTTATCAAAATAGCGGTGTCTGATGGTTATTTGCACCTTATTTCTATACAGTTGCCGAGCAAAAAACGTATGTCGGCGGAAGATGTTTTGCGGGGATTTAATTTTGCAGGATTTGAAATTTTTTGAAATATGCTTGATACAAAAAAACTTCTTCAAAAATATTATTCCGAAAACGGCGAGGCATACCATATCTTGCTTACTCACAGCATTTCCGTAACGCAAAAAGCCCTTGATATTGCCCGCCGAAATCCGCAGGAGAACTTCGATTTGCAGTTTGTGGAAGAGGCGGCGATGCTGCACGACATCGGCATTTTTCTCACCGATGCGCCGCGTATTTTTTGTTTCGGAAAATATCCTTATATTTGTCATAACTATTTGGGTGGCGAAATTTTGCTGAAAGAAGGCTTACCGAAACACGCGCTTGTGTGCGAAAGACACACCGGCACAGGCATTTCGCTCGCACAAATAGAGCAAGAAAATTTGCCGTTACCGCAGCGAAATATGATGCCCATTTCCAAAGAAGAACAGTTGATTTGCTATGCGGATAAGTTTTTTTCAAAAACAAAGTTAGAAAAAGAACTTTCTGTTATTGAAATTCAAAAATCTTTGTCTAAATTTGGGAGTGAGGCGGTGAGGCGTTTTGATATGTGGAATGAGGCTTGGGGGTAAAATAAAAAAAGCAGGGGATTAATAAAAATCCCCTGCAACGGACGGGAGTTAATAGTTAGACCCAAATCGTCCACAATATTCCATTTTATACTCAACATCATAAATAGCATTAAGACCTCTACAATCACCATAACAAGCTGTTGTTGCGTGTTTCGTTTCTCCAGCATCAATAGTTACTGTCATCCACTCCGTCCAACTATTACCTATGCGCACTCGATATGTTACAGCTACGCACTCTTTGCTTTTATTCGTCATTACAATACTTTTGCCATCGCTTGGTATACTTCTTAGAACTGTTTGTGCATTTGCACTAAGCCCCAAGCCAATCACGGCTACCAAAATCATTAAAAACTTTTTCATAATTTATATCTCCTATTATTTTTTCCAATTGCCCAAATTGTTTGTTTTTAGTTAAAGGGCATTGAAATTATTACTCCTTCTACTCGTATGGCTTTTCGTAGGAAATAATCCGCCCGTTTTTACGAATTTCTGCTTTCGTTGCAATATGATTTGAGTGTTTTTGCAATTTCACTCTGCATTTTTTGGGGAACAGTTACAATTCTGTTTTATATTTTGTGGCGGTTTTTACCGTCGTCAGATTTTCAATTTTTGACAAATAAAAAAGCGGACTTATCATCCGCCTTGAAGTCTTAGGATACTATACCACAAACAATAAGCCCGCATTTCTGCGAACAGTTATGTTATTCTTGTGGTTTTGAAGTTTCCTAAGTTTCAAGGCAAGAATTCAATAAGTCCTCCCAAAAACTCAACATTTTGAGCCTTCGGAATTGCCCGCAAAGATAAACAAAAAATATTTATCAACAAAAAATAAAAGAAAAAGTAAGAAAATTCGGATATTGTTTGATAAATTTCTTATTTTTGCGCATTGAATTTTTGTCTGATGGCTTTTCAAGCCGCAGGGCAAAGTATATATTAAATCTAAATATCTGAAAAAATATGTCTTATTTGAGTTTTGACAGAAATTTGTTGGTCAATCTGGAAAAATCTTTGAAGAAAGAAATTTTGCGGACAAACCGCTCGGGTGCGTACAACAGCAGCAGTATTATTGACTGCAATACGCGTAAATATCACGGACAACTCGTGTTGCCGTTGCCCGACCTCGATGACGAAAACCACGTGTTGCTCTCTTCGCTCGACGAAACGGTGATACAATACGGCGCGGAGTTCAATCTCGGCGTACACAAATACAGTTACAACAATTTTAGTCCGAATGGGCATAAGTACCTGCGCTCGTTTGAGTTCAACGTGGTGAGCCAGTCGCTTTACCGGCTCGGCGGCGTGATAATGTCCAAAGAACGCTTGATGCTCTCGCACGAGCCGCGCGTGCTGATACGCTACACGCTCATTGACGCGCCCGCAGCCATCAAACTGCGATTTAAACCCTTCCTCGCTTTCCGCAGCGTGAATACTTTGACACACGCCAATGATACCGCCGACAAGAGTTACAGCGAGGCGGACAACGGCATTTCGGTGTGTATGTACAAAGGCTATCCGTGCCTGTTTATGCAGTTTTCGGAAAAGCCCGAATATGTGCATCAACCCGACTGGTACAAGGGTGTTGAATACGCGAAAGAGCAGGAGCGTGGTTACGACTTTACGGAAGATTTGTATGTGCCGGGCTATTTTGAAGTGCCGCTCGAAAAAGGCGGCGACATCATTTTTGCGGGTGGCATAGAGCCGATTGACACCCGAACATTGCGTAGCATTTGGAATGAGGAAAAAGATAAACGCAAAGAAAAAAATTCTTTGTTCGATTATTTGAAAAATGCTGCCATTCAGTTGTATAAAAAAGAGGGCAATTTTGACTCTATATTGGCGGGTTATCCGTGGTTTAAGGCACGCGCCCGCGACCAGTTTGTGAGCCTGCCCGGTGCCACGCTTTGCATTGACAAAACGGATTATTTTGAGAAAGTGATGGAGTCGGCTTTGCCCGAAATCAAACAGTTTATTTCGGAAGAGGGCTTTGTTTCCAAAAAATTGCAGGAACTTGATGCACCCGATGTATTGTTGTGGTTTGTGTGGGCGGTGCAGCAGTACGGCATTTATACCTCGCAAGAGCAGATGCTCGAAAAATATGGCGACATCGTGATTGAAGTCATCAAATTTATCCGTGCGCAAAAGCACAAAAACCTGTTTGTTCATACCAACGGCTTACTTTTTTGCGAAGGGCGCACGCAGGCAGCCACGTGGATGAATGCCGTTGAAAACGGTTATCCGATAACGCCGCGCACGGGTTACATTGTGGAAATTAATGCGCTGTGGTTTAATGCGCTGAAATTTGCGGTGGAAATACTAAAAGCGCGACAGGAACACCATACGGCGGATATTTTTAATTATCAGTCGGAAATTTTGCGCAATTCTTTTGTGGAAAAATTTTGGAACGGCACATATTTGAATGATTATGTGATAGACAATTATGCGGACAAAGAAGTGCGTCCGAATATGATTTTTGCCGTATCGCTGCCATTCTCGCCGCTCGACCGCCAGCAACAAAAAGCGGTATTGGACATCTGCACAAAGGAACTGCTGACTCCCAAAGGACTGCGTAGCCTCAGCCCCAAAAGCGGCTCGTATCGCCCGATTTACATCGGCGGAATGTTGGAGCGCAACCGCAACTATCACAACGGTCCGGTGTGGGCTTGGACACTCGGTGCATACGCCGATGCCTACCTGAAAATTTACAAGCAAAGCGGCGTGTCCTTCATTGAGCGCATCGTTTTCAACTTCGAGGGCGTTATCCGCGAACACTGTGTCGGCACGATTTCCGAACTGTTTGACGGCAACCCGCCCTTTAACGGACACGGGGGAATGTCGTTTGCTATGAATGTGAGCGAGATATTACGAGTATTGAAAATATTAGAAAATTACGATAAATGAAAGCACTAATGTTCGGTTGGGAGTTTCCCCCACACATATTAGGAGGACTCGGCACAGCGAGTTACGGGCTGACAAAGGGAATGGCGTTGCAGCCGGATATGGAAATTACCTTTGTGATACCCAAGCCCTGGGGCGACGAAGACCAAAGTTTCCTCAAAATCATCGGCGCGTGCAATGTGCCGGTGGTGCGGAAAGACAATAATTGGGATTATGTCAATTGGCGCATCGGCAGCCAAATGCACCCCGATGAGTATTTCTGGCTGCGCGAGGGCATTCGCTACGATTTCCGCCGAATCGGCACCAACGATTTGGGCTGCATCGACTTTTCGGGTCGTTATCCCGACAACCTGATTGAGGAAATATCGAACTACGAGGCTGTGGCAAGCGTATTGGCGCACCGCCTTGACTTCGACATTATCCATTCGCACGACTGGCTGACCTATCCCGCCGGCGCGTTTGCCAAGCAGATTAGCGGCAAACCGCTCGTTATCCACGTGCACGCAACGGACTTCGACCGCTCGCGCGGACAGGTCAATCCCACCGTGTACGACATCGAAAAGCGCGGAATGGACACCGCCGACCACATCATCACCGTGAGCAACCTCACGCGCGACACGGTCATCAACAAGTATCACCAAGACCCGCGCAAAGTAACCACCGTGCATAACGCCGTAGAGCCGATACCTGACGTGGAACGCTTCGTCAAACCGCCGCGAAAGGACAAAATCGTTACCTTCCTCGGGCGGATAACGATGCAAAAAGGTCCCGAATATTTCGTAGAGGCGGCGCACCGCGTGCTCGAAAAGACAAAAGACGTGCGCTTTGTAATGGCGGGCAGCGGCGATATGATGGCGGAGATGATAGACCTCGCCGCCAATCGCGGCATAGCCGACCGTTTCCATTTCCCCGGATTTATGCGCGGCGAGATGGTGCAAAAAATGCTGGCGGAAAGCGATGTGTATATTATGCCCTCCGTGTCCGAGCCTTTCGGCATCTCGCCCTTGGAGGCAATGCAAGTGGGTGCGCCCACCATCATTTCCAAACAGTCGGGCTGCGCCGAAATATTGGACAATGCCATCAAAATTGATTATTGGGACATTGACGCAATGGCAGATGCGATTTATTCCATCGTGCAGAGACCGGCAATGTATCAATCCCTGCACGAACGCGGACTTGAAGAAGTGAATAATATCACTTGGGAATGTGCGGGGCAAAAGGTGCGAGATATTTATAATAAAGTTTTAAATATAAAATAACAATGAATACTACAAGTAAAAAAAGATTTTTGACAACAAGCATTTTTGTATGCTTGATAACATTTGCATTTAGTCAAGATTTTGATTATCATAATGATTTCAATATTTTACTTGAAAAAAGTAAAGACAAAACAAGTGAATATTACTATCCAAAATTATTAGAAAGGTTTAATGCAAATGACAGCACATTAACACATAAAGATATAATTACTTTGTTAATTGGTTTTACTGCTAATGAGAACTATAAACCATACAAAACTATTGAAAAAGAAAGAGAAATATTAAATCTTGTTTCTGATAAAAAATATGAGAAAGCAATCGTTGAATGTGATAAACTTTTAAAAACAAATCCTGTAAATTTTGCTGCATTAATGGAAAAAGGATTTGCTTATATGAAATTAAATAAACCGGAATTTTCATTCCACAGGGACAAAACAATGAAAATTGTTTATGCAATAATGTGGTGGAGTGGCGATGGAACAATTGACAGACCTCTTTTTGTGCTTAGCCCAATAGATGGACAGACTTTAATAGAGTATATTTTAGGCGGTTCAATAGGAATGATGGGGTCGGGAAAAGATAAAAACGGTTATTTTCTTGATATTTTAGAAATGAAAATAAATGGAACTACACAAACAATGTATTTTAATATTAATCACGCTACTAATAAAATGTTTGCGGAATAATCTAAAACCTAAAACTTTGGAAAAATTCATTTAGAAATAATTTTTATCTTTGCACATCAAAAAAATCTAATATTAATCTATGCACTATTTTACCGAAACACACAGGCAAAACTCCGAATCGGCAATGAGATACATCGCCGAAAGTAAAACGCAAGCATTCTCATATCAAGATGCGACAATGCAACAAATGCGAAACAGCAAAAGCGAATGAGCGAGGAGGAAGAAAAAAGATATTATCTTCAATATGCCAAAGAAAACAATTTGTGGATAAAAAGTTTGTACTCTTTGGGTGTTCCTTTTGTGGGCGGAGGCAATGAAAACACATTGGCTTATGATGAAAAGAATAAGATTATTTACAAAAGCAATAATCTTATCAATCATCAATTCAGTATCATCAAATTATTGGAAAGCATTGAGATACATAATCAATTATTTCCCGAAACAAAATACGATATAGTCGGCTTTACAGGAATGGATTACGGCGAAAACCGCACGCCTTACATAGAAGTGATATTGAAACAAGACTACATTACCAATGTTGTACAGGCGACACAACAGGAAATCATTTCTTATATGCACTCCATCGGTTTCGAGCAAGTAAATGAACATACATTTGCAAACAAGCAATATACTGTTTCAGACCTCAGACCGCGAAATGTATTGAAGGACACACACGGGAATATATATGTTATTGACAATATCGTTTCTAAAATAGAAAAAATCTAATACATAACCCTATATGAAAAACATTTGTTTATACTTTCAAATCCATCAGCCTTTGCGCTTGAAACGTTACCGTTTTTTCGACATCGGCGCAGACCATTATTATTACGATGATTTTCAGACCGAAGACATCATCACCCGTTTGGTGCAAAACTCCTATCTGCCCGCCAATGAAACCATTGCGGAAATGATAAAATATTCGGGCGGCAAGTTCAAATGCGCGTTTTCCATTTCGGGCGTGGCGTTGGAACTGCTCGAACAGTATGCGCCCGAACTCATCGACAGTTTCAAGTCACTGGCAGAAACCGGCTGCGTGGAATTTCTTGCCGAGCCTTATGCCCACTCGCTGGCATCGGTTTACGACCCTGCGGAATTTGAGGCGCAGGTCAAAAAACATTCGGAAAAAATCCAGGAACTTTTCGGAAAAAAGCCCACCGCCCTGCGCAATGCAGAGTTGATTTATTCCGATGACATCGGCGAATTGGTTGCCAATATGGGCTACAAAACAATGCTGGTGGAAGGTGCACGCCACGTCTTGGGCTACAAAAGCCCGAACTATGTGTATCGGCACTCGTACAAGCCCGATTTGAAGTTGCTTATCCGCAATTACAAGTTGAGCGACGACATCGCCTTCCGTTTTTCCAACCGCAGTTGGTCGGATTTTCCGCTGACCGCCGACAAATACATCTCTTGGCTCGCCGCAATGCCTGCCGAAGAGCAGTTAGTCAATATCTGGCTCGGCTACGAGGCACTTGGCGAATATCAGAAAAAGGAAAGCGGCATTTTCGACTTCCTCAAAGCCCTGCCCTACCACGCAATGGAACGAAACCTGACTTTCGTAACGCCCTCCGAAGCCGTTGCCAAAAACAAGCCGGTGGATATTGCCAAGGCGATTTTCCCCATCAGTTGGTCGAGCGAGGAAAAGGATTTGAGCGCGTGGACAGGCAACAACCTGCAACAAGAGGCGTTGGAGAAACTCTACCAAATAGGCGAGCGCGTGCGTATGTCCTCAGACCGCACCCTCCTGCGCGACTGGCTCAACCTGCAAACCACCGACCACTTCCGCTATATGAGCCACAAAGATGCGTGGGGTAGCCACTACGAAAATGCCTACGATGCCTTTACGAACTATATGAACATTCTCGCGGACTTTTTGCAACGAGTTGAAAGTCAATTCCCCGCCAATGTGGATAATGAGGAATTGAACGAACTGCTGACGACTATACGCAATCAGGCTGCGGAAATTGAGGCTTTGAAAAAAGAGGTGAAGACGCTGAAGAAAAAGGGTAAATAATGTGCAATCTCAATACATAGACATAATCCTCCCCCTGCCGTTAGCAGGCACATTTACTTATCGCATTCCCGAAGACGGCAGTATTGCTGTGGGAATGCGTGTTATTGTGCCTTTCGGACATCAAAATTACACCGGTATTGTTTATCGTTTGCATAATGACAAGCCCGATTTTGAAGTAAAGCCGGTTTTAGAAATTCTTGACGAACAGCCGATTTTATTGCCTTTGCAACTGACATTTTGGGAATGGATTGCTGCGTATTACCAATGCACTTTGGGCGAAGTGTATAATGCTGCTTTGCCCGCACGATTGAAAGAGGCGAAAAAACGGAAAACACGCACCGCTCGCGCGGATTTGCAAACCGGGCGCTTACAAAACGGCACGGATTGCAAATCCGCGCCAGCGACTTTAAACCCCTTTCAATCCAAAGCCTACGAAGAAATCCAAAAATCATTCGAGAAAAAAAACGTAACCCTGCTGCACGGCGTAACATCAAGCGGAAAGACCGAAATCTACATTCATTTAATACAAAAAGTCCTGCGCGAGGGCAAACAGGCATTGTACCTCGTGCCGGAAATCGCCCTGACGGCGCAACTATCCACGCGCCTCAGAAAAGTCTTCGGCGAGGACTTGGGCATTTATCATTCCAAGTTTTCGGACGGCGAGCGCGTGTCGGTTTGGAACAAACTTTTGAACAATGAATATAGGGTCATTCTCGGCGTTCGCTCTTCTATCTTTTTGCCGTTCAGAGATTTGGGTTTGATAATCATTGATGAGGAGCACGAAAACACTTACAAGCAGTTCGACCCCGCGCCGCGCTACCACGCCCGCAACGCCGCCACCGTACTTGCCTCGCTGCACGGCGCAAAAACGCTGCTTGGCACTGCCACGCCCGCCATCGAAACCTACCACAACGCCGTGAACGGAAAATATGCCCTCGTGGAACTGATGCAACGGCACGAGGACATCGCCCTGCCCGAAATCATCGTTGTTGATGTAAAAGAATTGCGGCACAAAAAGATAATGAAAACGCCTTACTCGCCCGTTTTGTTGGAAAAAATAAAAACCGCGCTCGACTGTGGCGAACAGGTCATTTTGTTTCAAAACCGGCGCGGCTTTTCGCCCTTTTTGGAATGCCCCGCCTGCGCTTTTGTGCCGAAATGCAGCCGTTGCGATGTGAGCCTCACCTACCACAAATCGACCAACCGCCTCGCCTGCCACTATTGCGGCAGTGTATATAGCGTTCCCGCGCTTTGTCCGAAATGCAAAACCGCCCCGCTCACGATGAAAGGCATCGGCACGGAGCGCATTGAGATGGATATTGAACAACTTTTCCCGCAAGCCCGCATCGCGCGTATGGATTTGGACAGCACCGCGCGAAAGCACAGCCACGAACAGATTATCCGCGATTTTGAAGAAAAAAAGATTGACATTTTAATCGGCACACAGATGATTTCCAAAGGTTTGGACTTTGAAAACGTGAGCGTTGTGGGTGTGCTGAACGCCGATTTGCTGCTCAACTTCCCCGACTTCCGCGCCCACGAGCGGGCATTCCAACTGCTGACGCAAGTGAGCGGCAGGGCGGGCAGAAAAAACCGGCGCGGATTGGTCGTTATTCAAACCACCGAGCCGGAACACCCTGTGATACAACAAGTTTCCGGCAACGATTACCGCAGTTTGTTTGAAATGCAAATCAGCGAGCGGCAACTGTTCGGCTATCCGCCCTTCACGCGCCTCATCAATTTAACGGTAAAGCATCGAAACGAAGAAACGCTCGAAAAAGCCGTTGCCGCACTTTCCGCCGAACTGCAAAAAGCACTCGGCAATCGCGTACTCGGCTCGCAAACGCCCGGCATTTCAAAAATCAAACACCTGCATATCAGACAGTTTCTCATTAAATTGGAAACCGCCATTTCCGCAGAAAAAGCAAAAAATATCATTCGGCAGATAATAAATAATGTACAATTAGAATATCGTTCATTGATTACGGCATTTGATATTGACCCAATGTAAAAAACTTTTCGTAATTTTGTCGTCAGAAAAATAAATTTTAAAAATATGAAAATAGCCATTATCGGCGCGGGCAATATGGGAGGCGCGATTGCCCGCGGTTTAACCCAAAGCAGCATAGTAAAAAGCATCAGCGTCAGCGACTTAAACCAAAAAGCATTGGACTCGCTAAAAGCGTTTAACGCCAATATAGCGGTCAGCAGTTCCAATGCCGAAATCGTGAAAAACGCCAACATTGTACTGCTCGCCGTCAAGCCCTGGTTGGTGGAAAGCGTGGCAATCGACATCAAAGACCATATCAACTACGAAGAACAGTTGATTGTTTCCATTGCTGCGGGCGTGCCGATAGCCAAACTGACGGAATATTTTTCGCCCAATGCGCAACTCTTCCGCATCATTCCCAACACGGCGATTGAAGTACGGCAGAGCCTTTCCACCCTTGCCTCTTACAATAATTCGCCTGAAAACGAGCAACTTGTGTTGGATATTTTCAACGAACTCGGCAAGGCAATTCTCGTGCAGGAAAAGGATTTGAACGCTTATATGTCGCTCTCGTCTTGCGGCATTGCCTACGCTTTCCGCTACATTCGTGCGGCGATGGAGGGCGCGGTAGAACTCGGCATTTATCCGGGCGTGGCGCAAGAAGTGGTTTTGCAAACCCTGCGCGGCGCAGTCAATTTACTCGAAGCAAATGCCAGCCACCCCGAAACGGAAATCGACAAAGTAACCACGCCCGGCGGCATCACCATCAAAGGGCTGAATGAAATGGAGGCTTGCGGGTTTAGCAATGCGGTGATAAAGGGATTGAAAGCGAGTTGGATAAAATAATTGACAAAAAGCAGGGGATTGATAAATCCCCTGCTTTCTTTTTTCGTCATTATGGGTTTGCTTATTTCAGTTCTTTTTCCGTTTTTACCGTGCCGTCTGTATAAATTATATGTTTGATAATAATACCCTTTGTAGTGGGTTTTGCAGGTGTTCCGTTCAGCGTAAAATATTTTTCTTTTTGGATTTGTTTTTCTGCCGAAACAGCAGGTAATGCAGATAAAATTTCGGTATAGTAATAAGTTGTTACAGCAGATAATACCCAATCATCTGTATCCCAAGAATAAGTTTTTTCCAATTGAATATTACCGTTGTTGTATTCAAATTCGCTTTTAGAGCCAGACCAACGACTACCATATTTATCATCCCGCCACTGTCTCGAAGATGACGATAATAAATTTTTGTCATTATCATAAGAATATTCTCTGATGTATGTTTCTTGCCACTGTTCCAAATCAGAATTATAGATAGTATATTCAATATCGGATATTACATTATTGTTATTGTCATATTCACGGGTATATTTTGGTTCAGTGCCTCTACTAATCCATTTTTGTGTCGTATAATTCCAAGCATAAGAAGCCGATAATGTATTGTTACCTTTTGCATCATAAGCACTTTCTATTTTTATTTTTCTTGTTTCTACCCATTCTTCGACTTCATAATTAAAAGTTGTTGTCGTTTGTAACGTTATTTTGCCATTGGCATTATATTCATATTCTTGTGTGTTTTTACTTTTTGTTTCCCAAATATTTAACTCCACATTCCATTGGTAGGAAATGCTTGTTATCACATTGCCATTTGCATTGCGTTCATATTCGGTTTTAGTTTTTTCTTCTATTTCCCAATCGTTTAAACCGTTATTCCAAACATAACGAGTAAATATGTCGCCATTCTCATTATAAATAGTTTCGGTTTTAATTTTTTCTTCTATTTCCCAATCTTTTAATTCATCATTCCAAATATAACGAGTAAATATGTCGCCATTCTCATTATAAATAGTTTCACCTTTCGTACCTTCCCATTTTTCAGTTTCAGTATTTTTCCAACGGTCTGCACGCATTATTTGTCTGCCGGAAGCATTAAATTCATACTCGTGTATTATATAATATTGGAATTCTTCTAATTCCGAGTTCCAAGTAGCAACTGCATAATATGTCATATTATTGTTACTGTCATACTCACGTACTGATTTAGAGCCTCTTCTCCAATCTTTTAATTCACTGTTCCAAGTATAAAAAACTTCTAATAATTTATTGCTATCATAATCCCTTTCGTATTTATAATTTCCGACCCAATCTTGCAAATTTGTGTCCCAATGATAAGAACTTTCTAACTTCATATTTCCATTCGTATCATATTCTTCATATTTTTTGGTATCTTCTATCCAAGCGGTACGCCCCCGTTTGTATGCTGTTGTTGTTTTATTTCCGTCTGTATCATAACTAAACATCGTTTTAACCGAACTTCCTGCTTCATTTTTGGTTATAACAGAATCCAAACGCATAGTGCTTTGCGCCCACAAAGCCGTTGTGCCTAATACACAAATCATTAAAGTTGTAAAAATTTTCTTTTTCATAGTATTAAAGTTTTTAGTTTTTTGCCTTCTGTCCCAAAGTTGGCAGTTATGTTTTGTTTTTTTTGAAAATAAAAAAACGTGGGACTAACCTTTTTCGTTCTCTTGGTCTTCCACAACCATAACAGCATTAAGTTAAACTCACGCAACGACGTGCGTATTGACTAACTTATCCCTGCTGTTTTCAATAAGTGGAAGTTTGAGAACAAGAATAAAGCAACGCTTTTTAAAATAATAAGATTTTTGCGTAAATTTACTGTTACGCGGTCAGTTTGTTTTGTTTCATAGGCATTATGTATTATCAATTTTCAATCAGTTTAATAATTTCTGTTTTTAATACAGGCAAATGTTTTTTATTCTATCTTCCATAAATCATAATTTTTGAATTTTCAATGCTTTTTCGTAAGTATGAATTTCTAATTGGTTGTTCCACAAGCAAATCCACAGGTCTGCCAAATACACTTTCGAGTGAATACTTGAAATCAAAATAATTGAGAAAATGGTCTTTTACAGCCGCTTTATCAAAATCCACTATCAAATCCACATCGCTTTTATCATTGAATCTATCGGTCAGCACAGAGCCGAATGCAAACAATTTTGTTACATTATATTGTTTGCATAATCCCGAAATTTTAGATATGTATTTATCAAGAAAATTCATTTTGCAAAGATAAGCAATGTATTTTTAATAATACAAGAATTTTGCCGATTTTTTTCTACCTTTGCATTCACAAAAAACGCCAAAAGTTTTATCAACTCTCAGCGTTTCTCTGTGCCCAAAACAGGACTCGAACCTGCACGTCTTTCGACACACGCACCTGAAACGTGCGCGTCTACCAATTCCGCCATTTGGGCATTTGCGGGTGCAAAGGTAGGTGTTTTTTTTGAATAAACAATATGGGAAAGAAAAAATGTTTCAATTAATTTCAAAATATCAACCCACAGGCGACCAACCGGAGGCAATACGACAATTGACGGAGGGTGTGGCTAACGGCGTGCAGTATCAAACGCTGCTCGGCGTAACCGGCTCGGGCAAAACGTTTTCCATTGCCAATGTGGTGGAAAAAATACAGAAACCGACACTTGTGTTGAGCCACAACAAAACCCTCGCCGCACAACTTTACAGCGAGTTTAAGGGATTTTTCCCAAACAACGCCGTTGAATATTTTGTGTCGTACTACGACTATTTTCAGCCCGAAGCCTACCTGCCGAACTCAGACACTTATATCGAAAAAGACCTCGCCATCAATAAAGAACTGGACAGAATGCGGCTGGCGGCATCTACCACCCTGATGTCGGGACGGAAAGACGTGCTGATTGTGTCCTCTGTTTCGTGCATTTACGGTTTCGGTAATCCGGACGATTATCGCGGGAATATGATTGAAGTAAGGCGTGGAATGAGTATTACAAGAAATAACTTTCTCCGAAAACTTGTCGATAGCCTCTACACGCGCAACGAAATAGAACTCAATCGCGGCAATTTCCGCGTAAAGGGCGACACGATAGATATTTTTCTGGCATACACGGATTACGTTGTGCGCGTCGTGTTTTGGGGCGATGAAATAGAAGAAATTGAAACGATTGACCCCATAAATAACATTGTGCTGGAGAGTTTTGAAGATTTCTCGATTTATCCCGCCAATATTTTTGTTACGAGTAAAGAGCGTGTGCAGCAGGCAATTATCGAAATACAAGACGACCTGATGAAACAGGTGGCGCTTTTCAAAAGCGTAGGAAAAGAATTAGAGGCAAAACGGCTGTATGAGCGCGTGAATTACGACCTCGAAATGATACGCGAAATAGGCTACTGTTCGGGCATTGAGAATTATTCGCGCTATTTTGACGCCCGTGAGGCAGGCACACGACCGTTTTGTTTGCTGGATTATTTCCCGAAGGATTTTCTGATGGTGATAGACGAGAGCCACGTTACTATTCCGCAACTCCGCGCAATGTACGGCGGCGACCGCGCCCGCAAAACAAACCTCGTGGATTACGGTTTCCGTCTGCCTTCGGCTATGGACAACCGCCCGCTTACTTTCGAGGAGTTTGAAACGATTACACCGAAAACGATTTATGTGAGTGCCACGCCTTCCGATTATGAGTTGGCAAAATCGGAAGGCATTGTCGTGGAACAGGTTATCCGCCCCACCGGACTGCTTGACCCCATCATTGACGTGCGCCCAAGCCTCAACCAAATAGACGATTTGCTCGAAGAAATCACTCTGCGCACCGAGCGCGGCGAACGCACGCTTGTTACCACGCTCACCAAACGTATGGCGGAAGAACTGACACTTTACCTCTCGCGGGCGGCTGTGAAGTGCAATTATATCCACTCCGATGTGGAAACGCTGGAACGTGTAAAAATAATGGAAGACCTCAGGGCAGGCGTGTATGACGTGCTGATAGGCGTAAATCTCTTGCGCGAAGGGCTGGACTTGCCCGAAGTGTCGCTCGTTGCCATACTCGATGCGGACAAAGAGGGCTTTCTGCGCTCGCACCGTTCCCTGACGCAAACGGCAGGTCGCGCCGCCCGCAATCTCAACGGAATGGTGATAATGTACGCCGACAAAATAACGGAAAGTATGCAGAAAACCATTGACGAAACAGCCCGCCGCCGCGAAAAACAGTTGAAATACAACATCGACAACAACATTACTCCGCAGGCAATCATCAAAGATGTGAAATCCGCCCTCGTAAAAGACTACGGCAATGCCTATATCGAGCCGGAAACGCTGGACATTGCCGCCGACCCGCTTGTGCCGTATATGACACAAAAACAAATCCGCGAGGCTGCCGACCGTGCCAAAAAGGCAATGCAAAAGGCTGCCAAAGAAATGGATTTTCTTGAAGCGGCACGCTTGCGCGATGAAATGATAAAATGGGAAGATATGATTAAAAAACAATCGAAATAATGACAATAATATACGACACTAATAGATAAAAAAGCATATAATGACAATAAAAAACGATATTATTTTGAAAATAATTGAGAAAAAACTTGCAAGAACAAAAATAATGTCGTAAATTTGTGGCGTTAAATAGAAAAACACGCTATTATGACAACAAAAAACGACATAAAATTCACGTATTCTATGAGCAACGAGGCAATACTCAACAACCTTGGAATGCAAATCAAGCAAATGCGGCTAAACAAAGACATAACACAAGCCCAACTTGGTAATATGTCCGGATTGTCAAGAACTGCCATTGTAGAAATAGAAAAAACAGGTATGGGGTCAATGAATTCATTTATACAAATTTTACGCAGCCTGGAAAAACTCGAAATACTCAACCATTTCGTTACCGAAGCAGCAATAAGCCCGATACAAATTGCAAAATTGCACGGCAAAATCCGCAAACGCGCGTCCAAAGTCAAGAAAAAACCAATAAAATATTACAAATACGAAGAGCCTGAACCTTTAATGGCTGCAGAGCCTGAACCACCGATATGGTAAATTACGCAAACATAACAATATGGGGCAATCTCGTGGGAATAGTTTCGTGGGATAATGCCCGGCAAGTGGCAAGTTTTGAGTACGACCCTAAATTTGTTGCCGGGAACTTGGATTTGTCGCCAATAAAAATGCCGCTCGAAGCAGGTAAAATCTACTCGTTCCCCGAATTGAACGCAAAAACCTACAATGGCTTGCCCGGACTTTTGGCAGATTCTTTACCCGACAAATTCGGTAACGCATTAATAAACAAATGGTTGGCAGAGCAGGGACGTGATGCCGATTCTTATAATCCGATAGAACGCTTGCTATATCAAGGCAAACGCGGTATGGGGGCTTTGGAGTTTGAGCCGGCAGAGAGAATTGCCGCAAACACTTCTTCGAGAATAGAATTGGAACACTTGATTACCGCCGCACGAAACGCCTTGTCGGCAAAAGAACAACTGAACACCGGCTTAACAAATGCCGAAGAATTGGCGCAAATCATCAAAGTCGGCACTTCGGCGGGCGGCGCGAGGGCAAAAGCCGTCATTGCTTTCAACGAAAAAACAGGCGAAATACGTTCGGGACAAACGAACGCCCCCGAAGGCTTTAGCCATTGGCTGATAAAACTCGATGGCGTAACCAACAACGAACTCGGCGACCCGCAACATTTCGGACAAATTGAATACGCTTATTACAAAATGGCTATTGCCTGCGGGATAGAAATGAGCGCATCGCGCCTGTTGAGCGAAAACGGACGCTATCATTTTATGACACGCCGTTTTGACCGAGCAGGCAATAAAGAAAAAATTCACATGCACACGCTTTGCGGAATGGCGCATTTTGATTTCAACGCGCCCGGAGCATATTCATACGAGCAGTTATTTCAGACAATGCGCACATTGAGGCTGCCATACCACGATGCCGAGCAGGTTTTTCGCCGAATGACGTTCAATATCGCAGCCCGCAATCAAGACGACCACACCAAAAACTTTTCATTTTTGATGGACAAAACAGGGAAATGGCGTTTGTCGCCCGCCTACGATATGACTTATTCCTACAATCCTTCGGGCGAATACACCGCTTTTCACCAACTGTCCATCAACGGAAAAAGGGGCGAATTTACAAAAGACGATTTGCTGCACGTGGCAAAGTCGATGAACATTAAAAAACCGGCTGAAATTATCGAAGAAGTGATTAACACTGTGTCGCAATGGCGAAAAATTGCTGCCGAATTGGAAATCCCCAACGAAACAATAACAATGATTGAACGGACACATTGTTTCTTAAAATAGACTTTCCAAGTTTTGAAAACTTGGAAAGTCTAATCAATAAAACCCTCAGTTGAACAAGGAATAAAAAAAATGGGGAAAAGTATGCTGTAAATCAAACAAATCCGAAATTGATATAAAAGAAATCTTTTCAAATGATTGAATAACTTTGCTGTTATTTTTTAGAAATTTTGCTGCGAGAATTTTTTTAGAAAAAATCAAAAAGAAAATTTGCATAATCAAAAAATAATAACAATCTTTGCAACAAAAAAATAATGCTTGCACAAAATCAAATATTAGGCTATTTGTCGGCAAACAAACAGAACATCAGCAGGAAATATCATTTGAAAAAATTGGGTATTTTCGGCTCGTATGCCCGCAATGAACAAACGCCTGCAAGTGATTTGGATTTGTTGGTGGAATTTGAAGACAATACGCCGAATTTGACCAGTATAAAAGATTTTTTGCGCAAAGAAATACAGTCTGTTTTTCATATTCCGGTGGATATTTGCCGAGAAAAATATATAAAACCCATTTTCCGCCAACAAATTTTATTTGATACTATATATGTATAATATAATTAAATTGCCTATGAAACATTAAATGCGTAAATTGATACGCACATTTCAAGTTTGAAAAAGACATTTTAGATTATTCTTTCTTACAGAAAAGATTTGGCGATTTTAACGATAGAAAGAGTTTAAGTTAGAATGTTCACGCATTGCGTGGACTTATTACTTATTCTGTTCTATCGGGTTACGCCAAATTACCTCTGTAAGCGGGATACTTCTAAAAAAGTACCACGCTTTTTTATTTGTCCAAATTTCAAAAATCGACGACAGTTAAACTGCCACAAAATATGAAACAGAATTGCAACTGTTCCCCAAAAAATGCGAAGTGAAACTGCAAAAACACTCAAATCACAGTGCAGGGATAAGCAGGAATATCCTTAAAAATGGGCGGTAACTCTCGAAAAGCCAACGAGTAGAGAAAATTAATTGTCTGTAAAAGGAACAGACGTTAAACAAAAAGATTATGAAAAAAGTATGGATTATTTTAATTAGCCTGTTTCTAATTAATGGGTTATGTTTGGCAGAAGATGCAAGTACTACTAAAAGTACTACTACAACAACATCTTCAAGTTGTGCAACTGCTACTGCGAAAGCACCTGGATATTCTAAATCAGTAGAAACTTGTACAAATAAGGACTCTAAAGGCAACGTTACAGAGAAAACAGTAAAGGCTTGTACAACAACTGGTGGAACTGTGGCTGGTAATGGTGGTACTAAAACAGAATGTACAACAAAAACGACAACTTATCAAAAAAAATAAAAATTTAAAAACCGATGAGTTCAATGGGATATAACCGAGCAAAAATTACGATGAAAAATTTATTAAAGAAAATCGTATTTATAAGTTTATTTATGGGGGCTCTTTCCGCTAATAAGGCAAGCAATACTGATAGTCCAGTTTCAACACTAATACAAAGAGATGAGCCAAAGAAAGAGCCAAAGGCACCGGAAACACCAAAGCCAAAAGCACCAAAGACACCAGAGCCAAAGCCATCACCAGAGAAACCAAAGCCACAATCACCAGAGAAACCAAAAGAACCAAAACCGTGTGTAAGGTAACCTTAAAACAATGGTTCAGTATTTCAATTAAAGCGGATTATAAAAATCCGCTTTTTTGTTGAATTTTGTTTAGTCAACAAAATAAACACGCCAAATATTTTGCAAGAATAAATAAAGATTGTACTTTTGTGCCGTGATACCCTGTTGTCCCTGTTAGCAATAACATACTTCAGGGTTTTGTTCTTTAAAACTCCTTCCCCTCAAACGCCGCAATCGCCGCCCGCCATTCATCAGAAATCGGAATAGACGTTTGCGTATCGAAGTCAAAGCCCACCATTACGGTTTTGCAGAAACATTTTACTTTGCCGGTGGCAATTTCCACGATGCGTTGCACGAGGCTGAAACTTTTATGCCCGATTTCGGACACTGCCGTTTGCACTTCGATTTCATCGTGCAGAAAAACCGGTGCGATAAAATCCACTTCGGCGTGAACAACCACTATATCAATGTTTTTCGTGTCGATTTGCTTGCCGCGCACGGCTTTGAAGTATTCCGTCTTGCCCAAATCGTAGAAGGTAAAATAGACCGAATTGTTGATGTGTCCGAGCGAATCCGCATCGTTAAAACGCAGTTGCACGGGGATTGAATGTTTGAAATTGATGCTTTCCATTGTTGTTGTTTTTTTCTGTCATTGCGGGCTTGA